>LJZT01000086.1 GCA_001314905.1 Phormidium sp. OSCR
GTTTCTGCCGACTTAGTAGAAGTTCGTGAAGGGGCTCAACTGTCGTCAAGTACCTCAGGTGATGGAAATGCGGGAACCGTAACGGTGCAAGCCACTGACCGGGTAGTATTCTCCAACAGTGCGGTATCGAGCAATGTTGGGAGTACTGGACGAGGCAATGCCGGTAGTGTTCGGGTTGTCGCCAACAGGCTGGAAATGCGCGACGGGGCTGTGTTGTCTTCGACTAACGCCAGCTTGCTGACTCCGAATGACTTTACCGCAGGTGATGTTTTCGTGCGAGCGGAGTTGATTCAACTCGATGAGGGGGCGCAGATTTTCGCGAATACCCTAGGACAAGGGGGGAACGTCGAACTCGATGGTGCGTTCTTGACGATTCTGCGACGGGGCAGTGGTATCCAAACCAATGCGCAAGGAGGCTTTCCGGGTGGAAATATGATCCTCAATACAACTCTTCTGGTCGCTGGCGAAAATAGCGATATTACGGCCAACGCTATCAACAGTTCTGGCGGACGAGTTCAGATTACGACTCAAGGGATTTTC
The DNA here is from genome assembly GCA_001314905.1 of Phormidium sp. OSCR. Taxonomy (GTDB): domain Bacteria; phylum Cyanobacteriota; class Cyanobacteriia; order Cyanobacteriales; family Geitlerinemataceae; genus Sodalinema. The sequence goes on from LJZT01000086.1 coordinate 541, forward strand.
GGGACTGAGTTTCGCAATCAGTTAACTCCCAGAAGCAATATTACCGCCACGTCGGAACTGGGACGGGAGTTTAGCGGGGTTGTTGCCATTATTTCGCCTGATGTCAATCCGACCTCGGGACTGACTGATTTACCCGAAAGTCCGGTGGATGTGTCCCGGTTGTTGGGGACGGGGTGTTCACCGCAAACTATCAGCAGTTTTACGATGACGGGACGGGGCGGATTGCCCCCAAGTCCGACGGATTTACTCGATCGCACCCGAGTTTTGCCCGATTTAGGACCGGAGTCGGAGATCTCAGACCCTGAGGGCGCGTCTGACTCAGGCGCTCGGGTCGATCGCACCTCGGCCCCCCTGGTGGAAGCGACGGGGTGGGTGCGTCAGTCTGATGGCGCTGTGGTGTTGGTGATGGCTGAAGCGACGCGGTCTGATGTCTGGCAACCGCTGGGCGGCTGCGGCGAGGATTAATAGTCCTGAGTGATTCCCGTTCTGTTTTCCTATGATGTCTGATGAAACAGCTTTTCCAATTCTTTGCCCTTGCTGTCAGTGTCTTCTGGCTCACGATCGCCTTCAGTAGTCGTCCCACAGCAGCTATGACGGGGGCTATGACGGGATGGGCAACCCTCGCCCGTTCGGAACCCGCTGTTGTGGTGGAGGGTACGCCAGCGGATGACCCTCAAGGGTTGCTGCGCCAAGGTCGCCAAGATTATGGCCGGGGACAGTTTCAAGCGGCGTTAACGGCTTGGCAAGCGGCGGAACAAGGGTTTGCTCGTCAGGGAAATGCGATCGCCCGCGCGATGGTATTGAGTAATCAAGCTCTGGCTCTACAACAGCTCGATCGCCTCGATGAAGCTCTCAACGCCGTCGCCAGAAGTCGAGATCTACTGGAAATCGAGGATATCGATGGCTCTGATGTTAATGGGCGGCGATCGCGGGTTTTGGCCCAAGTCCTCAATACTGAAGCGGGCCTACTCCTCGATCGCGGACAGCCTGAGGCGGCCCTTGAAATCTGGGAACAGGCCCAGAGGCGCTATCAGCAACTCGGGGAAGATAGCCACGTGCTGCAAACTCGCATCAACCAAGCCCAGGCGCTTCGGGTTTTGGGCTATTATCGTCGCGCTCAGGGAATCCTGGAGGCGGTGAATGCACGGTTGGCTGAATACCCAGATTCACGGCTGAAAGTGGTCAGTTTGTACCAGTTGGGTAATACGCTGCGATCGCTCGGTCAACTCGATGCGGCCCAAACGGCGTTGGCGGAGAGTTTAGCCATCGCCCAAACCCTCGACTCTCAGCCCGATATCATTGCCGCCTGGTTGGGGTTGGCCAACACGGCGCGATCGCGGCAAACTCCCGCCGGACGACAAGCGGCGTTAGACTATTACCGGCAGGCGGCGGCGGGGGCCGAGTCTCCTCTCGAATGGATGCAAGCTCAGGTTGATCGCTTGAGCTTATTGGTTGAAAGCCAACAGCTACGGGGAGCGCGGGAGTTATTCCCTGAGATTCAAGCTTATCTGGAAACTCACCGTGAATCGCTCTCAAGCCGCCGCAGTGGTTTGTTTGCTCAGTTGAAATTCGCCCGCACTGCGATCGCCCTCGGGGAGCAAAGGGACGGCGATATCCTCAACCGCTACTCCATCGCCAACCGGCTGGCCGAGATTCATCGGCGGGCCATGGCCTTGGGCGATCGACGGGTTCAGTCTTATGCACTGGGAGATTTGGGGCATCTTTATGAACTGGCTCAGCAGTGGGATGAGGCGGAAACCTTGACGACACAAGCCTTAGACTTGGCTCGACAACTCCCCAATGCTTACGATGTGGCCTATCGCTGGGAATGGCAGTTAGGACGAATTGTGAAGGCGCGTGGCAACGTTCAGGAGGCGATCGCCCTCTATGAGGAAGCGGTCAAGTCTCTGCAAGCCATGCGTCAAGATCTCGCCGTTGTGAATACGGCGGTTCAGTTTTCGTTTCAAGATAGCGTTGAGCCGGTTTATCGCCAACTGATGGCACTGCTTTTAGCCACTAATTCCAGCCAAGCTTATGCGAGGTTAAAAAACAACACTAACACGGATATTTCACAATCACAAAGTCCTTCACAAGCGAATTTAGAAAAAGTTCGAGACCTCATTGAATCCTTACAAGTTGCTGAATTGGATGACTTTTTTAAGCAGGCTTGCTTGGATGTAACTCCCGTTGCTTTGGATGACATTGACTCGAAAACGGCTCTAATCTATACAATCCTCTTAGACGCTAATTCACCCGACCAACAACGCATTGATGTCATTGCTCGGCTACCCAATCAGAACTTAAAACACTACAGCACAACGGTCACAAAAACAGAGTTACTAACGACAGTTAATCGAATCAAAAAAGTATTAGTTGAAGACCCGATTGAACGGGGACGATTTAGAACGTCAACCCTGTTGCCTCTATCTCAAAAACTCTATAATTGGTTACTCGAACCCCTTGAAACTGACCTCGCCCACAGTAACGTTAACACCATCGCTTTTGTCTTAGACGGGCCGTTACGAAACCTTCCCATGTCCATTCTCCATGACGGCGATCGCTATCTTGTGCAAACGTACAGCCTCGCCCTCAGTCCTGGCTTAAAACTCATCGATCCCAAACCCCTAGAACGAGGTACCATGACGGCCCTCATCGCGGGATTGTCCGAAGAAGTGACGGCAGATTTTCCTCCCTTACCGCAGGTTCCCATCGAAGTCGAGGCTATCCGCGATCGCATCCCTAACAGTCAGGTGTTGTTGAATCAGGACTATACCAAAGCCAACATTCAAGAAACATTACAGCGCCATCACTATTCCATCGTCCATCTAGCCACCCACGGTCAATTTAGCTCTAGTAGCGAGGAGACCTTTATCTTAGCCTGGCCCTCGGAGGTGGACGACAACTACCGCATCAACGTCAACGAACTGCAAAACCTGTTGCAAACCCGAGATGTCGGTGGAGAGGCGATCGAGTTATTAGTTCTCAGCGCCTGTCAAACCGCAGCCGGAGACGATCGCGCGGCGTTGGGATTAGCCGGTGTCGCCTTTCGTGCGGGTGCTCGCAGCACCATCGCCACCCTTTGGCCTGTCAGCGACGAAGCCACCCGCACGATGATGACGCAATTTTATCAAGAACTCTCAGATCCAAGCCTCACTCGCAGTGAAGCCCTGCGTCGCGCCCAAAATGTCCTCATTGACTCGGAACGCTTCGCTCATCCCTTTTTCTGGGCGCCCTATACCCTGATCGGAAATTGGCTGTGACCCCCATCGACCTTAACGGCTCTGGTCTCGCTGGCCCAGCAGTCGCTACAATACCCTTAATCGCTTATCGTCTCTGAGATCTTATGGCTACTGGTAACGAAAATTTCTGGTTAAATGTCTCCCGCTATCCTCGCTATCTGATTACCTTCATTTTTGGCACGTTTTACGTCATCTATGACTGGATTAAGCCTCTGGCCAAGGAACGACCTCTGTTTTTGGGCTTAGTGATCACGTTTATGATTGCCCTCTTCATGTTTATGTACTTCACCCTTGAGGCAATGCTGGGGATCTCGACGGTTCAACTTTAGGGTCTTGATTCAGTTTAAACTGGGAACAGGGGCGCTCTATATCGCCCATCGCATCGCAAGAGAGCAAAGATTATGGCTACTAACCGTCGCACTTCCCGCGTGGCTTCCCTGATTAAACGGGAAGTTAGTGATTTGTTGCTGCATGGCATTAAAGACGATCGCGTCGGGGCTGGCATGGTCAGCATTACGGATGTTAATGTCTCGGGAGATTTACAACACGCTAAAATCTTCGTCAGTATCTATGGCACGGATGAGGCCCGGGCCGAAACCATGGAGGGATTGACCTCGGCCACCAGTTATGTCCGACGGGAACTCGGATCGCGGGTGCGGCTACGGCGCACTCCTGAGGTGCAGTTCGTTGAGGATCGCTCCCTCGAACGCGGCGATCGCACTCTCGATCTTCTCAATCGTATTGCTCGCTCGGCTGAAGACGACGAGGACACCCCCTAAACGTCACAAACTCGGGACGAGATGGCTCTCCCGAGTTCTCTCTATTTGATTTTTGTACAGGAATGGGGGGGGGTTCCCTAAAAATGCGCAGCCTAGATGTTTGGCTCGACGCCGCCCGCACCGGAGCGGCGCAAGCCTATCCATTTAATCTATCAAATTTGACTTATCAAACTCAATACATCAAAGGATTAAACTTGAATTAATTTAATAATAGCAGTCCTGAGCAAGCTTGTCAAGAAAAACGAGGATTTTTTATGGTAATAAATATTACAAAATGCTCAAGGCAAGGCAGGGGGAAGATTTGAGCGATCGCAGGGAGGTTCGGTTAACTCGACTCGACAGACGGTTGAAGATTCAGAGATAATCAACGGGTACTGAGAGGGTGTCATGTAGATGTCGCCCAAAATCCCATACGTTAGTCTAGGAGCTAACGAGGGGAGAAATCCAGACTGAGGCAATCGCCTAACTCATTCCAGGAGGCAGTAACCATGCCAGTCGGCAACTTCAGTTAACCAACTCATCATTAATTCATCTGAGTACATTAAGCCCAAACGGTAAATTTCTCTCTGGACTGTGCAGAAATTTACCCATGTTTTATCCTGGCGCGATCGCAAGGAAAATCGACCTGGATTGTCAACAATGCGAGGAGATAGCTATGAGAATTGCCCAAGTTTCGCCCTTATGGGAACAAGTCCCACCTCCAGGATATGGAGGCATTGAACTGGTGGTTAGTCATCTAACCGACGAACTCTGTCGCCGAGGTCATCAAGTGACCCTGTTTGCCTCCGGGGACTCCCAAACCCTGGCAGACCTCGATGCCGTCTGTCCCCAGGCCCTACGACTCAACCCCAAGGTCATTGAACCTGGCGTTTACGACGTTTTGCAATACAAACGAGTGCTCGACCGGGCCAACGAATTTGACATGATCCACTTCCATACCGGCTATTCAGCATTGCCCTACGCCGAAATGCTGACCACTCCAGTTGTTCACACCCTGCATAACGGGTTTACCCTAGAAAACCAGGACGTCTTCGAGCAATATAGCCAGCAAAACTATATCAGTATCAGCGATGCCCAGCAGCAACGAGTCCCTGGACTGAACTTTCTGCGAACCGTCCATAATGGCATTGCGATCGAAGACTATCCCTTCATCAACAAACCAGCCAACGACCCCCCCTATCTGGCCTTCCTCGGTCGTCTCTCCCCAGAAAAGGGACCACACCACGCCATTGAGATCGCCAAACGGACTGGCTGGACCCTAAAAATGGCCGGCAAAATTGACAGCGTTGACCGCCGTTACTTCGACGAACAAATTGCCCCCCATATCGATGGGCAGCAAATCCAATATCATGGGGAACTCGGCCACACCGACAAGGCGAACCTCTTGGGATATGCCACCGCCACCCTGTTTCCCATCACCTGGGACGAACCGTTTGGCCTCGTCACCATTGAGTCGATGTGTACCGGAACACCGGTCATCGCCCTAGGCCGGGGGGCTGTTCCGGAAATCATTGCCCAGGGAACCACTGGCTTTATCTGCCATAGCATTGATGAAATGGTTGAAGCCGTCTCTCGGGTGAATACCCTAAATCGACAACATAGTCGTGATTTAGTCTCTCGCAGTTTTAGCGTTAGTAGCATGGTGGAGAAATACGAAGCGGCTTACCAAAAAGTCCTACATCAACGGTGGGTAAAAAATGGCCATCATGTTCCCGTCTCGCCGTTAGTGGCGGCCTAATTCGCAAGATCGTCATGACCAATCGATGAGATACCTCATGGTCTTGATAACCCGGTCTTGATAACCCGGTCTTGATAGCCGTCATGGCTTAAGGTCTTGTGAGTTCTGCTAGCTGTTTATTAAATTAGGAGAACAAATTGATGGCCGTTAAATCTTGTCCCTGTTGTGGTAAATCCATGTTGGAACATATCCGTATGGGTCAACTCTATTGGTTCTGTAATGCCTGTGGCTTTGGGATGCCGATTCGCTCATTTTCAGAGAAACCATCCCCAGTAAGGACTGGCACTGGAGGGATGGCGGCACAGCCTGTTGGTCAGAAAGTGGCGTAATCCGTTGAGACGGTTTGGGGTGTATCCTTAATGCAAACTTGAATGCAAACTTTAGGTATCACCCCTAGACCGTCTGTTCAATTCATTGTTCATTATTAACTGTCCATATTAACTGTCCATGGCTGACCAAACTCACAATTTTTTTGGTCGTTGCTATGAACCGACGGCCGATTCCCCTCAACGTTCCATTCCTTTACGGCGATCGCCACAGGCCACTCTGGTACTTAAATTTGATGATGTGTTTCTCACGACCGATCACCTGGGGAATACCCTAGGGGCCAGTGATCCAACTCATACGGGCCTCTTCTGTCGGGATACTCGCTTTCTGAGTCAGTCTCAATTAACCCTCAATGGTCGATCGCCCCAGTTGCAAAACTATGATGCTAGTCGGGGTGATGAGGCCATCATTACTTATGTCTATCCATCAGAGAACGAAGAGCAAGGGAAAACCGTTGAGATTCAGCGTCATCTGATTCTCTGCGGGGGCCTGTTTGAACGGATTACCCTCATCAACCACCAGGCAACCCCCATCTCCCTGTCGATTCAGTTGGCCTTTGATGCCGATTTTTTGGATTTGTTTGAAGTTCGCCGCTATTGCGATCGCCCCCAACGAGGCCAAACACTGCGGCTCGCTGAACCGAGTCGGGGGCTACGCTTCGCCTATTGCGGCCTCGATGGGGCCTTAGTGGAGTCCGTGATTGAGTTTCAAGGACAATTCCCCAACGAGATCTCAGACCAAACCGCCACCTGGAATCTCACCCTGGCCCCCCAAGTTTGCCAATCTTTCGGCTATCGCCTCACCCTGTTGACCGATGACCAACTCGCGACCCAGACCCAACCGCCAGACTCCTTTGAAATGGCGCAGGAACGGGTACAAAAAACCTGGGAGGCTTGGAAAAACCAAACCACTCAAATCAGCAGCGACAACCCCAAAATTAACGGGGTATTGGCGCGATCGCAGCGGGATATCTATCTGTTGCGGCAGTCCTTTGGAGAAGAAACCGTGTTGTCGGCGGGGATTCCTTGGTTTTCGACCCTATTTGGGCGAGATTCGGCCATCGCCGCCTCACAAACCCTACTAATTGCCCCCCATTTAGCCCGAGATACAGCCATTTCCCTAGGCCGTCACCAAGGAACCTTAGACAGCGACTGGCATGACGAAGATCCTGGAAAAATTCTCCATGAAGTGCGAGTCGGAGAAATGGCCCGCTGTGGCGAGATTCCCCATACCCCCTACTATGGAACCATTGACGCCACGCCCCTATGGTTGTTGCTTCTGGCCGATTACTATGCTTGGACGGCGGATCAAGAGACCTTGCATCAGCTTTGGCCCAATGTTTTGGCTGCCATGGATTGGATTGATCGTCAAGTGCAGCCAACGGGGTATTTAACCTATCTGCGGCGATCGCCGGGGGGGATTCGCAATCAAGGCTGGAAAGACTCTGGCGATTGTATCGTCGATGGTAACGGGAAACAAGTCGACGGGGCGATCGCCCTGTGTGAAGTCCAAGCCTATGTCTATGCAGCCAAAACCCGCTGGAGTGAGTTGGCTGAGATGTTCAGGCGGCCGGACTTGCAACAGCAATGGCGAGAAGATGCTGAACAGCTAAAACAACGCTTTAATAAGGATTTTTGGCTATCTGAAGCCAAATATTGTGCCTTGGCCCTGACGGAAGACGGACATCCCATTGATAGTATTACCTCCAATCCAGGACTCTGTTTATTTGCCGATATCTTTGACCCTGACAAGGCCCAGGCCGTGGCCCGGCGATTAAAACAGCCAGACTTATATAGCGGTTGGGGCATTCGCACCCTGAGCTGTGACTCCCCCGCCTATGAAGCTGACGGCTATCATATAGGGTCAGTGTGGCCCCATGATACGGCGGCCATTGCCGTCGGGTTGCGGCATATTGGCGAGTCAGACTTTGCCCTAACCCTAGCGGGAAACTTATTTGAGATGGCCCAACAGCAACCCGAGTTGCGGCCCTCAGAACTGTTTTGTGGCAATTCTCGCCAGGACAATCGTCCGGTGATTCCCTATCCCGTGGCCTGTTCCCCCCAAGCTTGGGCCAGTGGCTGTCTGTTTCAACTGATTCAGATGGCCCTAAATCTACAGCCCGATGCCGCCAATCGGCAATTACATCTACATGATCCACGATTGCTGCCGCACTGTGAGCGTCTAGAATTGCGAGGGGTGCAGGTTGGGGATGCCAGCGTTGATTTAGTGCTAGAACAGATGCAGGGACAACCCAAGCTTGAGGTCTTGAATTGTCATGGGGATCTCACCGTGGCGATCGCCCCTTAAACCCCTTACCCCTAAAAAGGCGCTACCATGAAGAAATGTAACGCACCCGCCTATCTGTCATGACGGCCTCCGTATCTACACCGGACTTCTCCAACGCTCCAACCTCCACTACCCCCCAGTTTTGGACTTGGCGAGGGTTCCGTATTTGTTATCGTCAACAGGGCAATTCAGGGCCAGCGATGGTCTTGGTTCACGGGTTTGGGGCCTCGATGGGTCATTGGCGCAAAAACATTCCCGACTGGGCCGAAGTTGGGCAAGTCTACGCCCTGGATTTACTAGGATTTGGCAACTCCCATAAACCCACCCCCGGCTTAGTCATTGACTACACCTTTGAGACTTGGGGAGATTTGGTGGCCGATTTCTGTCGTGAGGTGGTTGGGGAACCCGCCTTTCTCATCGGCAACTCCATCGGCTGTATCGTGGTGATGCAAACCGCTGTCTCCCATCCTGACTGGGTGCGGGGCGTTGTACAATTAAACTGTTCCCTACGGTTGCTGCACGATAAACGCCGGGCCAGTCAACCCTGGTTGAAACGGACGACAGCACCGATTTTGCAGACTCTTCTGGGAATCAAGCCAGTCGGAACATTTTTCTTTAAGCAGTTAGCTACAGCCAAGACCGTCCGCAAGGTTCTCTTGCAAGCCTATCGACGGCAAGAGGCGGTCACTGATGAGTTAGTGGAGTTATTATTAAAACCGGGGCGCGATCGCCGGGCTAGTGACGTTTTTATCGCCTTTACTCGCTACTCTCAAGGGCCATTACCCGAAGAACTCTTAGATCAGTTACCCTGTCCGACGCTCATTCTCTGGGGGGAAGACGATCCCTGGGAACCGGTACAATTGGGCCGTCAATTCGCCGAGTTCCCGGCCGTGGATGCCTTTATCACTCTCCCCGGTGTCGGTCATTGTCCCCAAGATGAAGCCCCGGAACTGGTAAATCCTAGGGTCCGAGATTGGTTGTTGGAACAGGTAAACAAGGCAGAAAACCCCTAAAAACCCGGACAACTGCCCGGATATGACAAAATCGTGGCTTGCCTGTCTCTGAACCCGTTTCAACTGCTCATTTCAGCCGATTCAGCCATGAATTTGCCAAAATGTTAGCCCTAGGGCTTGTCAAACTTGGAGCAGTTATGATATTGGTATAGTATCGGAGTTGTACTGGCAGTCGGTCTCGAAGCAATCTGTTAAGCACTGTCCAACTCGTACCCAATCGTAATTAAAGAGAATTTGAAAAATTCAAGAGGTCTTATGAACCATCAGGTGATTCACCCTATGGTAAAAGTCCAGCGTCAAGTTCGGTCGCTGGTGGATTCTGAAATCGTCAAACCGGGCGATCGCATCTGGAAAATCGCCTTTCTCTTCGGCGATGACTGGACCAGAATTAAACAAGAATTACTTGAATTCGAGTTTTCCATGCAAGATCCCCTCAGTGAACTTCTCGCCGTTGAAGTGTGGGAAGAAGAGGACGAATAGAGCCGTTGAAGTTTCGGGAGACCTGCCATACTATTGTGAGGTTAACGTCGGAGTCTCCCGGGGGATGACTCCGATGTCTTGCAATGTCCCGCCGCCACTCAGGAGGCTATTCATGGCTTCGTCGCGTTTAAACAACCGTTATCAGATTCTCGATACCCTGGGACATGGGGGGTTCGGTTGTACGTATCTGGCCGAAGATACCCATCTCCCATCTCGTCGTCGCTGCGTCATCAAACAACTGAAACTGACGACGCAAACCGAAGCCAAGCGATCGGTCATCCAACAGCGATTTGAACGAGAGGCGGCGGTTTTAGAAACCCTCGGCCAGCAACATCCCCAAATCCCGGAACTTCACGCCTATTTTTGCGAAAATGGGCAATTTTATTTAGTCCAAGAGTGGATTGAAGGCGAAACCCTGACTCAACGGGTTCAACGTCAAGGTCCCTGGACTGGAACCGCCGTCGTCCATTTGCTGCACGCCATTCTTCCGGTTCTCGATCATGTCCATCGCCATCAGATGATCCACCGGGACATCAAGCCCGATAATATCATCTTGCGAGTTCCCGATGGCCTACCGGTTCTGATCGACTTCGGTGCCGTGAAAGAAGCCGTCCAAGATAGCGATGTCACGGCCCTGTCCTCAGTGGTCATTGGCACACCAGGGTTTATGGCCAGCGAACAAGCCGCCGGACGACCCACCTACAGCAGCGACCTCTATAGCCTCGCCCTGACGAGCCTATTCTTGCTGTCCGGGAAACCTCCCAGCGAAATTCCCAGTGACCCCGTCACCGGGGACTTACAATGGCGTGAGGCGTTGCCGTCAGGAGATGTCCAACTCCCCCAATCCTTGATTCAGGTGTTCGATCGCGCCCTAGCCTCCCATCCACGCGATCGCCTCACCACGGCCGCCGAAATGCTCACCGCCCTCTCCCCCGACGGTATCACCTCCCAGGTCAACTCTCAATTACAAACCATTGCGATCGCCCCGGCGGCCCCAAGTCAAGTCGTCACTCAAGTCACCCCCAAAACACCAACTCCGTCTGCCAAAGCCTCCCCAAATCCCACCCCGGCTGGCCCGCCAAGGGTCGCCACCTCAGAACAACCTCAGCAGACAGCATTCCCTAAAGGTTTGGTCATGGGCGGATTACTGCTGCTTGGACTCCTCTTAGGGAGTATCAGCCTCGGTTGGGAATTGAACCAAGCTCGCAGCGGTAATCCTGAGACAAGCGGCGAAACCAGTGGCGAGACACCGGTGCAACCCAACAACCGACCGACCCCAGAAGCGACCCCAGCGGCTGAAAACACCCCAATTCCCCCCGCTTCCGTCCCCTCCGAGCCAATCTCAGAGGAGTCCCAAGATAATCCTCTCCCTCAAGACGATGAACAGTGGCTCGAAGAAAAAACCATTGAGACATCTGAACCCACTCAAGAGTCTATCGAAGACGGTGATCTCGATGTCACTCCCGAAGCGACTCCTGAAGCGACTCCCGAACCCACTCCCGAAGCGACTCCCGAAGCGACTCCTGAAGCGACTCCCGAACCGACTCCCGAAGCGACTCCCGAAGCGACTCCTGAAGCGACTCCCGAACCGACTCCCGAACCGACTCCTGAACCGGAAATGACCCAACCCGTCTTCGAGGAGATTATCCCTCCGTTAGAATCGGAGAATCCCGAAAAGCACTTCTTACCCGAAGACAACGGTAACATCCTCGGCGATCAAAAACTCGACATCTTCAACTCCAGGGATAACCCTGATAGCCAATAGCCCCCCGTAACCCTTGTGAAACTTGTCTTCCAGAGTCTTGTGATCTTAGCTGGAGTCATCTTCAGCCTCGATTTGCTGGCCCAACTTCAGGGAGAAGTCCTCTGGTTTAGATCCGTCGGCTATTTCTCCGTTCTCCTGACTCGTTTGCAAACTCAAGGAGTCATTTGGCTGGTGGTGGCGGGACTGAGCCTGTTGGTGTGCTGGGGCAATCTTTCTCTGGCTGAACGACTCAAGCATCCAGCCAAACCCCGCAACACTGTCTCGCTGCAACCGACTCTCGACCCAACGTTACAACTGCAAACGTTCCGGGGCGAGCAATCTAACGTATCGAACCAATCTAAAAAAGAACAAAAAACCCCGGCAATTAGTTTAGGAACCGTTCTACTAATTGGCATCAGTTTAGGGGGATTTCTGGGAATTATAATCCTCTACTATAGTCGCCTTATTCAAGAGCGCTGGCAACCGGATTGGACTGTTCCCAACATTAGCCCCCAATCCATTGAACGACTCAATCCTTGGCAGATTTTACAAGAGTTACAGCCGATTTCAGACTATCCCTGGGCTTGGGGCGGCTTAGTCTTGTTACCACTTCTGGTGTTGTGGTTTCCTCGTGCTGTATTACGTAGTTTAGCCATTGGTGTCAGTGTTGGCTTTGCTCTAATTTTACCGTCTCATTGGGCGCAAATTTTAAGAGCATTTTATCCTGTTAATTTTGAAAAAACTGACCCACTCTTTAACTTAGATATTAGCTTTTATATCTATCAACTTCCGATTTGGGAATTGGTAGAATTTTGGATGTTTGGGCTGGCCAGTTTTTGCTTTGTGGCGGTTACCTTAATCTATCTCCTCTGTGAAAACACCCTCAGTAACGGGGAATTTCCTGGATTTTCCAATGCCCAACAACGACATTTGCAGGGCATTGGCAGTGCCTTGATGGGGGTGTTAGCCCTGAGTAATGGCCTGCAACGGTATGGGTTACTCTACTCCGAAGATGGGGTAGCCTATGGGGCTAGTTACGCCGATGTCACGACAAAATTACCGGCCTATACGGCCCTATCTTGGTTGGCGATCGCCATCTCCATCCTTCTCCTCTGGCAAGCCCTCTCCGGTAGCTATCCTATCCTCAACCGCCGTCGCACTCCCCGTCCCTTCCGTCAGAAACGAAGTTATACCCCAAAAGTCCTCATTCCACCACTCTACCTGATTCTCAGCGGCTATGCGATCGCCGCCCTCGTCAGTACCCGCGTCCTCCCCGAACTGGTGCAACGCACCCTGGTTCAACCCAATGAACCGGCCCGAGAAGCCCCTTATCTTGGGTACAACATCGCCTTCACCCGTCGCAGCTTCGACCTCGACACCATTGAAGTACAAAGCTTTAACCCTACCACGACCCTGGACCGAGCGGCGATCGCGGCCAATGATTTAACCATCCGCAACGTGCGTCTGTGGGACACACGTCCCCTCTTAGAAACAAATCGTCAACTGCAACAAATCCGCCTCTACTACCGCTTCCTCAATGCCGATATTGACCGTTACAGCATTCCTCGGGAGATCAATTCCGAGGGTGTGGCCGAGGACGAAACCCGCCAAGTGATTCTCGCGGCCCGAGAATTAGACTTTGACTCAGTCCCCGATCGCGCCCAAACTTGGATCAACAAACACCTGGTGTATACCCATGGCTACGGCTTCACCATGAGTCCCGTCAACACCGCCACCTCCAACGGATTACCAGAATACTTTGTGCGGGGAATCGCCGGGAGAGGGGATGATGAGGAGGCCGAAACCCCCATCGAGGCGGCCAATGAACGCATCCGCCAAAGTATCCCCATTGGTGCCCCCCGTATTTACTATGGCGAGTTGACCAACAACTACGTGATGACGAACACCGGCGTTCAAGAGTTTGACTATCCCCAGGGGGAAGAAAATGTCTATAACATCTACGACGGCGATGGAGGAGTCACTATTGGTACCGGTTGGCGACGTTGGCTATACGCCATTTATTTACGAGATTGGCGGATGTTGCTAACCGATGACTTTCGTCCCCAGACCAAGTTACTCTTCCGCCGCAATATCGATCGCCGAGTTCGGTCCATCGCCCCCTTCCTCCGCTACGACCACGATCCCTATCTCGTGATTGCGAATACGCAACCCGACTCATCCCAGACAGCCGCCGACGTGGAGGGGAATACCTTATATTGGATTCTCGACGCCTACACCACCAGCGATCACTATCCCTACGCCGATCCCGGAGACCATCCCTTCAACTACATCCGCAACTCCGTCAAAGTGGTCATTGATGCCTATAGTGGTTCGGTGCAGTTTTACATTGCCGATACACGAGATCCCATTATCCAAAGTTATCAGCAAATCTTCCCGGACTTGTTTCAACCCCTCAGCGCCATGCCTGACGCCCTACGGCAGCATATTCGCTATCCCATTGATCTATTTGAGGTGCAGTCGGAACGCCTATTGACCTATAACATGACCGATACCCTGGTCTTTTACAATCGAGAAGATCAATGGGAAGTCCCCACGGAAACCTACCGCGACCAACAACAAACCATTGAACCCTATTATCTGATCATGAAGTTACCGGGGGAGACGACCGAGGAGTTCATTCTCCTACATCCCTTTACCCCCCGTGGACGGGCTAATCTCATCGCCTGGTTAGCGGGGCGATCGGACGGGGACAATTATGGACGCTTGTTGTTATATCAATTCCCGAAACAAGAGTTAATTTATGGCCCAGGGCAAATCGAAGCCCGAATTAACCAAGATCCCCTGATTTCTCAACAACTTTCCTTGTGGAATCGTCAGGGATCGCGAGTCATTCAGGGGAATCTCTTGGTGATTCCCATTGATGAATCCCTGCTTTATGTCGAACCCCTTTACCTCGAAGCCGATCAAAATGCCTTACCCACTCTAGTTCGGGTGATTGTGGCTGATGACAACCAAATTGTCATGGCCCCTAATCTCGATCGCGCCTTAGATGCCATCTTTGAACCCGAACGTCTCCCCGAACGCAGTATCATCCGTTCCATTGAAGGCATCTTCCCTGGGTTGGGTGATGAGCTCGAGGAGACAGCCCCCCCGCCCTAAACTCACTAAACCTAATTGTTTATTCTCTATTGCCCTTATCTTGCGATCGCCCCGAGACATTCTCAATAGCAGCAAGGGCCGCCTTAGAACCGGCAATAATATCCCGTTCCTCTCCCCCGAGATATAAGCGGCCAAAACTACCCACCGCTTGCACCTGAAGGATATTAATCAGGGCTGATTTTTCCGCCTCATTCGCCGCCAACGCCGCATAAGCTGCCGGGGCCACTTCCAAAACAAACAAACTCTCCCCCGCCAGAATCATCTGGCCCCGACGAGTGCGGTTAATCAACTGGGTTTGGTGAGGATCGAGATTGCGGATAATTTGGCTGGACATAATCTTCGGTTTGAGGCGTTCATGTTCCGTCACCCCCAACGCATCGAGAATCGCCACACCAGCCCGGCGAGTATCACTCTGGCGACTGGCGTGAACCTCCAATAACCCATAGAGGCGTTCAACCACCTGTACCCCAGGACGGACCCCTGTGGACTTGATGGCTACATCAGTAATGCGATTGATTTCAATTCCGGGTGAAATTTCAACCCAAAGCGACGTATCCCCCGGTAACGGCAAAAACCCCAAAGCAACGGTTCCCATGTAGGCTGCGTGTTGAGGTTGCAAGCTGTCAATATAGACAAAGCTGCGTAGTTCAACTCCCAAAATTTGTTCTCCGTAATAGGGGGACTAGGATTAGATTAAGACGTATCCGTCAAAATAGACCGGTTTCCCCAGTTTGACCCAGACGGGAACGAGGGAAACTGCGACCTTCGATTATACCGTTGAACGCCCTCGCCCCCTAAGCCCAATTCAGGAATCCCGATGACCTTCGATCGCCTTGTGTTATGGATTATCTATTTATCAACTGTAGTCTTCATCTGGCGATCGCTGTCTACTCGCCCGAAACAGTGGGGTTGGGTAATTCTCTGTAGTGGCTTATTGGGCTTGTCTTTTGGCTTGTCCTTCCTCTCAACCCGGTTAGCGGCCATCGTCGGCGGGGCTATCTGGACTCTGACGGTATTGATCCCGATTCTTGGAGTGCGTCAGATCAATCAATGGGTGAAAGCCTCTCGCTATAGGCGGGCCTGTATTCTAGCGAGACTGCTGCTGATTCTTCATCCGGCCGATGGCTGGGGCGATCGCATTGTTCCCCTCAAGGCCCTCGCCTTAGCCCAACGAGGCCACACCGCCAAAGCCATCCAATTCCTGAAACGCCATCAAAGCCCAAAATCTCCGATCCATTTACTGGCGATCGCCCTAGAGTTGTTAATTCAACGTCAATGGCAAAACTTTATCACCTGGCTACAAGCCTATCAAAAGGGTCATATTCCCCTCAATTTTAGCCTCTACTACCTCCGGGCCTTGGGGGAAACGGGGCAGCTCAATCTCATGTTACGAGAATTTGTTGCCCTGAGCCAACGGATGCAGCGTCTAGGAGATTTTGAACGTCTTGGCCTGGCCCGACTTTATGTTTTAGCCTTTTGCGGCGAAGCCGAGGCGGTGTCACAACTGCTTAACACTGAACTACGAACCTATCCTGACGTTAAACAGAAATTTTGGCTGGCAACGGCGTATCAGTTTGGGGGGCGATCGCATCTCGCTCAACCTCTATTTCAAGCCCTTAGTAAAACTCGTGATCATCTCCTGCAAACTGACATTCAACATCGTTTAGAAACCCAAACTTCTCAGCTACAACTCAATAGTTTATCATCCCATATCTTAGAGCAACTTAAACTCACCCTAAACGACGAACGACGCTATGGAAATCCCATTTCTGCCCCGCCAGCTTTAGTAACCTGGGGTATCATCGCCCTTAATCTTTTAGCCTTTTACATCGCCACACGACTCGGCGGAAGTCAGGATATTTGGGTGTTATACCGTCTCGGGGCCTTAGTCCCCAGTCAAGCCCTGGCCGGGGACTGGTGGCGTTTAGTCACCTCGACTTTTCTCCATTTTGGGCTGGCTCATTTAAGCATGAATCTGTTTGGACTCTACATTCTCGGAACCTTTGTCGAAGCCCGGTTTGGGCGGCTACGCTTCCTGTTTATTTACCTAGTCAGTGGTGTTGGATCAATGGGCTTTATTACCCTATTAGCCCTCCAAGGAACTCAGGAACAATTTGTGGTTGGGGCCTCCGGGGCAGTGATGGGATTAATTGGCGCGATCGCCGCTCTGTTTTGGCAAGGCTGGCGACAGGATAACGCCCAAATTGCTCGGGAACGATTCCGCTCAATTCTCTTGATTATCGTCATTCAAACGGTCTTTGACCTCTCGCTCCCAGAAATCTGTTTTCTCTGTCATGCCTCCGGAGGAGTCCTCGGCTTTCTCTCTGGGTTACTCGTTCTACGAAAACCCTCTTAACGTCCTCATCTTTCCCCTCTTGACCTTATTTTCAATCCTCCCGTTTTTGATGATTGTCTTGACAATTCACTCTTGACAAATTTGGGTTTTATTGGTTACAATGTGGGGACAGACAATAGAATAACTCATGGAAAGGCGGGAGGGGTTCTGCGAACAGCGGCATCAAACATCCAACCTGCAACAAAATATTTTTGTTGAACAAAGAATCAACACACACCCCAACTTGCCCCTTGCCATCCCCTCTTGGGAGGGGCCAGGGGTGGGTTATCCCTATTCCCTGTTCCCTATTCCCTGTTCCCTTCCCCCTTAATCAATTCCCCGCCATCTGACGTTTCTTCTCCTTTTTGAGATCCCGATTTCCGGCCGCCGCAATCTCAGCATCCATGAGAGTGCGCCCCGTAGCCGCAAGATAGACATCATCAAGACTGGGGCGAGATTGGGCGATGCCGAAAATGGGCAATCCTTGGCCCTGTAACGTTTGTTGCACCTGAGTCAGGGCATCCGTTTGAGAATTGACCACCAAATTCAGAGAATTTCCCTGGGCCTCATTGACGATCGCCTCGCGAACAAAGGGAAGGGCTTCCAACATCTGCTTAACGCGGTTCGCCTCATCAAGCGGGGCGAACTCACGAATCCGCAGCGTAATACGATCGCCACCCACCTTATCTTTCAACCCAGAGGGAGTTCCCACATCAATCACCCGGCCGCGATCGAGAATCGCCACGCGATCGGCCAACGCATCCACCTCTTCGAGATAATGGCTCGTTAAGAGAATCGTCGTTCCCCGTTCCCGCAACTGCTGTAAAAAGCCCCAAACCGCCACCCGGCTTTCAATATCTAAACCAACCGTGGGTTCATCCAACACCAACAGATCCGGTTGATGCAACAATCCAGCCGCCAAATCCAAACGCTTGCGGATGCCCCCAGAATAGGTTCCCGTCTTGCGATCGCCGTATTCCGTCAACCCCAACATCTCCAAAACCGTATCAATGCGGTTCTCAATCTCCCCCTTAGGCAAGTGATACAACGCCGCCTGTAGGCGTAGCAACTCCCGCCCCGTCAACACCTTATCCAACGCCACCTCCTGGGCCACATAGCCAAGGAGACGACGCACCACCCGAGGGCGATCAATCGCGGACACCCCAGACACCTCAATCCGCCCCGAATCAGGATTCGAGAGAGTACACAGACAGCGAATCGTGGTGGTTTTACCAGCCCCATTGGGTCCGAGTAAACCGAAAATTTCCCCCGCCTCAATGGAAAACGAGACATCCTCAATGGCGGTGACATCGCCGTAGGTTTTTTTGAGATTCTCAATGTAAACAGTCGGTGTCATAATCTCTTGGTTTGACGGTCTGGCCTTAATGTTAACTATTGTAATTCCCGAAACGCAGAATGCTTCGTTCGTGGCCTCAAAATACCAACATCGCTATAGTGAAATTGAGATTACCGGTGACAACATCTGATGGAAAACGAACCCCTAATTCGCCTCGCTTGCTTCTTTGGCATATTAGTCCTGATGGGACTCTGGGAGGCGATCGCCCCCCGTCGCCAACCGCGCCAATCCAAAGCCAAACGCTGGTTCAGCAACCTGGGCATCGTCGTCCTCAATACCCTCATTTTGCGGGCTGTCTTTCCCCTAGCCGCCGTGGGAGTAGCGGCGATCGCCAGCGAACAAGGCTGGGGACTATTTAACGTCCTCTCCCTCTCCCCCGGGCCAGCCATCATCCTCTCATTTTTGGCCTTGGACTTTATCATCTATCTCCAACACGTGATGTTTCACGCCCTCCCCACCCTCTGGCGACTCCATAAAGTCCATCATGCGGATTTAGACTTCGATGTAACAACGGGCCTACGCTTCCATCCCCTGGAAATTATCCTCTCAATGGGCATCAAAATCATCGCCATTGTCCTGCTGGGTGCGCCGGTATTGGCCGTGATTCTCTTTGAAATCGTCCTCAATGGAACCGCCATGTTCAATCATGGCAATGTTAAAGTTCCCCAGACCCTCGATCGCCTCTTGCGGGCCGTGGTTGTTACCCCCGATATGCACCGTGTCCATCACTCCGTCATCCCCAGCGAAACCAACAGCAATTTTGGCTTCAATCTCCCCTGGTGGGACTATCTCCTGGGAACCTACCAAGCCCAACCAGCAGCCAGTCATGACGGCATGACAATCGGACTGACGGAATATCAGAAAACTCCCCAGGTGCAACAATTACATTGGATGTTGCTGTTGCCGTTTTGGAAGGTTTGAGGGGGATAGGGGATAGGGAACAGGGAATAGAAGGCAAGAGGCAAGAGGCAAGAGGCAAGAGGCAAGAGGCAAGAGGCAAGAGGCAAGAGGCAAGAGGCAAGAGGCAAGAGGC
>LJZT01000087.1 GCA_001314905.1 Phormidium sp. OSCR
TGAGAAATCAGATTCAATACGTTGTCTCGCTGAATCAAGAATCACGATCTGTGAGAATCCCGCGCTGTAATCTTTGATTCAGCGCCGGGAGTATGTCAATCAATATGTTCGGTTTTATCAGGTATTACTACTGAGTATTGCTCTGTCTCCCCTAGCGGCGATGACGGTGTTTGCGGTGTTGCGTCGGCGAGTGGTTCAGTATCTCAGTCAGGAAGTGCGTCAGGAACTCGAGAATTTAGGAGATTTGGAAACGGAGTTAGAATCGCGGGCTGAACAGGCTGATCAGATGCTCGGAGATCTCGAACAACGACTTGAGAGACACAAGGACCAACTCCCTGACGAGGTGGACTCTGTTAGTCGAACCGTCGAAGTGCAATTGGCCGAAATTCAGGAGTTGGATGCCTTCCGAGAACAGAGATTGCGAGAGTTACAAGAGCTGTTATGGACGGTGTATTCCAATCACAAGTCCCAGGAGCAACACCTGGCTCATCTCACGCCTGAGACGCTGTTACGCCACTTGAGCGGCTCGCCGGAGGAGATGGACGATTCCTCGATTGGAGAATTGCTGGAGTTGCCCGAAACTGAACCTTTCACGGAAACTCTAGCCGATGAAATCAGCCCTGATGAGACCCCCCTGGCTGAAACGATCTATCAGGCTGAGTCGGCTCCTGAACAGCCCCCAGAGTTGGATGGGGATTTAGATGAGAGTTTAGATGAGAATTTATCAGAATCAGATCAGACGAGTGAGGACGATGAGAGTGAGCCAGATCTCGTTTCTGATGAGAGTTGCTCTCAGACGAGTGAGGACGATGAGAGTGAGTCAGATCTTGTTTCTGATGAGGTTCTCTCATCTCCCGACTCTCGTGAAGGATGGTTGGCCGTAGCCCGAGATTGTGAGAGAGATGGGCGTTGGCCCGAGGCGATCGCCGCCTATGAACAGGCTCTCACCTATCCCGCCTCTAATAGCCCTCAGACCCCCGCCAGCTCCGAGGAGGCAAAACCAGCATTGACTCCAGAGAACAGCCCTTCAGCGGCTCAGGAGACCCCAACTGAGGAGGATGCAACAGGTGAGTCTAGCCCTCAATCGCCGAGCTTTGAGCAGTTGAAGCAGGTGGCCCAAGAAGCCGGCGATCGCCGTCAATGGCCCGCCTGTATCAAGGCCTGTCAACAGGCCCTAACTCATAAAAATGATGCCCATCTCTACAAACTCCTCGGCAATGCCTTGCAAGCCCTAGGCCAACCGACCCAAGCCCAAGATAGCTATCGTCAAGCTCTCCGCTTCAAGCCTGATTTTGCCGAAGTCTACGCCAATCTCGGCAGCCTCTACGCCCAACAGAAACATTGGCCCAAAGCGATCGAATGTTTCCGACGGGCGTTGCGTCTACAACCGCAACTGGCGGCGGCTTATCGGAATTTCGCGAAAGTCTGGGAACAGGTGGGCAACGAAGGTGAAGCCCTGGCCTGTTGGCAGCAAGCCCTGGCCATTGAACCGGATTGGGCTCAACCACAAGACCATTTGGTGTTAGGCAACCGTTGGGTGAAACTAGACCGATGGGATATCGCCGAAACCTGTTATCGACGGGCGATCGCCTCGGATGCCAATTTACTCGACGCCTGGCATAATTTAGCCGAAGTTCTGGCCCATCGCCAACAGTGGCACACCGCTCGCGACACCTATGAAACCCTGTTACAAAAAGCCCCCCAGCGAGTTATGTCCCAACTCGGTTATGCCCGAGTTTTAGCGGGGATGCAGGATTGGGATGGGGCCATGAGTCAATACCATCATCTGGCCGAAGTTGCCCCCGAACAGGTCTTCGCCCAACATCGTTTTGCCCAACGCCTCAAAGACGAAGGCTTAATCCCCCAGGCCATCCGCGTCTATCGTCGGGCCTTGCAATTTGCCCCAGAGTCTTTTGAACTCCAGTTAGGACTTGCAGAACTTCTCTGTCAGTCGGAACAATGGCAAGAGGGGTTAGCGGCGGCCGAGAAGGCTATTGCCGAACATCCCCAAGTCGCCAAAGCCCATTACTATGCTGGACGTTGCCAAGTGGCCCAAGAACGTTGGCAAGAAGCCGCGACTCATCTACAACAGGCGGTTAATTTAGATCCTCAGTTTTTCTGGAGTCAGTATTTCTGGGGGAAATCCCTCCTGGCTTTGCAACAATGGCAAATGGCCGCTGATGTCCTGGCGGAGGCGATGCCCCTTAACCCACAGTTCCATTGGGGCTATGTGGAGTTGGGCCAAGCCTGGATGGAATTGGAGATGTATCACAAGGCTGTCGAGGCCTTCCAACAGGCCCAGGCTTTAGCCCCCGACACGCCCTGGTTAGCCAAAAAACTGGCTGATGCTCTGCGGGGTCGGGCCTTGGCGGATATCGAGGAAGCGGTAAACTGCTATCGTCAGGCGATCGCCGAACATCCTGAAGACCTCGATAACTACCACCGGGCCTTAGATCTCAAATCCAACGATATTGACCTCTATGTGCAACTGGCCGATGAACTAGCCCGTCAGAATCAAGATAGTGGGGCCATCACCTTCTATCAAATGGCCCTCCAACTGCAAGATCGCCCCGAGATTAAAGCCAAACTGCAAGATCTGCTCAAAAAAAAAATAAAGTAGCCCCAACCCCTCCCGCCCAACCCGAAATTCACAATCCAGAGGATCTCCAGGGGGAGTTGCAACTGGTGACTCCTGACTTTATCTACGGTTGGATTTGCCACAAACAGGACCCCGACAAACCCCTCTGGGTTGATGTCTATATCGGCGACAGGCTTCTGGGGACTTATCCCGCCCAAAGCCATCGCCCTGATTTAGCTCGTTTTCTCAAGAGTCAAGGCCGACATGGGTTTGAACTGAAAATCCCCCCTTCTATCAACAGTTATACTGCCGTTCCAGTGCGTGTGACGGGCCACGGCTGCGATCGCGATCTCCCCCACTCCCCCATCTGGGTACAACTCGGTCCCCAAGGACAACGGTTAGCCCTCCCCCAATCGGCCTCAACTCCCAGCCTCGTCTATCATCCTCCACAAGCCCTCACCACAAACCCTGAGATTGCTCTAATTATCCTCAATCGCGACGGGGCAACGTTACTAGAAGACCTTTTTTCCTCTCTTGAAACTCACAATCGTTATACCAACCTAGAACTAATTATTGTCGATCATGACTCAACCGATGAGAGTTTGGCCGTTTGTCAGCGTTGGCAAGATAAACTCCCGATTCGGGTGTTAGCCCGAGAGAAAAACTATAGTTTCTCCGAGTCGAATAATCTGGCGGCTCAACAGACGAACGCCAGCTTGTTACTGTTTACGAACAACGATATCAGTTTTTGTCAAGATATCCTCGCTGATCTAGCGGCGATCATGGAAGATGAGACGGTGGGGGTTGTGGGGCTGAAACTGTTAGATAAAATCACCGATTCGCCTCATCTGTCCCCAGGAACTCAACATCTGGGGGTGCAATTTGATTTTTATAATCCCTTTGTTAGTTTTTCTCCCTTTGAGGTGCGAGATAATCCCGATCTTAGGGAGTATCAACATCAACCTTGGCGGGTTCCTGGGGTTACGGGAGCGATGATGCTTTGTCGTCGTCAAGAGTTTCTGGAGTTGGGCGGCTTTGATGAGACCTATTTTTATGGCTATGAGGATATTGACCTCTGTTTACGCTATCAAAGAGACTTGCAAAAAGTCGTAATTTGTGCTAATCATTTAAGCGCTTACCATCATCGGGGAATTTCTCGCTTCAGCCGCCAACTTCCAGGGTCTTTTCTGGCTAAAATTGGCAACAATCGTCAGTATTTAGAACGTCAATTTGGCTATTATCTTCGCCGTCGTCATTTGGCTGATTTCTTTGACGGCGATCGCTATTGGACGGGACATCCGCTACGGGTTGGTTTTGCGGTAACTGAGGCTAAAATAGATACGGCAGCGGGAGATTATTTTACGGCGTTAGAGTTGGGAGAAGAACTCAGTAAACAGTATGGTTGGAGTATCTCTTATCTCTCGAAAACTCAGGGAGACTCTTGGTATGATGTCCATCAACTCGATGTCCTGATTGTGATGCGACAGGATTATGATTTAAGCCAACTCAAAAACGCGAAACCACGTCTGATTAAAGTCGCTTGGATTCGCAATTGGTTCGAGGCTTGGACTGAAACCGCCTCAATTTCAGACTATGACTGTATTTGGTCATCTTCTGAGGCTGGGGTAGACTATCTCAGCCAGCAACTATCTAAATCCGTCACTCGGCTGCGAATTGCGACAAATCCTGAGCGGTTTTCTGACGAACACTCGCCTCAAGAAATAGTCGAGTCTGATTATTGTTTTACGGGCAGTTTTTGGACGGTTCCTCGGCAGATCATGGGCTGTTTACGTCCCGAAATCCTGCCCTACCGCTTTGCTTTATATGGTCATCACTGGCAGCAATTTTCTGAGTTGAAAGACTATTATCGAGGTCCTGTATCTTATGATAAACTTCCTGAGATTTATCGTTCCACTAAAATTGTCATTGATGATGCGAATACGGCGACCAAAAATTGGGGATCGGTTAATTCTCGGGTGTTTGATGCGATCGCAGCGGGAGCGTTAGTTGTCACCAATGGCAAACGGGGCAATGATGAGGTTTTTGGCGGTTTACTGCCAACCTTTGACTCTCCTGAATCCTTAGAATCAGTGTTGCGCACCTATCTAAGTGATGAGCCGTTACGCCAAAACAAAGTCGCTCAATTACAAACCCAAGTTCGAGATAATCATACCTATTTTCATCGTGCTCAAACAGTGTTTGCCAACCTGAAAGAGACGATGACGAAACGCTATCGCATTAGTCTTAAAGTTGGAGTTCCTCATCGAGACCAAGTCCAAGAATGGGGAGATTATCACTTCGCTCAAGGCTTAAAACGAACCTTTGAACAGTTGGGACATTCGGTGCGGATTGACATTCTTCCAGATTGGCACTGTTCCCAAAGTTTGGGCGATGATGTCGCGATTGTTTTACGAGGATTGAGTGAGTACCAACCGCAACCCCATCAGCTCAATCTACTCTGGGTTATTAGTCATCCTGATCGGGTGTCTCTGGAGGAATATGAACAGTATGATCGGGTCTTTGTCGCCTCACAAATCTATGCCAAACAGTTACAACCCCAGGTTAACGTTGAGGTGCAACCGCTACTGCAATGTACCGATCCCGCTCGCTTTTATCCTGACTCGGGTTTAGATGTCGATATCCCGGAGGTGTTGTTTGTGGGTAACTCTCGTAAGATGTATCGTCCGATTGTCCGAGATGCGATCGCAGCGGGGTTAGATGTAGGGGTCTATGGAACCAATTGGCAGTCTTTTATTCCCCCAAAATACCAACGGGGAACCCATATTGCTAATGACCAGTTGCGACAGTATTATACGGCGGCGGGAGTGGTATTAAATGACCATTGGCAGACGATGCGTGACCGTGGGTTTTTCTCCAATCGTCTCTTTGATGCGGCCGCTTGTGGGGCTATGATTGTCTCAGATGCCGTGGTGGGCCTAGAGGCGGTGTTTGGGGATGCGATCGCCTGTTATGATGAGCCTGAGCAGTTAGGTGGATTAGTCAAAGACTGTTTACGCCGCCGTGAGAGTACAATATCGCAACGACTGGCGGTATCTCAGCGGATTCGTCAAGACCATAGTTTTGGCCAACGCGTCGAGACACTGTTGAAGACTATTGATACTCTTAATTCACAATCTTGACTCGTTCGCGAAATCCGCTAGGGCGATCGCAGACAATCCACTCGCCATGAGAGATAATAGACGATAGGAGTTCGCGAGTCCCGTCTTATGGTGTTCCCCCCAAATTCCCATGCTGGTATCCTCAAGGATTTGTTTAACTCGTTTAAGCCAGATTCACCATTAGAAGCGGGAGATCCTCGCTATGTGGATTTTCAGGATGTCCGGGGGGATGAAGATATTTTGACGGAGTTGGGAGGCTATATCCTTAAAGAAGAGGATAATACCTATCAACTGTATTCAGGACATCGTGGTAGTGGCAAGTCCACAGAACTTAAGCGACTGGCAGCATTTTTAGAAGAACAGGGTTGTGTGGTGGTCTATTTTGCCGCGGCTACTGACGATGCTGGAGACTTGAGTTTTCAGGACACCCAATATCAGGATATTTTGCTCTCCTGTACCCGACAATTATTGGAGAAGTTACAGGCTGATGTGGACTATGCGCCAATTTGGCATTGGTTAGAGGCGAGGTGGAAAACTCTAACAGAGTTAGCATTGACGGATGTGTCCCTGAGTCAGCTTAATATACAAGTTGCGATTCCCTTGCTCTCGAACATCACTGCCGCTGTGCGGACAGAACCCAATAAACGGGACGAAATTCGCAAGCTGGTTGAAGCCAATACTGAGTCTTTAGTCAAGGCATTAAATGAATTTATTGGCAATGCAAAACAACAGCTTAAGACTGGACAAAATCGCATTGTCGTGATTGCTGATAATTTGGATCGAATTGCCCAGATTCAAGAGCCAGATCAGATGACGAATTTAGAAGAAATCTTCATCAATCGCTCTGAATTAATGCGCTCTCTGAATTGCCACATGGTCTATACTGCGCCCATTTCACTTCTCTATTCTCGCTCGGCAAGTAATTTACAAGACATCTATGGCAAACCCCAAATTTTACCGATGGTGATGGTGCAAACTCGCGATGGGAAGGCGGTAGATGAGGGAATCCAAAAATTACGTTTGGCAATGGAACGGCGAGTTGTGGAACAGGTTAAAGAATTAGCACTGGTTCCTGATGTGTTTGAAACAGATGAGGTTGTGACGTTACTTTGTTTAAGCTGTGGGGGACATTTGCGGGATTTAATGCACATCATACGCAATGCCATTAACCGCACCTCTCAACTGCCGATTCGGATGAAACAAGTCAAGCGGGCGATCGCCGATTTTCGACCCGCTTATTTAGATGCGGTGATGGAACATGAATGGGACTTCCTGTTGCAGGTTCATCAGAATAAGATGAAGCCGAATGATTTGGATGGATTATATCGAGATTTATTGGGGCGACGTTGTATTTTGGAATATCGCTTTTTTGATGAGGTTGAAGAGGATGTTGTCCGCTGGTACGATGTGCATCCTTTGATTCGGGGATCGAAATCATTTCGAGAGCGTTGGGCGTTGTTTTCTAGGAATGAGTCTGGGGGGTAAAGCGATGAATGTTGAGGAATTTATTAGTTGGGATGAGGCAGAACTTGAACCCGAAAGTCAGGAGGAGGTTCTGAGGCTGTTGTTGCGGGCGATCGCCAACAATGAGGGAGCCGGCTGTTTTTTTGTGCAAGCCTCGCCACAGGAAGGGGAAACAGTTTTGCAGCGGCTTAAATCCCAGTTTCGGCGTGTTTCAGTGTTAGATCTCGATCGCCAGTCACAGTCGTTGTATTCCGAGGCGATGGAACGTTGGCAACGGGAGACGTTTGATGTTTTAGTGGTTCGTGGTTTAGATCAAGCCATTTTAGGTTATGAGGATGCGAAACGGGCCTTGGGTTGGGAAACTCAGGATTTACACCAATATGATCCTCGGGATCTTCCGGCAATTCTCAGTCATTTGAATCACGTGCGTGAATGTTGGCGGGACAATTTACGAACTGCTGTGGTGTTTATTCTCCCCCCCTTTGTGATTCGCTATTTGATTTTGCGATGTCCAGATTTTTATGATTGGCGGGTGGGAACGTTTGTATTGCCGAAAGATGAGGGGATTTATCAGAAACAATTAGATGACTGGATGAGGGGTTCTAGTTTTAAGGAGTATATCGATTTACCAGAAGCTGTCCGACTTGATAAAATTCGAGAGCTGCGAGATTCTTTAGAGAATGATAGCTTAACTGATGTTCAAAAAGCAAAATTATTACGAGAGCAAGGGCGGTTATTTCAAAGTAATAATGACTATTCTCTGGCTTTATCCTGTCATAATAAGTCAATACAATTGAATTCTAATGACTCAGAAATATGGCTAGATCATGCAGATAGCCTAAATCCTTTGGGACGCTGGGAGGAGGCAGTTGCTAGTTATGATAAAGCCTTAGAGTATCAACCCAACAACTCTATAGCTTGGTTGAATCGTACCGAGTGTCTCAGGGTACTGGGACGTCGAGAGGAGGCACTTGCCAGTTGCGATAAAGCCTTAGAGTATCAACCCAACAACTCTATAGCTTGGTTTTGTTATGAAGAGTATGGTACGTGTTTTATGGAACTGAGACGCTGGGAGGAGGCGGTTGCTAGTTATGATAAAGCCTTAGAGTATCGACCTGAAAACTTTCTTGCTTGGTCAAATCGTGCTGAGTGTCTCATGCAACTGAGACGCTGGAAGGAGGCACTTGCCAGTTGCGATAAAGCTTTAAAGTATCAATCCGAACAGTATGGCGCATGGTTCAATTATAGAGCTTGGTCAAATCGTGGCGTGTGCCTTATGAAACTGAAACGCAGGAAAGAAGCCCTTGCAAGTTATGATAAATCCTTAGAGTATCAACCTGAGAACTATGCAGCTTGGTTTTACCGTGGTTCATGTCTCATGACACTGAAACGCTGGGCGGAAGCAATCACCAGTTATGATAATGCCTTAAAGTATCAACCGGAGGACTATGCAGCTTGGTTTTACCGTGGTTCATGTCTCATGAAATTGAGACGCTGGGCGGAAGCAATCACCAGTTATGATAATGCCTTAAAGTATCAACCGGAGGACTATGCGGCTTGGTTTAACCGTGGTTCATGTCTGAGGATGCTGAGACGCTGGGAGGAGGCACTTGCCAGTTGCGATAAAGCCTTAGAGTATGAACCTGATAATTCTTTAGCTTGGGTTGGTCATGCTTGCTGTCTTGGAATGCTAGAACGTTCAGACGAAGCGATCGCAAGTTTTAACCAAGCCCTAAACAACAAACCCAACATCTATTTAGAGTGTCTTATACGCGTCATGCTCCTCTTCATGAGGATGTAATTGACCATCTAAACCTAGTCCCCAATCCTCGATCGCACAAAAGCCTGATGTTCCGAAGATTGCAACCCCGCCTGTAGAGTCGTTAAAACAGCCGCCAGGTTATTTTGCAACAATTGCGGCCGATTCAGCCATAACCCTGGAAAAACACGACTGCGGAGAATCCCCTCATTATCCGGGGTAAGCGATTGATAAACCCCCTCATCCAGATAAAACCAATCCAGTTTTTCATCAAAGATTTGCCAAACCAGATATTCCTGAACCCCATTGCGTCGATATACCCGTTTTTTGTCTCCCAAATCGATCGCCGCACTACTGGCTGCAATTTCAACCACCAGTTCCGGGGAACCTTGAATATACCCCTCTTGACTCAGTTGAGAACTCCCCCCAGGCATCAACAACACGCCATCGGGTTGAAACTCATTGTCGGAGTCGAGGCGAACGGTGGGTTCAATCCCCATGGCGGTGGCGGGGGTCGCGGACTGGTAAACTCCTAACCAGGTAATGAGACGACCATGGGGTTCAGCATGAGTGGTAAACCGTAGCGGCGAGGCCATATACACAACTCCTTCAACTAATTCGGCTTTCTGATGCTGAGGCATCGCCGCGTAACGTCGCTCAAATTCTCGGTAGCTGAGGCGATCGCCGTTTTCTAAAGGCGGACAAATCTGAGTCTGATGTACCATGGTGGTTCAACCCGAGACTAGGGACAATTCTATTATGGCAACTGAGTCATCCAGGCCCAGAGAACCTCAGCAGAGACATTCACGATAATCCAATCCAGACTCTTTCCCGAAATCCGGTATAGTTGGGAAGGTGCAAACTGCGCCAAAGCAGTGTCGAGTTAAGGGGTTGAGCCGTGGCGATCGTTGCAATTGCCAGTCCGAAAGGAGGTGTGGGAAAAACAACGTCCACGATTGCATTGGGAGGATTACTGGCCCAAAGCCAAAGTTGTTTGGCGGTGGATCTGGACCCTCAGGGCAATCTAACGATGGGATTTGGCATCGATATGGAAAAAGACCAAATCGGTAGTTACGACGTGATGACGCGCCAGGAAACCCCCGAAGAACCCATTATCGAGACGGAGATGGGGCTGCATATTTTGCCCACGGATAGCACCCTGGCCAAAGCGGAAAACGAAATTTCTCAAGATCCCAAACGCTTCTTTGTCCTCAAAGAGCAACTTAAATCCCTACAGACTCGCTATACCAACATTCTCATCGACTGTCCCCCCAATATGGGATTGCTGACGCTGAATGCTTTGGCGGCGGCCGATGCGGTGTTAGTGCCGGTGCAATGTCAGTATTATTCCTTGCGGGGCCTCGATCGCCTCTTTGATGAAATCTCCGATATCCGCAAAACCTATAATTTACGACTGCGACTGCTGGGGGTATTGCCGACAATGGCGGAAAATACGCTGATGACGCGGCGAGTCTTGGAGGAACTGAAAAAACGGCATCATCAGGTGACCATTTTTAAACCCGTTCCCAAGTCCATCCAGTTCGCCGAAGCCAGTTTTGCTGGACAACCGATTCATCGCTTCAGCCGCAATCGTAAACTCATTGAACCCTATGAACGGGTGATTCGGGCGATCGCCCCTGACACCAATCAGCCTCCTGACGAGCATCTGCTTTAACAAATCCTCGGTAACTGTTCCCCGCTTAAGAGATCCACCGTTCGCAGGGACCCAATCTCACTCATCATGGTGACGGGGGGAGTTGTCGTGTCTGTGACGACGCCAATCTCAGCGGCCCCCTCGCCTAAACTCGCTAACGCCGCCTGGGCCTGATCTGGGGGAACAAACGCCACAAAGCGGCCCTCATTGGCCAAATACAACGGATCGAAGCCGAGAATTTCACAGGCCCCCTGGACATCATCCCGGACAGCGATCGCCCTCTCATCCAAGCGAATCCCCAATTGAGCGGCCACAGCAATCTCATTTAAGGCACTCGCTAAGCCACCTCGGGTTAAATCCCGCAGACAATGCACCTCAATTCCGGCGTTTAATAGAGACAACACCTCCTCGGCGACGGGGGCCGAATCACTTTCAATGGCCGTCTCGAACATTAACCCCTCGCGAACCGCCATAATGGCAATCCCATGACGGCCAATGTCACCGTTTATTAACACGACATCTCCCACTTGCACTTGAGTCGGGGAAATGGGGCGATCGCCGGTCACAACCCCCACACCAGCGGTATTAATAAAGATGCCATCTCCCTTGCCGCGATCGACGACTTTGGTATCTCCTGTAACAATTTGTACCCCTGATTTCTCAGCGGCGGCGGCCATTGATTGCACCACTTGCCAGAGAATCGACATGGGGAGGCCTTCCTCCAAAATGAACCCCGCCGTTAGATACTGAGGACGCGCCCCCGCCATAGCCAAATCGTTCACTGTGCCATAGACAGCCATCGAACCAATATCGCCGCCGGGGAAGAATAGGGGATGAACCACATAAGAATCGGTGGTTAACGCCAGGCGATCGCCTTCTAAGCTCAAGATCGCCGCGTCATGCTGTACTTGGTCCGAAGACCCAAACGCCGGTAGAAATACCTGATTAATCAGTTGCTGCATTAACCGTCCTCCTCCCCCATGAGCCAAGAGGACATGGGGATATTGGTCGAGGGGAAGAGGACAGACCAGGGCGTTAATGTTAATGTTTGTCATGATTATCAATGAACTTTTATATACAAATGTTGACTATCTTAACAAACAAAGGTTACGGATTTTTGTAAATTAACTTGAGTTTTAGTTGATTTTCTCCGATATACTCCTCACAATAGATTCAGATCAAATCGTTAGGTTCAATGTAGAAAAACAACCTTGATGTTACTTAAGCAAATCTTAAAGATTTCCTAACCTTGACTTCAGTAAAAAGTAACACAGATAGCAGACTGATTGTCTCGATTATCGAGGCGATCGCCCCAAAACTCAGGAATACGCCGCATCTCAACGATGAGCGATCGCCGCGCTCCAACCGAAACCCGAGGAAACACGCATGACTCCCACCCAGACCTCAACCGCCGCGAAATCGTCCCAAAAAGCCGCAACAAAAGACGGTAAACCCGACAAGCGCTTCAAAGTTCTCGACATTACAATGAAGCGCAACCAATATCGACAAGATGCGCTCATCGAAATCCTCCACAAAGCGCAAGAAGCCTTTGGTTTTCTAGAAGAAGATGTCCTAAGCTACATTGCCCATAAACTGCAACTGCCCCTCTCCCAAGTCTACGGCGTTGCCACCTTCTACCATCTCTTCTCCCTCAAACCCAGCGGTGCCCATACCTGCGTTGTCTGTCTAGGAACCGCCTGCTACGTCAAAGGCGGGGGAGACATCCTCAAAGCCGTCGAGGGAGACGTGGGTATCGCCGCCGGGGAAACCACCGAAGACGGGCAAGTGTCCATCGTCACCGCTCGTTGCATCGGGGCCTGTGGCATTGCCCCAGCCGTTGTCTATGACGGCAAAGTCGCCGGCCAGCAAACCCCCGAACAAACCTGCGATCGCATCCATAGCTGGCAACAAGAAGACAGCTAAGACCAGCCCTCACCCGTACGATATTAAGGACTAACCGCCATGGAACGAGCTGAACTGCTAGAACAGGCCACCGCAGCCAAACAAGCCCAAAAACGCATCCGCATCCATTGTTGCACCTCCACCGGTTGCCAAGCCTCCCAATCCCTCGACGTTAAAAAACAACTCGACAACGCCATCAAAACCCACAACCTCGGCGATACCGTCGAAGCCGTTGGCGTTGGCTGCATGGGATTCTGTGGTCAAGGGCCGATGGTAGAAATCGAAGACGCCGACGCCCCAGACGAGAAAAAACACTATCAAAAAGTCACCCCCGAACAAGCCGAAAGCATCATCAGCAGCCTCAACGGTTCCGGCGAGGCCGAGGCCATCCAAGGCGATCCCAACCATCCCTTCTTTAGCCGCCAACTCCTCATCGTCCGCGAACATAGCGGCCGCATCGATCCCGAACGCATCGACGAATATCTAGCCGTCGGCGGCTACCAAGCCCTGCATCACGCCATCTATGAAATGTCCCCGGCTGAGGTGGTGCAAGAAATCACCCAATCAGGACTACGGGGACGAGGGGGTGCAGGCTATCCCACCGGCTTAAAATGGGCCACCGTCGCCAAAATGCCCCCCGGACAGAAATACATCATCTGTAACGCCGACGAAGGCGATCCTGGGGCGTTTATGGATCGCAGCGTCCTCGAAAGTGACCCCCACCGTATCCTAGAAGGGATGGCGATCGCCGGCTATGCCGTAGGCGCAACCCAAGGCTACATCTACGTTCGCGCCGAATATCCCCTCGCCATCACCCGCCTGCAAAAAGCCATCCAACAAGCCAAACGCAAACATTGCCTGGGGGCGCAAATCTTCGACTCCCCCGTCGATTTCAGCATCGAAATCCGCGTTGGGGCCGGGGCCTTCGTCTGTGGCGAAGAAACCGCCCTCATCTCCTCCGTCGAAGGGGGACGAGGCAATCCCCGTCCTCGGCCACCCTACCCCGCCGTCTCCGGCCTCCACGGCTGTCCAACACTCATCAACAACGTCGAAACCCTCGGCAACATCTCCCCCATCATCCGCAACGGGGCCGAGTGGTTCACCGGCATTGGCACCGAACGCAGCAAAGGCACCAAAATCTTCTCCCTCACCGGCAAAATTCGCAACAACGGACTCATCGAAGTTCCCATGGGCATCACCCTACGGCAAATTGTCGAAGAGATGGGTGGTGGCGTTCCCGGTGGGAACAGCGTCAAAGCCATCCAAACCGGTGGCCCCTCCGGCGGGTGCATTCCCGATCGCGAACTCGACACCCCCGTCGATTATGACTCCCTGCGAGAACTCGGATCAATGATGGGGTCCGGTGGCATGGTGGTCATGGACGACGACACCAGTATGGTGCAAGTGGCCCAGTTTTATATGGAGTTTTGCCGAGGTGAAACCTGTGGCAAGTGCATCCCCTGTCGCGCCGGAACCATGCAAATGTACCAACTGCTGACCAAACTCCTAGATGAGAAAGCCACCAAACGGGACTTAGATAAACTCAAAGAACTCTGCGGCATGGTACAAGCCACCAGTCTCTGTGGCTTAGGCCAAACCGCCCCCAACCCAGTGATGAGTACCCTGCATTACTTTGAACAGGAGTACCTCGACTTACTACAACCCGATCCCGTCACCCTAGCCGCCAACAGCCGAGGCTAACCCCCTCTTGCCTCTTGCCTCTTGCCTTTTGCCTTTTGCCTTTTGCCTTTTGCCTTAATTTAACCTATGTCTGTCGTCACCCTCAAAATCAACGATATCGACGTGGCTGCCGAAGCCGGTAAAACCGTCCTCGACGCCGCACGCGAAGCGGGAATCCGCATTCCCACCCTCTGCCATCTTGATGGCGTCTCCGATGTAGGCGCGTGTCGCCTCTGTTTAATCGAAATCAAAGGGATTCCCAAACTCCTCCCCGCCTGTGTCACGGAAGTGGCCGAGGGGATGGACGTCACCACCCACACCCCCCAGTTGGACGAGTATCGCCGCATGACCGTGGAAATGCTCTTTTCCGAAGGGAATCATGTTTGCGCCGTCTGTGTCGCCAACGAGAACTGTGAATTGCAAGATATGGCCATCGAAGTGGGGATGGATCACAGTCGCTTTACCTATCGCTTCCCGGAACGGGAGGTGGATATCTCTCATCCGCAATTCGGTATTGACCATAACCGCTGTATCCTCTGCACCCGCTGTGTGCGCGTCTGTGATGAAATCGAAGGCGCTCATGTTTGGGATGTGGCGGGACGGGGGGCCGCCGCGAAGGTGATTACAGGGTTAAATCAACCCTGGGGCGATGTCGATGCTTGTACCGCTTGCGGTAAATGTGTGGATGCGTGTCCCACGGGGTCAATTTTCCGTAAGGGAAGTACGGCGGCGGAACTCGATCGCGATCGCGGCAAACTGGAATTTTTAGTCAAAGCACGGGAAGAAAATCAATGGACACGGTAAACAAGAAAGTAAAACTAGCAACGATTTGGCTGGCTGGCTGTTCCGGCTGTCATATGTCCTTCCTGGACTTGGACGAATGGCTGTTTGAGGTAGCCAAGTTCGCCGATATTGTCTATAGTCCCGTCGGTTCCGATATCAAGGACTATCCTCAGGATGTAGATGTCTGTCTCGTGGAAGGGGCCGTGGCCAACGAGGAAAACCTAGAACTGTTGTACAAAGTTCGCCAACGCACCAAGTTTGTCATCTCCTTCGGCGATTGTGCGGTGACAGCTAATGTCCCGGCGATGCGCAATATGTTAGGCGGTTCTGAACCGGTTCTCAAACGCTGCTACCTCGAACTCGGGGACAATACCGCTCAATTGCCCCACGAACCCGGGATTGTCCCAGAATTGCTCGATCGCGTCCGCCCAATTCATGAGTTAGTGGATATTGACCTCTTTATCCCCGGTTGTCCTCCGTCCGCCCCTCGCATCCAGGCGGCGATCGAACCGCTGCTGAAAGGGGAACAGCCAGTCATGGAAGGGCGATCGATGATTAAATTCGGCTAACCACAGCAACCACAAGAGGGCA
Source organism: Phormidium sp. OSCR (assembly GCA_001314905.1). Taxonomy (GTDB): domain Bacteria; phylum Cyanobacteriota; class Cyanobacteriia; order Cyanobacteriales; family Geitlerinemataceae; genus Sodalinema. The sequence continues at coordinate 15,531 of LJZT01000087.1, forward strand.
ACCACAAGAGGGCAACCACAAGAGGGCAACCACAAGGGATTGCCCCTACGTAGTTCCCCCTCTTGCCTCTTGCCTCTTGCCTTCTCCCCCTTTTGCCTTTTGCCTCTTGCCTTTTGCCTTCTTTTTAACCATGAGTAAAACTGTTGTTATCGATCCCGTCACTCGCATTGAGGGTCACGCCAAAATCTCCATCTTTCTCAACGATGCTGGAGATGTGGATGACGCTCGTTTCCATGTCGTAGAATTTCGTGGTTTTGAGAAATTCTGTGAAGGTCGTCCCATGTTTGAGATGGCCGGAATTACGGCCCGTATTTGTGGAATTTGTCCCGTCAGCCATCTTCTCGCCGCTGCCAAAACTGGCGATAAAATCCTAGCGGTGCAAGTTCCCCCCGCCGGGGAAAAACTGCGGCGGTTGATGAATTTGGCCCAAATCATCCAATCCCATACCCTGAGTTTCTTCCACCTGAGTAGTCCTGATTTCCTCTTAGGTTGGGATAGTGATCCCGCCAAACGCAATGTCTTTGGCTTAATGGACGCTAATCCCGATTTAGCCCGCGCGGGGATTCGGCTGCGTCAGTTTGGACAGACGGTGATTGAACTGTTGGGGGCCAAGAAAATCCATGCCGCTTGGGCGGTTCCCGGTGGCGTGCGATCGCCCCTGTCGGAAGAGGGCTTACAATGGATTCGCGATCGCCTGCCCGAATCCCGCCAAACCATCGAAACGGCCCTGGGCCTATTCAAACAACTCCTCGACGACACCCTAAAAGACGAAGTTGACATTTTCGGGCAATTCGACTCTCTCTTTATGAGTCTCGTTGCCCCCGATGGCACTTGGGAACATTACGGCGGTCAAATTCGCTTCGTCGATAGTCAGGGCAATATCGTTGCCGACGGCTTGCGGGAAGAAGACTATCAAGACTTTCTCGATGAAGCCGTCGAACCCTGGTCTTATCTCAAATTCCCCTATTACAAACCCATGGGCTATCCTGATGGGATGTATCGCGTTGGACCCTTGGCGCGGTTGAACGTGTGCGATCGCATGGGAACCCCTGACGCCGATCGCGAACTGCAAGAATTTCGCCAACGGGCAGGCGGCCGCTGTGCCACCTCCTCCTTCATGTACCACTACGCCCGTCTCCTAGAAGTTCTCGCCTGTATCGAACGCATCGAACAATATGTCGATGACCCCGATTTATTGTCCTCCCGTTGTCGCGCCAAAGCCGAAATTAACAACCTCGAAGGCGTCGGAGTCAGCGAAGCCCCTCGCGGAACCCTATTTCATCATTACAATGTAGACGAGAACGGTCTGATTGAGAAAGTCAACCTAATCATCGCCACGGGACAAAACAACCTGGCCATGAACAAAACCGTCACCCAAATTGCCCAACATTACATCCACAACAACGATGTCGCCGAGGGCTTTCTCAACCGCGTCGAAGCCGGAATCCGCAACTTCGACCCCTGTCTAAGTTGCTCAACCCACGCCGTCGGCCAAATGCCCCTCCATATCGAACTTCTCGCCCCCGACAAAACCGTCATCAACGATATCTACCGCGACTAACCCCAAGCGGTGCGTTCCGGCAAATTCTAACCAAGCGATCACCCCTAAGACTTAAACAATGCCAGAACGCACCCCCCCTATTAACTATTCACTATTAACTATTCACTACTCCCTCCCCCCATGCCCAAAGAAAACCTCTACCTCTGTATGGGGTCAGCCTGTCACCAGTTGGGGGTGTATGAAGTTCTCCCCCGACTGCAATCTCTAATCAAGGACTATGACCTCGAAGACACCGTAGAACTCAAAGGATCTTTTTGCCTAGAAACCTGTAGCTACGGGATTGTCATGAAGTTTCAAGAAGAGCATTTCGTGGATATTAACCCGCAAAATATCGAAGAAAAATTCCTCAGCGAAATCCTCCCCACCATCCAGAAGACCCTAGAAGAAAATCCCTCCCCCTCCTAACCTCGGTGTCCTTTGAGGACGCCGACAAGGGAACGACGTGGTTCCTCCTTCCTCTCCTCTTCAACCATGCAAGAACAAACCCAAAACCATATCTGGCGACTCCTCTGGGAATATGACCCGAATGGATTGATTGCCGTCGACTCCAACTTCACCATTGTTTTAGTTAACCCTGCCTTTTGCCGGATGTTTCAGGTTGAAGAAGCCGAGATTCTCGGTAAACCTGCTAGCAGCATTTTAGGCAATATTGAGCATTTTCAAAAAGTCTGGAACAGCCAACAGGTGATTCGAGGTATTGAACGGGAATATAGCCATCCTAAACTCTATCTGCGAGAAGTCGTGTTTCCCATCCCCGAAGAGAAAATTATCGCCTGTATTATGGTGGATATCAGTCAAGAATATCAGCGGCGACAGGAACTGCAACATCTCAAAACTGAAACTGTCTTAAATGTGCGAGAAGTCGTTGACAATCAAATGAAAGTCGCTCAAGAAATTGCCGGACTTTTGGGGGAAACAACGGCAGAAACGAAAGTGAGTTTATTGAAAATTATCGAGGCTGTTGAGCAGGAAATGGTTTGATATGACTCAAGAAACGACCCTTCGTGCCGATAATTTTTTTGATATTTGTCACCTGAGTTTAAATAAGCAAGGTGAAGAACTTTGTGGCGATAAAGTTAAATTCATCAAGACAGACAATAAGACGACAATTGTTTTGTCTGACGGGTTAGGAAGTGGTGTCAAAGCCAATATCTTGGCAACGCTAACCAGCGAAATCCTCATTACGATGTTGAATGCGGATATCGCCCTAGAAGCGGTTATGGAAACGGTGATTGGAACCTTGCCGATTTGCCAGGTGCGTAAAATTGCTTATGCGACGTTTACGGTTATTCAAATTGATCATATCACCAATCAATTTAAAGTTATAAACTTTGACAATCCGCCCATCTTTTATTTTAAAAAAGGGCGGATGATGACCCCGCAACCGCGAACGGATCGGATTCTCAACCGTAAAATTCAAGTGGTGGAAGGAACCTTGCAACGGGGAGACTTTCTCGGGGCGATTAGTGACGGCGTTCTCTATGCTGGCCTCGGGGATACGATGAATTTCGGCTGGGGTTGGGAGAACATCGCCAAGTATATGGAAAGCCTGTTTGTCCATGATGCGCCCACAGCCCGCAGCCTCTTGGATAAGGTTCTCGGGGAAACCCGGCGACTCTATCGGGATAAAATTGGCGATGATGCGTCCCTGGTGGGGGTGTATGTCCGTCGTCGTAACCCGCTGATGATTTTTACTGGCCCGCCGTTAGACCCCAGTCAGGACGACGCTTTTGCAGAACGGTTTTTGAGTTTTCCGGGACGTAAAGCCCTCTGTGGGGGAACCACCGGTAACATTGTCGCTAATTATATGGGTGACACGGTGGAGATGGATATTTCAACGATGCGAAAAGAACTTCCCCCTATTGGTATTCTTGAGGAAGTCGATTTAGTCACTGAGGGGATTTTGACGATTTCTAAGGCCACGGAACTCCTGAAAAAATGTCGCTGTGATTTAGACCGCCTCCCCTTCGATCGCAATGGGGCCGTGTTGCTGGCCCGGGAGATTCTCGAAGCTGATTCTATCTTTTTCTTGGTGGGACAACAAATTAATGAGTTTTACCAAAATCCTCTACTTCCCAAAAATATCTCGATTCGTCGCAGTTTAGTCGAGGAGTTGGTCCAACTGCTGCGGGAGAATCAGAAGGAGGTGGATTTGGAGTATTGTTAGACTGATTACGCCCAGTGACAAGTTTGCCAATATAGATTATTTTTTTATGGAAGGTAGATTGTCTTTTTCAGATTGATTTTCTCTGAATTCAAATTCATGGTCTAGTTCGATAGTTAAGAAATAGTTTAATAATGTGCGAATGACTGCGATCGCACCTAATTTAATTAAAGTTTCCATTTTGGGGGCGATGGTTGTGGCTAAAATATCAGCCCCTAATTGAAACTCTAGGGCTAGGGCCAGCCAAACCCCAAACCGTATCCGCAGTTGAATGAAGAGAAATTCGTCATATTGAAATTCCGAGAATCTTAACGCTAGTTGTACGGTTTTCGCAATTCCCAAGAAAACGCATAACACCGAAATTGCCTCTAGGATGAATTTGCCAACAGAAACGACTCCAGATAATCCTCCTTCGAGAATATGTATCCATTCCATAAGCCTTAAAAATCTCACCTAAACACTTAACGGACATACTAATCTATATTGTTGAGGGAGACTGTTGAGGGAGTGTTCGGGATCGATTGACAGATTCAGGAGACTCATGTGGGATTTTACCGGGATTGTTTGATGTCTATTGTTTTGAGGGAACAGGGAACAGGGAACAGGGAACAGGGAACAGGGAACAGGGAACAGGGAACAGGGAACAGGGAACAGGGAACAGGGAACAGGGAACAGGGAAC
>LJZT01000054.1 GCA_001314905.1 Phormidium sp. OSCR
TAGGGAATAGGGAATAGGGAATAGGGAATAGGGAATAGGGAATAGGGAATAGGGAATAGGGAATAGGGAATAGGGAATAGGGAATAGGGAATAGGGAATGGGGAATAGGGAATAGGGAATAGGGAATGGGGAACGGGGAACAGGGCGAACGGTTGTTCGCCCGTTTCCGGGGCTGTTCGCCCCCTTCCGGGATAACCCCAACTCTTGCTAGATGTGACTGTGGAAGGTGCGGTTGACTACGTCTAACTGTTGTTCGCGGGTGAGTTTGATGAAGTTGACGGCGTAACCGGAGACGCGAATCGTGAGCTGTGGGTATTTTTCGGGATGGTCCATGGCTTCGAGAAGGGTGTCTCGGTTGAGCACGTTGACGTTGATGTGATGACCTTCATCGTTGAAATAGCCATCCAACAATCCGACGAGGTTGCTGATACGATCGCCCTCCTGTTTCCCGAGCGCCTGAGGCACAATGGAGAAGGTGTAGGAAATCCCATCCTGGGAATGCTCATAGGGGAGTTTGGCTACCGAGGCTAAGGCTGCGATCGCCCCGTTGGTATCCCGTCCGTGCATGGGGTTAGCACCGGGGGCAAAGGGTTCTCCGGCTTTGCGACCGTCGGGGGTGTTGCCGGTTTTCTTGCCATAGACCACATTGGAGGTAATGGTGAGAATCGACTGGGTGGGAACGGAACCGCGATAGGGTTTGTGTTGGCGAATTTTGTTCATAAACTGCTTCACCACATCAGCCGCGATCTCATCGGCCCGTTCGTCGTTGTTGCCGAATTTGGGATAGTCCCCTTCAATGGCATAATCCACCACCAACCCTCGCTCATCGCGAATTGCCTTCACGCGAGCATATTTAATGGCGCAGAGGGCATCCGCCACCACTGAGAGTCCTGCCATTCCGCAGGCCATGGTGCGATAAATATCCCGGTCATGCAGCGCCAATTCCACCCGTTCGTAGGCGTATTTGTCGTGCATGAAGTGGATGATGTTGAGGGTGTTGACGTACAGGCGCGACAACCACTCCAGACAGCGATCGAATTTGGCGGCCACGTCGTCATAGTCCAGGTACTCGCCCTGAACGGGAACCCAATCGGGACCCACCTGCTCGCCACTCATCTCGTCTTTACCGCCATTAATGGCATAGAGGAGCGCCTTAGCTAAGTTGGCCCGAGCGCCAAAGAACTGCATCTGCTTGCCAATCTTCATGGCACTAACACAGCAGGCAATGCCATAATCATCGCCATAGTCGAGGCGCATTAAGTCATCGTTCTCGTACTGGGTTGAACAGGTGTCAATGGAGAGTTGGGCGCAGTAGCGTTTGAAGTTGTCCGGTAGCCGTTTCGACCAGAGAATGGTCAAGTTGGGTTCCGGTGCCGGCCCCAGGGTGTAGAGGGTATTGAGGAAGCGGAAACTGTTTTTGGTCACCAAGGGACGACCATCTTCACCGACACCGCCAATACATTCTGTGACCCAGGTGGGGTCGCCGGAAAAGAGTTGGTTGTAGGCGGGAGCGCGCAGGAAACGCACCATCCGCAGTTTCATGACAAAATGATCGATGATTTCCTGGGCCTGTTCTTCGCTCAGGTGACCGTTTTGCAGATCCCGCTCGAAATAGATATCGAGGAAGGTGGAGACCCGACCGAGGGACATGGCCGCGCCGTTTTGTTCTTTCACTGCCGCCAGATAGCCGAAATAGGTCCATTGGACGGCTTCCTGGGCCGTTGCAGCGGGCCGGCTGATGTCGCAACCGTAGGCGGCGGCCATCTCTTTGAGGTCTTGCAGCGATCGCATCTCCTCGGAGAGTTCTTCCCGCCGCCGGATGGTGTCCTCGTCCATGGCGTCGAGTTCTAGGGAGGCTTGCTGTTCTTGTTTGTCCAACAGCAGGCGATCGATTCCATACAAGGCTACCCGGCGATAGTCGCCAATAATCCGACCTCGACCGTAGGCATCGGGCAATCCGGTAATCAGTCCGGAATGGCGAGCGCGGCGGATTTCTGGGGTATAGGCATCAAAGACCCCATCGTTGTGAGTTTTGCGGTATTTGGTGAAGATTTCTTCCGTCTCGGGGTCGAGGTCATAGCCATAGGCGGCCAGGGATTTCTTCACCACCCGGATGCCACCGTAAGGCATAATCGCCCGTTTCAGGGGTTTGTCCGTTTGCAAGCCGACAATTTGTTCCAAACTGGGGTCAATGTAGCCGGGGCCATAGGCGGTAATCCCCGAGGGAATCTTGGTTTCGGCGTCTAAAATGCCGTGTTCCCGTTCCTGGGCCATGAGGTCTTGCACGGTTTTCCAGAGAGACTGGGTGCGTGGGGTAGCCCCGCTGAGAAACTCGGCATCCCCTTCGTAGAGGCGGTAGTTTTTCTGGATGAAATCCCGGACATTGACTTCTTTAGTCCAGGTTCCTCCCTTAAACCCGTCCCAGGCCGGGGTGAGATGGCGACTTCCCGCTTCTGCATTGGTTGAGTTGGTCAATGGAGTCTGTGTCGGTTTGGCGATGACCATACGTCTGTCCTTCCTCTTACAAGAGTTCTGTGCTGGACGTGAGAGTGACTTACTACCGATGTCTCACCTGCCACTCTGTCCAACTCTAGGTTTAACAAAAACTCTCGGGTATTTCTAGGGGAATGCGGCACAAATTTATATTTATTTTTGTTTCTTATCAAACTCAATACTTTGGTCGAGCCAGGATGATTGAGCCACCCTGACAATTGGTAGCCTAGCATACATTTGTATCGGAAATTGTAACAAAAAACACCACAAATTTCAAGCCCCAACGCTTGCTAATTATCTGTTATGATGACCGGTTGTTTGGCTGGGTTAAGTGTTTTTGAATGAGTTCGACGAGTTGTTTGAGTCGAACGGGCTTACTTAAATCGTCATTCGCGCCGGCGGCCAGACAGCGATCGCGATCGCCCTCCATCGCCAAAGCCGTCAGAGCAATGATGGGGGTTGAGAGGTACTCAGGCATCTCGCGAATACGTTGCATCGCCTCTAGTCCATCCATCCCCGGCATTTGAATATCCATTAATATCAAATCAGGAGACAGAGCCAGAGTCTTATCAATCGCTTCTTGACCATTGTGGGCGACCTCAATCTGGTAGCCTTTCGCTGTCAAATAACTGGAAATCGTGCTGATATTCGCCTGATTATCTTCCGCTAATAAGAGCAACGGTGCTTCGGTTGGCGTTGATTGGGTTTCCACATTATTAGGGGTTAACTCCTCCTCCGATTTGGCGAGTGTGGGAAGTATCACAGAGGACTGATAGGGTAAATCGAGGGTAAAACAACTTCCCACCCCCACTTCACTGGTTAACCCCACCTGACCGCCATGTAAGTCGACAATTCGTTTCGTTAACGCCAAGCCTAACCCGGTTCCTTCATATTGGCGATTTAGGGCGCTATCAATTTGCATAAATGGTTGAAATAGCTTCTTGATATTGTCTGGACTAATGCCAATCCCGGTATCGATGACTGAAAACCGGAGATATTGGGTTTCTCCCTGTACTTCTGTTGGCTTGGGATAGGTCACCGCTAAGGTAATCTGTCCCCCTTCTGGGGTAAACTTTACGGCATTGTTGAGCAGGTTAATTAACACTTGACGAATCCGTCGTTCGTCTAGGACAATATCTGGTAAATTTAAGGGAAGATTAACCGAAAGTTGAATCCGTTTTTTCAGAGCTTGCTGTTTGATGAATGTAACACTCGATTGACACAGAGGCGCGACACTACAGGGCGCACAGTCTAACTCCACCTGACCCGATTCTATCTTCGCTACATCCAAAATATCGTTAATTAAAGCCAGCAGGTGAGAGGCGCTCCGTTCCACGGTATCTAGGGCTTGAACTTGTCGATCGCCCAGCGTCCCGAAGACTTCCTCTTGTAGTGCTTCCGTCATGCCTAAAATGGCATTGAGAGGGGTGCGCAGTTCATGGCTCATATTCGCTAAAAACTCGTCTTTGAGGCGAGTCGCACGGATGAGTTCTTCATTGCGTCGGCTGAGATCTTGTTGTGCTTGTTGGCGTTCCCTGAGTTCTTGTTGTAACTGCTCAAAGAGGTTAGATTGTTGGATGGCGATCGCCAACGGTCCTGAGACTTGCTGCGCCAAATCAATATCTGACTGTTGCCAAGATCGGGGGCCATCACATTGATGGATGCACAACAGCCCCCATAAGGCATCTTGACAGAGAATCGGCATCACCAAATTCGCCCGCACCTGAAACTGAGACAAAAGTTCGATATCAGGATCGTCGGCCCGGCTGTCGTCAAGATCCTCAGCGAGATTGTAAAAAGCTGAGGGTGTTAAAGATATCGGTTAATTCAGGCTCTTTGAGAGTCACGACGGGCTGAGTCATGACCTCAGCGACCCGGAGATGGGCAAAGGGTTGGTCTTGGGCGCTCAGACGGACAATATCCCGTTCAGTCACAATACCGACAATCTGATTGCTGTCCACCACCACTACAAGGCAACTTGAGGAGTCGGGGCGCTGGTGGTCGTCGTCAACCTCCGAGGGGTCTGCATTGGTCAAACCGCTCATGGTGGCGATCGCCTCGCTGACCGTCGCCTCAGGGGAGATGACCCGAGGATGAGGCAGAATCGCCGCTTTCAACTCCTAGGAAGGCACTAATCGGGATATATCTAGTTACAGCATAGTAGAAAACCTTGGAAATCACGTCTCAAGTATGTACTATTGATGAGAAATAATCGGCTGAGGTAACTTACGAGATAAATTCTCGGATATCACGTAGAAGTCGATCTGTCCAGAGGTGTTTTTACGCTTGTCAATCTCCCCAGCCCTCGGTTTCGGAGTTTCTTTGAAGTTTGGCAGTTGATGTTAAGATTGGTGAAAATTCTAGCAGTTTCCCGTAAAATCTTGGCAATTCTCCCGATAGATCTATAAAGCGCCCCCCTCCCTATCGTTCATGTCTGGATATACGGCTACGACCTTCGCCCCCGTTCAGGGATTCATCGAAAAATCCCGCAAACTGCGTGACCTCTACGGTGCGTCTTTGATTCTCTCCTACCTCAGCCGACAAATTACCAACGCCGTGGAAACCCAAAATACCGGCCAGTCGATGTCGGTGATTTGTCCAGGAGACCCCAACAGCACAAAAGGACTTCCCAACCGGATTTTAATTCAAGGGAAATTGTCCGAAGACACGATTCGCCAGGCCTTATTCAACGGCTGGAGTCATCTTCTGAGGGAATGTCGAGGCTGGGTTGAGGGGAAACTTTCTAATCATGACTATCACTGGACTCGTGAGTGGACTCTTTGGCAAAACCACAGTTGGGAAGTGTTCTGTGGTTGGGGTGAGAGTATTCCTGAAGCCATGTATGATTTGGAACGGCGGAAATTGGGGCGAGATTGGAGTGCGGTGAATTGGATTGGTGAAAGTTCGAGTTTATCGGGAACGGATGCGATCGCCTGGAATGAACTCGGTTCAAGTTACCGCAATCCCAAAGAGTTACGCTACAGTCAGGAAAAAGAAAAAATCGATCGCTTCTACCAGCAACTTGCAGCGGTTCTGGAAGGAAAAGGACTCGACGACATCCCCGAGGGAAAATTCCTCGATCCCTCAGAACGGGTTAGCATTCCTGAATTAGTGAAACGCTTAGTCACCCACCCGCAAATTGCCCGTCGTATCAGTGATGATTTCCCTCAACTCGATCGCAGTTTTTCTGATGTCATCCGCCGTCCCAATCCCGAAACCCAAACCCCTGGACGCTGGACGGGTTGGTTTATGGGGGATGGCGATAAAGTGGGCGATCATCTCAAGCAATTGGGAGATGGCGATAATGCCGATCGCACTTTAAAGGAATTTAGCGAGGCGATGCGGAATTGGGGCAAACAATTCGAGCAAGATTTCCCGAGAGACCTCGGTCGCGTCATCTATGCAGGCGGTGACGACTTCCTGGGGGTGGTGTACGACAGTACCCCGGATTTAACGGGAGAGGCGTTACAAGACTCGACACAATGCTTGAAGGTCAATTCCTGGAACTGGCTGCAACAACTTCGGGAAAAATGGCAAGACCATGGTCAAGATATTAACCTCAGTGTTGGCTTTGTTTGGGCCGGTCACAGCGTTCCTCAACGAGATATTTTACAACATTGCCGTGAGGCGGAACGGCGATCGAAAAACCGGGGACGCGATCGCCTCACCCTGCGCGTAGTCTTCAATAGCGGCCAGTTTGTGCAATGGACCTGTCCTTGGCACTATCTCTCGATTCTGGACTGCTATTGCGATCGCGATGGCGGTCAAAACTGGGGACATCTATATAACGACATGGCGCAACTGAAAGCGCGACACGCTCTGGAGATTGTTCCCATTTCCGAGGAGTTGGACGCTGAATCTTTAGTGAATGTTGATGCTTCAATTGCCATGGCGATCGCCAACATTTACTTTCAACCCAATCGCGAACCCTTTACCCAGATAGAACCAGGAACATTAGGCAATCACCTATTTCGAGAACTCTTTGAAGCCAACTCATCTGAGTACGGCGATCGTCATCACTTGCACCAAGCCTTTATCAACTGGTTTGACGAACTGGTTTCCCTAGGCTGGTATCTCAAACATTAAAAAAATGGAGATATCTAATGTCAAGAAATCCTATTGCCTATTGCCTATTGCCATCCCCTCCTGGGAGGGGTGCCCGGAGGGCGGGGTGGGTTCTGCCTATTCCCTATTCCCTATTCCCTATTCCCTGTTCCCTGTTCCCTATTCCCTATTCCCTATCCCCTCTTAAGCCCATGTTTCCCTATCTCATCACCATTCGACCCCTGGGTTTACTCTACGCCAGTGCTGGTGGATTCCTCTCCCCAGAAAACCTGGTTGGACGCGCTCAAGCCAAATTCCCCCCCGATGCTTACACCCTCTCAGGACTGATATTTAGTGCCAACAAATCCCAAAACTTTGCCAGTCAAGAAGACTTGAGTCAAAACCTCTTTGTCGCCGGGCCATTCTGGGCAAAACTGGATGAATTTGAAGCCTCTCAAGAGTTTTATGTCCCAATCCCCTCCACAAAGATGATTGGCAACGACGACGTTAACACCTGGGAACTGCACGACGATGGCTGGCGACAGTCCAACCCCGACTCCGAGATGACACCGGCATTTAAATGGCAAAAACTATCAGCCTGGAACCAAGATAGCGACACCCTTTTACACCAAAAAGCCGTCGCCAAAGAACCATGGAAATATCTCTCAATGCTGCATCCTCGACTCAAACCTGACGAACGTTGCGTTCGCGAACAAGATGGTCTATTTCTTGAAAACGCCGTCCAACTTGACGATAACGCTTGTCTTGTTTACCTCTCGACTGTTCCCCTAGAAACCGGCTGGTATCGCTTCGGCGGTGAAAATCATCTCGTCGAAATCGAATCCCACCCATTGCAAGAAACTCATCCCCTTGTTTCATTATTACAACAACCCATCACTCGTAGTTTTGCCCTCTTGACCCCAGCAGTTTGGGGGTCAAATCGCATCTCTTACCGCTACCCCCAACACCCCGACTTTCCCCAACCCCGCTGGTTACTCATGGCCAAAGCCATCCCCTTTCGTTTTCGCGCCGGTGGCCGTCAGAAAGCCGACGGAAGCCGGGACACGGGACGGTTGGGACGGGGACGTTACGCCGTCAAACCCGGTAGCGTTTACGTCCTCGACGACTCCCTCAACCAGACCTGGTGGGAGAGTCCCGAAGCCTGGTATCCCAAGGAAGGCTATAGTCTCAAGCAGGTTGGCTGTGGATTGTGTCTTCCCCTCGATATCGCCGGATTATAACGGTTTCAGTCCTTATTGCACTCTTTCTTGCACTCTTGATTACACTCTTACCTCAGCCAATACTTCCGATAACACCCATGTATCAAAAAGCTTACGGAATCATCGAAACCCTGTCTCCCCTACACGTTGGCGCCACCGCCGGCCAGGAAAGCGGTAACCTTAACCTAATTTTCCGCGACCCCTTTACCCAAACCGGGATTATCCCCGGAAGTTCCCTACGGGGGCGATTTCGGGCGGAAATGCGGTTTCGGGACGGCCAAGACGAAAATCACTGGTATGGACATGAAGCTGATAGCGGCGTCACGGACAGTACCACCGAGTCTCTGGTGAAGTTTGAATATGCTTCGATTGTCTGGCTTCCAGTGTTTTGTCCCGGTCAACCGGTGGTTTGGGTCAGTTGTCCGCGCCTGTTGCAACGCTATAAACGCATTACGGGAATGGATGAGAAATTACCCAACCTCTACACCGCCTCTGACCGTCTCAACGCGCCTCAGATTGATGGTCAATCCAAGCTGTTTTTCAACTTTGGCTTTCTCAAACTTGCTGGAAAAGAGAATTTACAGAGTTGGTTTCCTGATAAGCAAGAACGTCCAGCGGTCATCGTGGCGGACAATGAAATCGGGATGGTTCACGATATGGCCCTTTATCGTCAGAGTCGGGTCAAACTCTGTGATGATGAGAAAAAGGTTGAGGGAGGTCAGTTTTTTAACACGGAAGCGTTACCCGAAAGCACGATTATGGTCTTTCCTGTGGCCTTACGTCGCGCAGAGGAATTGCGAGACTGGCCGCCGTTTGGGGACAAGGCTATCAATGAGGATGAGATGTATTTTGGGGGCTTGGAGTCCATTGGCTTCGGTCACTGTGCAGTCACACTTCATCGCCAGTTGTCCTAAACTTAATCCTGTTAACGTTTGAATTAATTTGAATCAAGAGGGTGCATCTCACATCTCAATGCATGCGATCACTTCAGATAACCCACCCCTGCCCCTCCCAGGAGGGGATTTTTCAAATATTTCCCCTCCTGGGAGGGGTGCGCGATAGCGGGTGGGTTCAAACTTGCCTAACATCAGATGCACCCAATCAAGATGTCTTGAAACCATGGCTAAACGGAAAGACAAAAAGAATAAAAACAAGATGTCTCAGGCGAAGTCCACAAACTCAACAACTTCTACAGCAAAAACAGCGATGTCCACGACGAATCATTCCCCAGAGTTTGGCTGGCAATTCTATTCTCTTGACCGCTACGCTCACGATTTGGTATTTCAACGGAAAGACTTGGACAATGAAGTTCTTAACCAGGTGCATAAAATGCGCAGTACCGTTGCTTTTGGTTTAGAACGGTTTTGGGGTGAACAGCATCGCTTAGATGGGGATAAAGCGGCGTACTGGCGAGCGATGTGGCACACCTTGGCGACGATTCTTCAAGATGCGGGAATTGCGCTACCCAACGATGCGACGAATCTCTGGGAGTTCAATCAAGACCATCGCAAAATTGCCATTGCCATCCTCACCCAGCTTTGTGATTGTGCCATTTGGTGGACGCAACGCTATAAATCCTAACTCTTCCATGTCTCCCCAAAAACGAGCAACGTTTTCCCATTATTATTGAAAGATTATCATTCCAAACCAATTATGGATGCTGACCGAGTTCCTTTAGCTTTTCGCGCCCAAATTGAAGGACGCTGCCAAGTCCAACGCATTAACCCCGAGTTGAACTGTTACGACGGAACCGCTGACGAGAATGACGCCTATGTTTGGGCGGAAGAGTGGTTACGTGGCGCGTCAAAAGACGCTCCTGAATTTCCCAAAGGGGTCAAAACCAAGGAGTATCACATCACCTGGCGGTTTGTCACCAATGATGGACAGGATGACAGCATCATTCGCCCAGTTATTGGTAGTAAGGGTTGCCCGTTTTATCCCGGTTCGAGTATGAAAGGGGCCTTTCGACGTGCTTGCAAGCAAGTTTTTCCCACTCGCGTTCTCAACTATTGCGGCGGCGAAGTGGTTGTTGACGGTACGCGACAAACTCAACCGGGGATGCTTCGTTTTCATGGGGCCTATCCCGTCAATGACTGGAAGGACAAAAGCGACCTGGTTGACTTGGTTCACCCCCAGCAAAACTGGCAAGTGGAGGACCAGGCCAAACACAGTGCCTTTTTTATGATGTCCCTGTTTCGTCCGACGTTGCAGTTCGGCATTTCTAGCAATCAACCCCTCTCTGAGGCGGAGTGGGCCGAAATTTGGCAGGTTTGGGAAACGGCCTTGGGGTACGGGATTGGTTCTCGCGTGAGTGCAGGATATGGTCAGGTGAGGGAATCGACAGCCCCCAGGTTACTCAGCGTTAGCCTTAAGGGAGAGGGATTGATATCGCAGCGGGTCAATTGTGACTTGGAGTTTCGCCCCAATCTGTTTAAGGCGGCGTTACGAGGTCACACGCTGCGGCTGCTGGGTGGCGTTACAACGGCGGAAATCGCTCAAACCATCACAAAACGCATTTGGGGTGGGTTTGCGGGGCGTGATGGCTCTGTGATGGGCGAGTTGGGGATTGCTTTTAAGTGCCAACTTGACCAGGGAACTCCATGGTTTACACTCGATGAGGGTCAGTTAGACATCCTACTTTTGAATGTCCCCAATGAGGAACGTCGCCAGCGATTGAAAAAGTTTGTCATTCGCTTGATGAAGTTTTCCATGATGCTGGGAGGGTTTGGTAAGTCTTGGCGACGGGCCAGCCATCGCCAGTTCTTTTCAGATAAAGATTATTACCAACGAGATATTGGCTGTCACTGGGAGTTTAAAGATGAACAACGTTTATATCAACCCTTCCACACCCTCGACAATATTCGCAGGTACTTTGTTCGCGGTGTATACAATCCCATGCAGGATTGGGTCAGGCAAGATGAGGGACAACGGCTTGATGCTAAGGGTGCTAATTGGCGCGAGGCTTGGCATCCTGACCGGGTTCAAGTTTGGGCGCGATTTGATGATGATATGGATGCGGATAGCACGGCGTTGGATTGGTTTCACCAAGATGAAAATTCTATCTCCCATCGCAGTATTAAACAGACTCATTTGACGGGCAAACTTAACCAAATTGGTCGGATGTGGCAGCGGATGTATCCTTGGTATGTTAAACGAGATGGGAGGTTGATTCAGCGCGGGTTTATTGAGTTCGTGACGATTTTTCCTGATTTGGAGGCTACTGGAGAAGATTTGGCAAGACAACGAGATTTTTTACGGTTTCTTGAGGATATAAGTGATTTCGATCGCGTGTGGTAATCGGCAAAAATTAGACCTATAGGAAAGATTTATCTCAGTTAGGCACGTGTTGAACCCACCCCGCGCTATCGCGCACCCCTCCCTGGAGGGGAAATACTTGAAAAATCCCCTCTTGGGAGGGGTAGGGGTGGGTTATCTAAAGCGAGCGCAAAAGTGAAATACACCCTATAGACATCCATCCCCTAAACTCCATGACTGAACAAAAAAAGAGCATCTTAATCGCCAACCTTGGCACGTCCGACCTCACGGTTCAAATTCCAGGTAGTTCTGATTATTTACCTGTGGGATTTGCGCGAGAGGAACCCAATTTAAAGAATACAGTTCAAGACCTCAGTGACCCTCGTCAGACGACTTGGGAGCAACGTCAACAACTGATTTGTGAAACAATCTGCTCGGAACTTAAGGTTCCTTTTTATAATCATGATGATCACTATCGGTTTTCCTTTAGAGACCTGACCCAATCTCTATTTTCTGCCTACGAGGACAACCCAGAAATTTGGAAACATCGCATTCGTCCCGGTCGTTTCTGGGGAATTGTCAAGACGGCGGTTGAACAATTCAATGTTCAACATATCTACTGCTTTGTGACTAACCAAACTCCATCTCACCGAGATGATACGATTTATCTGTTTGAAATCCTCAAAAAATGGCTGGAAGAAACTCTAACAAATTGTCCTAAAATTGAGAAAATTGTGATTCCTAAAGAGGTTTCTGCTATTGATCAAGATGCGTTATTTGATGTGTACTACCGTTTTTTGAATGCGGAATGCGATCGCCATCTCACAACCCTCATCAGCATTAAAGGAGGAACGCCACCAATGCAAACCGCATTACGAGTTCAAGCGATTTCCTCTCAGATTGAGACGCAAATTTACCTCGAACCGGAACTGAGCGCACAACGTATTTTAGACGGTGAACCATCTCCCTGTCGTCGCGTCTCCTATTGGCGCTATCAACGCACTATGAAATATCAGACGGTGAAGCAACTGCTGCAACGATGGGATTTTGATGGCGCACGAGTGGTGTTGTCGGATTGGAAAGAGACGTTAGCTACCCTAGAAACTTCACAAACTGAGAACAGTGAAGCCTTGAACGCCAGTCGAGAATTGGTAGATATCAATGTTCGTGCATTGGGAACGGCGGTGGCGTTGATGAATCTGGATGTACGGGGTGCGGAACAGGAACATGACAATCGTTTAGATGTTCTTTCTGAGTTGGTGAATCAGTATAGTGATTCGCAAAATTCCCTGTATCGTTTGCTTAATCTTCACACCCAATGCTGTATGTTATGGGAACTCGATCGCATTGCTGAGTTTTTAATCCGTATGGCGTTGTTTTATGAGGAAATGATTCACGATTTATTTCGACAACTCGACCCCAAAAATGGACATTTTTATTTCAATCGCGATAAGTATTCTGATAATTGGTATCTCAAAACTGATGAAGTTGTTAAAAATCCTAAACTCGCCAATCGGTTTTATCAGCTTGAGAAGGAGATGGGAAATTATAGTTTAGTGAAAAACATCAAAAACCAGGACTGTTTAGTGAAGGGGTCTTGGAAGAAGCCGCTTCAGAAACTTTTTAAATTACCAGGTCGTCCCACAAAACGCAATTTTTTACAAGCGCTGATTGAAGTTAAACTGGATGATAATACTCAAAAAAATGTCGCCAAGTACATGATTTTAGGGATGAAAGCATTGGATTACTGGTGTGTTAAACGCAATCAAATTATTCATAGTGCAAAGGGAATTTCTAAATCTCGCTTGCTGGAAGTTTTGGAGGAAGATCGTCAATTCGTCCGCAGCAATCCCTCGACTAAATCAGATATTAACCCCACGGTTAACGTCGCTTGTCAGCCGGATGAGATTTGCGATCGCATGACTGAGATTATTACCCATGCGTTCGCGATTGTGGGGTCAAATTTGCCGGAACCGAGGTTAGTCTCGTTACCCAAAGGAACCACTATCGCCAGTGCATCTGAGCCGTTTTATCTCTATTCTGATATTCGGGACTGGGTTATCCAACGCCTCGATCGCGATGTACAATGATAGTATAAACTCAATGCTCTAAACCGTAGACTCACATCAGGAGTTGGCAAGGCGACGATAAACATCGTCTCGTTCTTGTTCAGATTTTAAATAGGCTTCCCATGCTGCGCTAGTGTTCATATTTGTCTCATTTTGACAGGTTGGCGGTTCCAAGTGAACACTCACGAACTCTAATACTTTAGCTAACTCAGGTTCAGATAACTGCTCGATTTTCTCAAGTAATTTGTCTTTGACTGTCATGGTGATTGACCCCAATCCCTAACTCAACCTGACTTACACTAAACTTGACTCAACCGGATAACAATTTAATAACCACTAAAAACCCAGCTTCTTGCCGAAGCTGGGTTGACGGACGTCTAATTCTCGATTTCCGGGTCGTCTTCTTTGCCATCTGGGCAGTCTTCACCGCCGTCTTGGCAATTCGGGTCGGTGTCGTCTGCGTCAGCCGGTTCCTCGTCTTGGCCGTCGTCGCTGTCAGGGAGTTCGCCGTGGCTTTCGTGTTCCTGCTGGTCGTCGTCCTCATCCCGCTTGCGATCGCAGAATCGGTCAAGCCAGCCGCGAAAGGCGCGGTCATCCACCACTGACACCACAGCCGAACCAAGGTTTTGGACGGTAGAGCCGACTTCGGGAGGCAAGCTGCTGACCGTCGCAACCTGACAGGCCACGAAAATGCAGAGCTTGAAGCTTAGTCCGTTGTTAAGTGGGTTAGCCATGACGGAGTCCTCATTGTTTTGCGAGAGGGGCCTGGCAGCGGGATATGACCTCGCCTTACCAAGCCAACAGAACAGTCCGTCTCGCTGAGGGAACTTCCTTTTTGGCTGTCCCCATTATGCCAAACTCAATCTTAGTTTGTCAACCTTGTCACGCCCCCCCAAACAGCAAGTTGACGGCCGTAGTCCGCCGGTGGAACCCCCCAGTCTCCTAGGGATATTGAGGGGTTCAGGACGTTAGGTGGTGCGATCGCTCCAACGACTCAGGCTGTGAACCAACTCCTCAAGGCGATCGCCCAGCAGCGGTTGACAGTCCCAGGCGCTACAGAACCCCAGCCAAGTTCGCGAACCACCGCCGCAACGGTGCAGCCAACGCCAGACAAAGCCATCGACAAACGCCGGACGCAACACCGCCACAGCATCACAGACGAGGGGAGCGTCGCAGTCTGTGGGACTGTGCAGGTAGCCGAGGTTGAGGTCGAGGTAGGCGCGGCTGAGGCTGAGTTGGAGATGGTGGTGGAGGAGAGACTCGCTGACGCGCAGCAGTTGGCTGAGGGACATCAGGGGGCGGGAACCGTTGAGTTGTAAGAGATAGGCAATGAGGGATTCTCGCAAGGCGCGATCGTAGTAAGCGGTGGCGGTGGCGTAGTATCCCCGTACCAGGTCCAATGTTTCGGCGTCGTTGAGGCTGTCGTGGAGGAGGGCCAACACCCGACGAGTGGCGGCCAGGGCGGGTGTTCCCTGGAGGTTACTCAGCAGGTCGATCGCCTCTTTGAGATGATACTGTGCCAGCCATTGGGCCAGGTCGAGGTGGCTGCTGGGGGAGGCGTGACGGTTGAGGGGGGCGATTGGGGGATTCCAGCGGCCACAGATGGTTCCTGTGCGATCGAGTTGCAGCAGGGGAATCTGTTGGCGTTGAATTTCCCGTTGGCTACGGCGATCGAGGTGGGTTCCTTCAAAGCAGATAATCTGTTGGATTTGGGAAATGGGATAACGGCCCGTGATGAGATGGTGATAGTGAAGGGTAAAGGTGGTGCGATCGGCCGTCAGTGTTGTTTGGGGTCGGGTTAAATATAAGGTTGTCATGGGGATGTCTGTAATCAGTGACAACATCCATGGTCTCTAGGGTGATTTGAGTTCTGATTTGAGTTGTCTAGGGTCGAATACCAGAAACCGAGTTTCTCCAAGAAACCCGGTTTCTTACTCCTAACGTTTCGCCCCAACTCAATAAGAAATCAGCACCGGCTGGGGTTTTTTAAACTTTGTATTAGACTTGAATATGGTGGGTTATTTAGTGTCTAACTTACCTTTAGAAACGAAAAATTGGTTTAGCCAATTTTTCGTTTCCATTCATTCCGCTTCCGAAGAAGCGATTAGCAGCATCTACCGCCGCCGGCGGAGTCGTCGCGATTGTGTTTCCATTCATTCCGCTTCCGAAGAAGCGATTAGGTCGTCTAACCTACGAAGAGGCTACCCGGTTGGCTCAAGCAAGTTTCCATTCATTCCGCTTCCGAAGAAGCGATTAGACGAAATGTGGCGGAGTCCGCCTCTGCCTGGTCTCAACGGTTTCCATTCATTCCGCTTCCGAAGAAGCGATTAGCGGAAGGACGTCGCCTCTCTCCGTCGGAGGTTCGTCGGGTTTCCATTCATTCCGCTTCCGAAGAAGCGATTAGAAACGAGATGAAGAGCTTGATGCTGGGACACAGTGGTAAGTTTCCATTCATTCCGCTTCCGAAGAAGCGATTAGCCCTCTTTTCCCTCTTGAAGGCGATGAAAACGAAAGTTTCCATTCATTCCGCTTCCGAAGAAGCGATTAGCTTAATAAGGTTGACATTGAAGAATACCGTAACCTAATGTTTCCATTCATTCCGCTTCCGAAGAAGCGATTAGCCTGCAAACGGCCAACATGAGGAGAACAACAACTCGTTTCCATTCATTCCGCTTCCGAAGAAGCGATTAGGGCAGGCTTTTGCAAGCCTTACCCTGACCCGATTCTAACCCTATCGATCCAAGGGGGTCAAGCTTAACCCAAAATAATTGAGAATGAGGTGCAATAGCGACACAACCGATCGCCCCTCCGCCCAGTCTGCATAGGAAATACGTGGCACTCCACAGTAGAATCAGGGTTTCAGCCATCGCCTGACCCCCGTGGATGCTTATCACTTCAAGCAAAACCATAAACTTGACTAATCACTAAACGTAGAATAGCCTTCTCCCAACTAACATCACAACTTACCTCACAACCCTAACCCACTCAACCCGCAAAAAACCCGCCACCATGACCTGGTTATAGCGCTGCCAGTCCTCCAACCCACCTCACTCATCGAGCCAACAAACTAGCAGCAACACTCGCTACCAACCCCCAAAACTCAAATCAGAACTCAAATCACCCCTCGCCACCATCAAAGGGTCGCATTCTCACCTCACATGAACATCGACTCACAGCAACTTCGCATCGCCTGGCAACAGGTTCGGCGCGGAAGTCGCATGGCTGGCGTGGACGGTATTACCGTCGATTGGTTCGCCAGTATCCATCGCGACCAACTGCAACAGCTACAGCAACAACTCCACAGTGAGGCCTACCTCCCCCAACCCGCCAAAGGATTTTACCTGCGCAAACCCAGCGGCGGCAAACGACTACTGGGGATTTCAACGGTGCGCGACAGAATCGTGCAGCGATGCCTACTCCAAAACCTCTACTGTCCCCTCGAAGACCACTTCCTCGACTGTAGCTACGCCTATCGTCCCGGCCGGGGCATCAAACAGAGTGCCTGGCATTACTTTGAACTCTATCAAGAACGACCCACCTGGACCGTTAAAGCCGACATTGCCCAGTTCTTCGACCATCTTTGTCACGGCATTCTACGGGCCGCCCTCGACGACCTCGACTTGGAAACCCCCAGCCGTGAAGCCGTCCTTGTCAGAACGACTTTATGGCCCTGAACCCTGAAGACCCTATCAATCTTGAAGTTCGGGAACCTGATGCGTCTCATAATGTTCAATCAAAAGACCGATTATTTCCATCAATGAAGCAAGGGGATGGTGTTCATTTTCTCCAACTTCATCAATTAATCGATCTAGCCAATCAACCAAATACTGATAACTCGCGTCATCCCTGGGAACAACTAATTGATTCGCCAAAGGCTGCCATAATACTTGAGTTTCGTCAATGCTCAACATTGTTATTCTCTCCATTTTCCTAAATCATACTCTGTATGGGTCAGAACTGCCCGAATGTAAAGCTTTTGCCGATTATAATGAATTGCCGCTATGAGCCTTACTTTGTTGCCACCAATATTAAAAACCGTGAGATTATTGACTTGATCTGCACTGGGAAACTGATTGCGAAGTTCAACAAAAGATTTAAAGTTTCCTGCTTTCACTATTTTATACCAACGGGCTAATGCTTTTTCTGTGTCTGGGTACTTAGCTGCAAATTCATTAAGGCGTTTGCGTGTGATGACGTGCATCTTGAAAGAGGGGAATATCCTGTAGAGGGGCAGCGGCTTCTCTTTGAGTGGGCTATGCCCTGCTCAGTTATAACCTCTATGCCTCAGTGGAGGAGTTCGAGACCTTACCGCCGTCGGTGCGCGATCGCATTTGCCCGGATTTGTCGGATTTGTCGAGGTCACAGTGACCTGTCTTTTGTTGGAGTCTGTTTCTATGCTGGTTTCCAGATTCACCGTTCGGTGAGTCATCGCTTCTGCGGAAGCGGAATGAATGGAAACCCCATTATTCGGCGATCGTTCTGATACCGATCAACTGTCCTCGGTTCGGCTTGCAACTGGGGATTTTTTTTATTCGTATAATTTGAACTGATGTTTTATTTTCAAATGATAAGCATCCACGGGGGTCAGGCGATAGCTGAAACCCCCATTCTGTCGTGGAGTGCCACGTATTTACCGCCCAGTCGGGGGTTGAGTGGGTCTGGGGGGTTGCTTCTTGCTTTTCATTCTCAATTATTCGGGGTGATTCTTGACCCCCTCGGATCGATGGGGTTAGAATGTGGGCGTGGAGCGGGTTCTATGAGCCTGCCCTCCCCGTTTCTTCGGAAACGGAATGAATGGAAACCTTTGAGATAGAACCCGGTATAGAAACAGTGATCGTTGAACTCCCCGTTTCTTCGGAAACGGAATGAATGGAAACGCAGGGTCCGGCAAACACCACTTCTTGTTCGTCGTCGAACAAGCTCCCCGTTTCTTCGGAAACGGAATGAATGGAAACGGCTTAAAGTTTGTGCAACGAAAAGTTTTTTTTTCAAAACCTCCCCGTTTCTTCGGAAACGGAATGAATGGAAACGTTGACGATTTGGTACAGGACAGGTGGGGATTTGGATACTCCCCGTTTCTTCGGAAACGGAATGAATGGAAACAGTATACTCATCACCTTGAGAATTCCGACGAGTGCGAATCTCCCCGTTTCTTCGGAAACGGAATGAATGGAAACAAGATGCCGAGGTCCCGCAAAAATTCACCGAACGAGGACCAGCTCCCCGTTTCTTCGGAAACGGAATGAATGGAAACCTGAAGGGACCCTCTAAAACAGACCCCTCTTCCACCGCTCCCCGTTTCTTCGGAAACGGAATGAATGGAAACGCTGAAGAAAGTTTCCGGTTGCCATCGACACTATGACTTCTCCCCGTTTCTTCGGAAACGGAATGAATGGAAACAAAAGACAAGGGACTGCCATTCATGCTAGTCCAGCCTCTCCCCGTTTCTTCGGAAGCGGAATTAATGGAAACGAAAAATTGGTCACGCACCAATTTTTCGTTTCCTGATTGAGTCCAATAATTGTGATTTCTCTTCGCGATGAAATCCCAAATATTGCACCACAATTCGGGTCGAATATCAGAGACCGGGTTTCTTGAAGAAACTCGGTCTCTTAATCGGCTAGTTGTCCTCACTCGATTCACTCAGAGGTGTTCCGGGTCGATTCCCAATTCCTGAAGTTTAGCCCTTAGTTTGGCATTAGCTTGGCGTTCAGTTTCCGCTCGCTGACGCTCACTTTCCGCCCGTTGCTGTTCCCGGTCTGCTCGCTGCTGTTCCCTATCCGCCACTTCCTCCGGCGTGGGAACCAGAAGCCCCTCGGGAGTAAAAAAGCGCAAACGCTCCTCATACACCCCTAAATACAACCCCAATTGCTGACTCCAACGCCATCCCGACTCATTGGCTTCTAGGGGATGATAGAGTCCATCGAGCAAATGAAACCCCTGAAACTCTAAACTCTGAGGGTCGAACCAAAAATAATCCGGAGTTCTAAAAATATCTTGATAAATCTGTTTCTTGAGTCCGCGATCGCCTTTCGCGGTACTGTCAGAAAGAAGTTCAATAATCAGATTAGGATATTTCCCATTTTCCTCCCAAACCACCCAACTGCGGCGAGGCTGGTTCGAGGTATCGCGCACCACAAAGAAATCCGGCCCTCGGAACAATTCCGATTTCAGTTGACGCGGACTATAGTGTATCGTGAGATTCCCGGTACAAAAATAATCCTGACGGTCTCTCCAAAGCCAGTTAAGACAGCTCATCAGTAGCCGTAGTTGATGAAGGTGTAGAGAACTGTCAAAAGGCGGTTCATCACTGGGGAGGTCACTGGGAGGAAACACAATCTCGTCAGCCGAAACCCGGTCCGTAGGGGCGAACGGCTGTTCGCCCTCCCCAGCCGTCTGCGACAAGTCAGAAAGGGAAGCGGACATCACAGTAAGGGGGAAATAAACTGATTTGAGTCTAACATAGCCCCCACCAGAGTCCGCCAACCCCGTCCCTCCCAGACGGGTGAGTGGAGATTGCAGCAATACAACCCCACCTCACCCGAGATGAACCTGAAACCTAGGCCAACAACTCCGTGGCTCGTTTCGCCAAATTCTCGGAGGTAATGCCGTTAATGGCCATCACCGCCGCCGCACTGGCCGCCGTTTCACCCCGTTTCCAGGCAAACACATCCCGAGGGCTATTGCTGCGTAACATCACCGGTTCCAACATGGCACTAGACCCGCCTGTAACCGCCAACAGACCCTCTCCGTCAAACATTTCAGCAAAACTGGCATCATCCATAAAACCGCCATCCTTCTGACTCGACATCTCCCACGCCACATCCGAGGAACGATAGAGACGGCGAGGACTGACCACCGCCACAATTTTGCTGCCAATGCCTTGCTCTTGCAACTGTTGCGCCGCCTCAAACACCGGCAACAAAACCATATCCCCCAACACCGCAAAGACCACGGTTTTCTCGCCGGGAGTCTCCTGCAAGACCACGGCCCCATCTTGCAACGCCTGACGGGTTTGCGCGAAAGTCGTGCGAATCGGCAGGGGAGACTTACTGGCGGTAATGGTAATCCCTTTATTCTTCTGTCCCACGGCCCACTCATAACAGGCTTGAATACTATTGGCATCCACCGGGAAGAGGGGGAAAACATTGCCATTGCGCATCATGGCGGCAAAATAGTTTTCAATCTCGGGCCGTTGGTGCGTCCAGCCATTGCGTCCCTGTTCCAAGGCCCCCGCCGTAAACAGAGTAATGGTCGAAGGGGTGGGACGGCGCAATTCTGCCATGGCTTGGGTCACCGTTTGCCAAATGGGGAGACCATTGACCACAAAGGACTCATAGGAACACCACAGGGTCCGTCCACCAAACAGGGCTTGTCCGGCAGCTAACCCCGCACAGGCATCTTCACTGAGGGGTTCATAGACTTGACCCCCTGGCTGTTGGAAATAGGTATCGTCAGTGGTGGGGTGAATGATATTCAGGGCAATGTTGATATTGTTAATCCCCGAGGCGGCATTTCCGTCGGCGTTGGTGACGACGAAATCGGGGTCCTGTTTGCCCACATAGCTGACGAGTTCTCCCATGGCGGTGGTGGCCACTTGCTTATCGCCACCGACGGGAAACTCATTTAGGGGCAGGGTTCCTAAATCGGGTAAGTCCCGTTCAAATTCGGTGACGACGGTTTTGGAGGCAGCCCCACCGCCGGCCCGTTCGTAGTTGGTGCGCACTAATTGCCAGGCTTCGGGGGTGAGGGCGCGGGCTTTGAGGGCGTTGGCGATATAGTCTTTTTCGACGGTATCTCCGGCATAGAGGTTATGGGATTTTGCGCCCCGTTTGTGCACGCCGGCCCCTTTGAGTTGTTTGACGATTAAGACCGTCAGGGTTCCGTTGAGGGCAGACTGGGCGGCTTTCTGGACGGCTTCGAGAAGGGCTTGGGTGAACTCTAGGCGTTTTTCCAGGGAGAATTGGGTGCTGTCGACGTAATCGCCGGCCTGGTTGGCATCGTCGTAGTCTTTGGCGTCGATGAGGATAATCTCTTGGAAGCCGTTGCCAGACCAATACTCCCGCATTTCGGTGTTGGTTTTGGTGGAAACCATGCTGTGGTGTTCTTGGCTATAGCCGTTCCAGACCAAAATGGGCAAGAAGTTGGTGACGTTGGGGTAGGCGGTGTTGAAGTGACCGAAGCTACTCATCACGTAGGGTTCGCCGATACCGCCGTCGCCGATGGTGACGGGGAAGAGAACGCCGGGGTTGAGTTTGGCCCCGGCCATGGCGAAGTGTTGCCCTTGGCCCAGGGGACCGGCGGGGTTGAGGAGGCCGGGGATTTGCCCGGAGAGGTGGCCGAGGAGGCCGTGGGTTTCTCGGAAGCGATCGCGCAGTTGTTGGACGGTGCTGATGCCCATGTCTTCGAGGGAGCGATCGAGGAAGACGTTACTGTAAAATCCGGGGGCATGGTGTCCGACTTCCGTGATGATGTTTTTGTAGCCCAACATCACTAGAGAGGCGATCGCATCGGAGATACTGGCAAAGCCGCCGGGATGGCCCGAGGCCTTACTAGAGGTCACTTGTAAGGTCAAATAGCGCAGGGCATCGGCGGCGAGGAGGGTTTGATAAACGGCGGCTTTATCACCCAGGTCGGCAATGGCTGTGGCACCTTCGGCAATGGCGGGCTGGCTGCCGTAGTCATCCCAACCGGGGAGACTGTCGGCAAAAAAGTGAATACCTTGACAAAAGTCAGGAGCTGTGCTAGGAGCGGACGGAGTAGCTGCGGTCATAGGGAAATGCTTATTTCTAAAACTTGGCAATCTTAAAGGACATTTTAGCGGCTTTTGTAACTTTAACAACTATTTTGTTGTTCAACTACAGCTAAGAAATCTTAATCTGAGAGATTAAAAATCCCGTGAATTAAGACAATCCCCACCGCAGTCAGAATGACACTTAGAGTCAAAATCCACCATTTCTGGGGGTGATAGGTATTGAGTTCGATCGCCCGGCGGATGTCAAAATAATTCTTAGTGGCGATCGCCACCATCAGCAATCCTAATAAACAGGACATTAGTCCTAATAGCCAACTTTGACGGATTCCCAGCATCCCTTCGGGGAGAATCTCATCGATGCGGGCCAGGACAATTCCCAACCCCATCAACCCCAAAGCGGTTCGCATCCAAGCCAGATAGGTGCGTTCGTTGGCCAGGTGATCCCGAGTTCGTGAGGAGGATGTCGGGGATGGAGTTGGGGAGATGGGATCGGAGGTCATCGGTGAAGCCACTCTAACAGGACGGCGCGACATTGGAGACAGGTTAGTTCTGTCAATAATGTCGCGATTCCCGCTTCGGTGCAAGGATAGGTGAGACTCTCGGGGGACTGATGTTCAGGGGAAACGTCGAGTTCGGCGACAAAGCCGAAGAGTTTTTGATTGGAAAAAGAGCTATTCACGGGCCAACCCTGGTCATTGAGAGGCGTTAGGGAGAGAATTTGCTCAGGAACTAGGTTCAATTCCCGACAGACAATCCCCTGAGCCGCTGTTTCGGGGCTAGTATCTGGAGGAATGCGTCCACCGGGGAAGTCGAGGCTGGCTTGGGCGATACCGGGACGATAACTGGGGGGAGGAAGCAGAAACTGACCTCGGGCCTGGGTAATAATCACGGCGGAGTCGGCTTTTTCCACTCGCCAGTAGTCTAGGAGGCGATCGCGATCGTCCTGTAAGCGTTCGCCAATTAGAGTAAACCAAGGCGATCGCATCTCCAAAATTTGTGCCAAAGTTGTCCAAGGTTTGGCCACAGTCACGTCTCCCCAAGTTATCTACAGCAACCCTATACAAACACAAACAGCGTCACAAGAATCTGCAAACTCAATAATAGCGGCCAATAGATGAGTTTTGGCAAGATATTATTGTTATATTTCAACAGAGCATTCTCTGAACCTTTGGCGACCATGATAGCATTAAAAACAACCACCAAAATCATGATATACAACACAAAGTAGAAGTATTCAATATAAATAATTCCACCGGTTGCCAACTGACTGCGAAGATTGATTTGGTCGAGAATTAAGATAAAGGAAAAGCCTCCTGACGCACCAATTACCCCCGAAGCACTAAACCCGAGTTGATTATCATCTGTTTTATAGCGGACTAGATATTGAACCCCAAACAATAAGCCTGACACCACAATGACGCGCATCATCTTGGTGATAATAACCGTCAATAAATCCCGTTCTAAATCCACCTCAAAATAGAGTTCTGGAAAATTTTTAACCTGAGTTTCTCCCAGGAAGCCAAAGTTAGAGTTATAGCTATTAAAGCGGTAGCGGAAAAAACTATGTTTAATATTCCACCCCGGTAAGACCATATTTTCTTCCACTTCTAGCCCGGGAAGTGAAAGAGGAACCATCAAGTCATAGGCTCCTAAATCGGGCGTTAAAATCACATTTGAAGCAAAATCTTGATGCCAAATTCGTAACCAACTTTGTTGATGGTCGAAGGGATATTTGCTATAGTCAAAAGTTTGGCGAAGTGTTGCCTGAAAATACCAACCAATCAACTCCCCATTGGGCAAGTCTTGGCGATAGGCTTCCTCACTGCTAAAGGCGATCGCCTCGGGTAAAACAAAGCCCCGTGAAATTCCCTCATGAAGGTCATTATCATAGCGTTGCCAAATGTAGCCCGTCACAAAGAAATCATTAGCATTTTTGAACTCCATGGACTGAAGAAACACCCCAGTCGGCAACGTGATCGGCTCAGATAATCCCTGCTCTATATTTTTTTCACGTTGACGCTCTAAGAATTGTTGGAGACTTGTCTCTGTAACTAATGGGGGCGTTGTATTCTGAACCACTGAAACTTGCTGCATCTCCAACAGCCAAACCGCCAGAAGTCCCAAGGCTAAAACTCCCGACACTGACATCGAGAGTAGCCAAAGTTGTGAGATGCGATCGCGATGGGGAGGTAACGCCACCACCAAGGCTAACACAACCCCCGATGTTAACAGAAGGCTCAATAGTACCAATTTGTTCGTTAAACTGACCGTATCACCAAAAATATCATCTCGAAACAAAACCACCCCAACAGACCAGTTTGTGGCCGGAATCGATTGATAAATCATCCAAGACGGCGCACCCCCACCCCGTTCTCCTATTCCTGATTCTCCGGCCACCATTTGGCGGGCGATCGCCTCAAGATCCGAGTCATCAAACTCCTGCGCCAAGTCAATGATCGACCGTTTTTGTTTGACAAAACTGGTGATTGGGTGGTAAATCAACTGACCCGAAGAGGTAATCACAATCGGATAGCCAGTTGTTCCTAAATCAAAGGATTGAAAAAGCTGGCGTAACTGATCGAGATCATAGTTGGCATAGACAATTCCACTGGGGTCAGGAGCGTTGTTCTCCGGTAGGGTAAAGGGAACACTATACTCAACGACAATTGAGTTTATAATTGCGCTTAACCCCGGTTCACTCCATTGCGCTCCCTGCAATAGAGGCTCACGATAAGAGTCAGTCTCGATGTAGTTAACGAACTCCTCCACATCAAACCGCTCCACCCCATCGGTTAGTAGCCGTTTAAAGTTCGGATGAAAAAACTCGCGCTCCTCACTAAAAGCATAGGGTTCGTAGGCCGCCGCCATGGCTGAGAAGCTGGGGTTGGCCCGGAGAGTTTCTTCGAGACGAGCTTCAACCTCTGTGTTATCTAAATCCCCAGAACTAAGATCCTCAGCCAACGTCTCAACCGTAGTTTCAAGGTGTACGAGTTCTGCATTCAGTTCGAGAACCGCGTCATCGAGTTTCTCTTGAGCTGAATCAAGAGCCGTTTGAATGGTTCCATAGCGTTCGCGCCAATAGGAGACGGCGGTGATTCCTGCTCCCAGGAAACTCGCTAAGCTCAGCACTAAACACCCCCGAATAAGCCAGTCAACTTTAGTCGTCGGAGAAGTCGTCAGGCGGGTCCAAATACTGACAGTCATGACCTAAAACCGGGTCAAAGTTTCCCGGAAAAAACAACGGAACGGACTAAGGCGATCGCGGGACAAATCGCGGCACAAATCGCGGCACAATACGATAACGGGACAAAACCTCAAAGGTTGGGGAACATCTGATGGGAACAATCCCAACCACAAGCTCAACGGCACATGGCTGGGATTAATTACTTGCAAACCCACCAGAGACAGTGATTAAGTGGCTCGTGGAGAAATGGGTTCTCCCGGAGGTGCTTTGAGATGTTGTAACTTGGGATCGTTAATTTCCGCTGGCGGGGGAGCCGTCACATGAGCCTTAGCCTTACCAGAAGAACTCGCCGAGCGAGGCGGTTGAGAGGTAATCGGAGCCGGAGTGGGGACTAAATCCTCGCCAAAATCCCCCGCAAAGGTCTCATCTCCAAACCCGTCATTGCCAAACCCATCATTGCCAAACGGCTCATTGTACCCAGGCCCAGCTGGCTCAGCGGTCATGGGAGGACGGCGATTGGGTTGGGGTGGAACTGGGTAGTTCGAGCGAGGGGGAGGTGGCGGTGGTAGAGGACGACTTTGGCCGAGTTCCTGAGCCAGTTGAGAGAACTGACTGGTGACTTCCCCTTGAGTTTGACCCTGCTCTTTCTGTGCTTCTTCGAGTACCGCTGTAATCGCCGAGACATCCTCTTGAATCAGATGCTCAACGCGATCGGCAAAGCTACGATAGGCCGCACTATGAGACGAAGACTCATGATAGGGACCACTGAGTTGAAAATACTGCCAGCCTTCAGTTTTAACCAATTCGGCCGTTTTACGATATTGAGTCCAGCGCTCTCCATAGTGGAAAAACTCCTCAACTGAGGCGCTAATGGCCACCACCTGAGCCAAACTGAAGGTTCCCCAGAAGATGACATCCTTGGCTGGGCCATCGCGAACGTTGAGACTCACCATGGCCGGGATCACGACCCCGCCAATGATGGTAATTAGACGCAGCCGAAAGTGTTTCTTCTGTGACTCTCCGGCTTTCTTCTCCAACCACATCAGTTGGTCAAGCCAGCGGGATTTGAGGAATTCTTTTTGCAAGTCCGAGATATCGAGTCGGTCGATGAGACTCCCGAACTGCTCTTTAAGATAGTCGCTATAGGTTTTCTTTTTCTTGGCCATCGCTGTTGTCTGGAGACGAAACAACCTCGGACCCATGTTGATCGGTCTTTCCCAAGGGTAGATACACCAAGGAGAGGCAAGATAACACCAGGAGTTTGGGTTGCCGACTCAAAGAAGAGGACGAGTTAACGAGGTTGGGGCATCCCTGCTACTAAGTCGAGATGAGATCCCGACTCAGAGAATGATTCGTTGAACAGGACGTTGTGTACTGTCCTCAGCATGACCACAGGTTGATGCACCCTCCCAGAAGTATATGGGAATTTTTGCTCGTTAAACAGGCCTATCCGTAAAATTATGGGGATCTTAACATCCTCTTGGCTTGCGCAGCTGTGGGGGGCCATGAGAAACTCGCACATCAGCACCTAGACTTGGCCGCTGCTGGGGTGAGTTCTGCTGGGCGACCCCGCCGTTTTAACATGGAGGGGTTAAACGGTCTGAATTTTCTGAGCGATCCTATCTTTATATCTGAAATGTCTGAGAACGAACACCAATTGAGCCTTTTCGGGGACAATCCCGCTGAGGCTCCCGCCACGGTATCCATCGAGCAAATTCCCACTGATGCGACCCTGGCGATCGCGCCGGGAACCTATGATGATCTCGCGCAACTCAATGACCATTGTCAACGCTGTCAACGCTGTGGCCTCGCTGCGACTCGCACTCAGGCGGTGGTCTCTCGGGGGAACCCACAAGCACCAATTGTCATTATCGGCGAAGGACCGGGACAGCAGGAGGATGAACAGGGATTACCGTTTGTGGGACGTTCAGGGAAATTATTGGAAAATATTTTAGCGTCTGTTAATTTCGATACAGACAAAGATGTTTATATCTGTAATGTCGTGAAATGTCGTCCGCCGGGAAACCGTAACCCGACTCCTAAGGAAATTGAAGCCTGTAAACCGTATCTGCTCGAACAAATCCGTTTAGTGAATCCGAAAGTTGTCCTCATGACCGGAGCGGTGGCCGTGAAAACGCTGCTCAATGAAAAGCGAGGAATTACAAAGATTCGCGGTCAATGGTTTGAATGGGAAAATCGTCTCTGTATGCCCATTTTTCATCCAGCTTATTTGTTACGAAATTCGTCCCGAGACAAAGGAAAACCTAAATGGTTAACTTGGCAAGATATGCAGGCAGTACGAGCGAAGGTTGAAGAGTTAGGCGCTCTGTAATCTTTATCTGGCAAGGCTTTTCGGAATACGTAACCAGACTTAATTAACACGATTTAACGAGGAGCGACCTCAGTGTTGACAGCTTCAATCCTGTTCGCATCGGCAGAACCTAAGGCGGAGCGAGAGTTCGATATCGGCAGAACCATCGCTAACATAGAGAGGATTAAAATCGTCCAAGCTCCGTAAAGCAGAGCGGTCTCACGAGTTGTTTTTTGAGAAGTCGGTAACGTCATACTATTCGCTGCCTTAAGATAACGGCTGGTGGTGCAATCGCTGATGTAGGATGGTTTCATGACTCGGGATTAGAGGGAAGTTGAGAGTGGCTTTGGCTTTAGGGACGGTTCGAGTTGAACCTGGCCCGTTTGGCTCGATGATTTAATTATCTCTGATAGGTTAGCCTATGTCTAAGACATAAGTCGCTTAAATGGGTGAGATATCTTAGCGTCGGAGGCGATCGCACCCCCAAGACCTCGGCGATCGCGATCACAAGTAAGCGCTAGAACGCTTGCTGGCTAAGGTCTTTGCCAACTCAAACGCCATTCATGCTATAACTGAGAACGCTCTATTTGAAGGGAACATTGACCGTGAACATTGGGCTTAACCAACGCCAACCGCGCCAATTCGCTCTGTGGTCCATCCTAATTCTGCTTTTGGGCCTGATCTTGGGAATCGCGATCAGGCCCCCAGGGGCGATCGCTCAGGAGAATACCGTGAACTACACGTTAACTGACCTGCGCGATCGCGATTTTCACAACGCCGATCTCGAAGGGGCCGCCTTAGCCGGTGCGAATATGAAAGGGGCCAACTTCGAGAACGCCAATTTGCGGGGAACCATCCTCACCAAAGGCAGTTTTTTTGAAGCCAACCTCGAAGGGGTGGACTTAACCGACTCCTTTGCCGATCGCGTCGTCTTTGATCGGGCCAATCTCCGCAACGCCATCTTTACCGATGCGATCGCCAGTAGCAGCACCTTTACTGAAGCCGAGATTGAGGGTTGTGACTTTTCCGGTACGATTTTAGACCGCTACCAAGTCGTGAAACTCTGCGATCGCGCCAGGGGAACCAACCCGATCACCGGAGTATCCACCCGAGTCAGTCTCGGTTGTCGTTAAGTCAGCTATCGTTGATTGACATACTCCCAGCGCTGAATCAAAGATTACAGCGCGGGATTCTCACAGATCGTGATTCTTGATTCAGCGAGACAACGTATTGAATCTGATTTCTC
>LJZT01000089.1 GCA_001314905.1 Phormidium sp. OSCR
AACTCCTCAAGGTAAGTCGAGTCGTGGAAAGAGGAAACCTCATCAGTGATGGTGGGAATCCCACGCTATATTCTTTGAATTAGTGTGGGAGGATGTCAATTCCCTAGAGTTTCCGTTCTAACCGTAGCGGGGCCTTATTAGGAAGCTGCCCGATCGCCGCCGTCAGATCAATCCACGATCGCAACTGATTCAAGGAAAACGTCCGACTCATCACCACATAGATCGACGTCTGATCGCAACCAATCCCGGCCGACACCACATCCCGCCAGGAACTCCCCGTAATCTCATCCGTAACCACCCATTGCCCATTTTCCCAACTAAAACGCCGCTTGAGTTGATAGGGCGCCGGTTTTTTGCCGGTAATTAACATCCTTTGCAAGATACGCCGAATCAGATTGGGGAAGAAACGCCCGAAGCTGAGCATCACTACCCGCAACAGCATCAGTTTGCATGGAGTCATCTGTTGCTGCTTGGCCCAGCCGAGATTCCCCATCACCGTCATCTCATGCACCTCGATATCGGTGTCATACTCTCCCACCAGATGTCCCACAGCATTTTTAATTTTGCCCCCAGACTTGACATTTAGAGAAATTTGTGTATCAGACGCCGCCAGTTGACCATCTCGGAACAGTTTAAAGGTTCCCCCCTTATTGAGAGCGATGTAGAGTTCAACGGTGGCTTCAGTGGGGTTGTTGGCGTTGACCGGGAGTGCATCGGCTTCGGCGTCTTTGGGAAGCGGTGGTAAGCTGGTGCGACGGTCGATGAGGATTTGCGCTTCTTCGAGATAGGTGCGGCCGACGCGGCGGGGGGGAAGTTGCGGGCGATCACCGACAAAATCGCGCCAAGCCAGGAGATAATTCCAGGTATGATGGCCCACAATGTGATCGTCGGCGTAGCAAGGACCGAGTCCGTTAGCCAGTCCTTGCAGAAAGCGATCGTTAATACTCAAGGCCGAGGGCATCCATTGGCCGACGAGTTCAAAGCCGTGGGGGAAGAAGTTGTAGGTATTGCGGCTACCGTATTCACCGCCAAACGTCCCGTCAGGATGGATAAACTGGCCCGCTAACTGGACCGCGCGGCTGAGGGCTTCTCGCAATCGGTCATCGGGCTGCGATCGCACCTGTTGCAAGCGAGCCAAACACCAAATGGTCAGGGTATGATAGCCGGGGTCGCAGCCTTCATACTCCTTAAACCAACCTTCCTCACTTTGCCATTCCAGAACCCGCTCTAAGCGGCGAGATTTGGCCCGAGCCCACTTTGACGGTTGTTGCAGCAATCCCGAAGCCAGTTCTAAACAGAGGACAATGAGGGCTTGGTGATTGGTGAGTTGGCCGCTTTCGTTGTGATGAGAGAGCCAATCGGCCCGTTTTTCAAAGAATTTGAGAACCTTGTAATTGTCCAGTTGTAGAAGTTGGTAACTTTCCAACCCCGCCAACAGAGAAAATGCAGTGGCTCCCCCGGCTCGTTCAAAGGGAAAGTAATCATCACAAGAGCCATCTCGGTGGGTGCTGCTTAAC
This sequence comes from Phormidium sp. OSCR, assembly GCA_001314905.1. Lineage (GTDB taxonomy): Bacteria > Cyanobacteriota > Cyanobacteriia > Cyanobacteriales > Geitlerinemataceae > Sodalinema. The sequence goes on from LJZT01000089.1 coordinate 1,518, forward strand.
ATATACATTAAGGCCGCTTCGCCCCATTCTCTCAGAATCGGTTTTTGGTAATAGGGATTTTCAGGGATATCGAGGGAGTAGGCCAAGGCCAGGGGATAGACGAACTCCTGAGACATTCCACTGGGGAAGTCGATGATTTTATAGTGCCAGAAGTTGCGATCGAAACAGCCGTAGCTGGGACTATGGGGGTTGCGATCGAGCTGCGTGAGGATTTTCGGGAGTTGGGCCAGGGCCTGTTGGGCGAATTGCTCTTTCATGGCGATTTAGGGGCGATCGAGACGATTTGCTGCTATCTTCGCACAGCCAGGTAAGGATCGCCGTTGCATCGATTAGCCTTCAGAGAAACCCCGTCGCCAGCCGAGTTGCTTACGCAGCATGATGATCCGGTGACGAACTGCTAAACTAGCGCTCATAACCTGCGATGAGAACTGAGTGACTATAGCAATTGAAGATTGCCCGATTGACACTCTGAGTTGGAAGAAAATCCCCCACCTGTTGCCATCCCCTCCTGGGAGGGGTTAGGGGTGGGTTATGCCTGTTGCCTGTTGCCTTCTTGTCCCCTGTTTTTTGTCCTATTCAGACCAACTTTGGATGAATATCAAGGATGAATTTGACCAAGAATCAAGCGCAGGCGATCGTAGTCGTCTTTCAGCAGCAAACTCAACGTCCGTCCCGCCTGAACCAACCATTCTCGTTCCGTTTTACGAATTTGGTAAATCTCACGAATCGCCGCCGCCGTCAACGCCTCAACCGGCGCATTCGTCACCTCTAACAGCGTCCGCAGGAAGTCTAACCCTTCGCTGAAGTGAATCACCTCCTCTGGGGTGCAATAGGCCACCCCTTGGTGAATCTGAGGAGGACGTGGGGGCAGATATTGATACACCTGACCCGACTCCGGCACCACAAACCCAACGATCGCCGCCCGAAATTCCGTCTTTAACATCGCGAAAATCTGCGGTTGGCGATCGCGTAACTCCTCCAACGACATCCCCAAAGCCTGGGCGCGATGGACTGAATCAATCGGGGTGGTTGTCGCATGATACACCACCCCATAAATGGGATTCCCCGACTCCTCATCGATCGCCTTGACCCAACTGCCAAACGGAGGCATGGTCGGGAAGCGTAACTCATCCCCATCGAGACATTGGGCCAAAAACTCCGTTGTGGCCGTCTCAATCACCTCCGCAAAGCGATCGCCGCGATCGCCGGGATTCTCGGAAAACTGGGGTAAGGGTAAACGAACCATACTCTGTCCTAGAGAGACCACAAGCGGGCGACCACAAGACCACAAGCGGGCGACCACAAGACCAAAAGCGGGCGTGCCACTTGCGGTTCGCCCCTACTTCTTGCGTCCGGCCTTGGCGTCCACTAACTCCAACTCCGAGAGTAAAAACGTCACCGCGTGATCCCAATTGCCCCCCTCAAACAAGACCGCCGCTTTACCATCGCTGACCCGTTGCACCGAGCCTTTAAAGCGATAATAGGTATCATCGGGATTAATCACTTCCACAGCCGAGCCAGGCAGAATCATAAGTCTTTAATCTTTTCACTAATTCACCATCCCGATTTTAGCCCACCATCGCACCGCCGCTAAAACTTTAACCGCTGGCGGTGATTATTAACCGACTCGACTAACCCCACCGCCAGAAAATTCGTTAGCAGGGCCGATCGCCCATAACTCATCCAGGGCAGCGGAATCCCCGTCACCGGGGCCAAGCCAATGGTCATACTGACATTGACGATCACCTGAAACACCAGCATCGACAACACCCCCACTGCCAATAACGAGCCAAAATTATCCTTCGCCGTTTGGGCAATAATCACCAGACGCAAACAAATCAGCCAAAAGACAACCAAGACGGCGATCGCTCCAATAAACCCCCATTCCTCCCCCACCGCCGAAAAAATAAAGTCCGTATGTTGTTCCGGGATAAATCCACCCTGAGTTTGGGTTCCCTGGCCCCAACCCCGTCCCCAAAGTTCCCCAGAACCAATGGCAATGCGAGATTGAATCAAGTGATAGCCGCCGCCGAGAGGATCACGACTCGGATCGAGAAATAGCACAATCCGGTCCTTCTGATAGGGTTTGAGCAAGTCCCATAGCACCTCCCCTAAGCGTCCAGACACCAAGTTAACCGTCAAGGCGGCGATCGCCCCAAACCAGCGTCCCGGAATCGTCAGCCAGCCAATAACCGTCATGCCAACCACCCAAATAAACCAAACCGGCAGCACTAGACTAAACAAGATGGCTGAAATCATGGGCGACACCAACAACAGTAACCAACCGGGATTCGCATTGGCCCAATAGAGCATCCCCAGGGTAATTGCTCCAAACACCAAAGAGGTTCCCAAATCCGGTTGCAAGAACACTAACCCCCAAGGAACGGCCGCCACCGCCAAACTTTTCAACACCGTCGGCAAGTTCGCCGCCGTTTGCCCTTCTAGCATCGTTGCCAGGGTAATAATTACCCCCAACTTGGCAAACTCCGACGGCTGGATATTAAAACCACCAATCGTAATCCAGCGTTGCGCCCCCAGGGCCGTAGTCCCTAAGACCATCACGGCAATCAGGGACAAATTGGTGATGACATAGATAATCCAAGTCCATTGAACCAGGATCTCATAGCGCCAGCGGGCAATGACCAGGGCGATCGCCACACCAATCGCCCCCGTCAGCCAATGTTGCCACCAGTCGGTGTACTCCAAGGTCAGCTGGCTACTGCGAATCACCAATCCGGCATAGACCGTTAAGCCAATACAGAGGATGAGTAACGTCCAGTCAATGGACTGCCAAGCTTGTAACCAGTTGCGGTTAACCATAGGGGAATAGTTAATAGTTAATAGTTAATAGTTAATAGTTGATAGTTGATAGTTGATAGGGCGTTCCACTAGAGTGGAACGCCTCTAGGTCTGGCTGTCTCCTGACTCTGTCCTAGCGATTCGAGAACGCTGCCACAGAGACTTTGGCCGCCAATTGTTTGGCCGCTCGCATCAACTCTTGAGCCGAGGCAGACTCAGGGTGAGAGACGACAATGGGAATCCCCGCATCACCGCCTTCTCGGAGCGGAATTTCTAGGGGAACTCGTCCCAGTAGGGGGATATTCAGTTCCGTGGCCGTTTTCTCACCGCCACCTGACCCGAAAATATCATACTGGCGATCGGGCAGATCTGGGGGGATAAAATAGCTCATATTCTCGATAATCCCCAAAACAGGAACCCCTAGCTGTTCAAACATTTTTAAGCCCTTGCGCGAGTCGAGTAGGGCCACCGTTTGCGGAGTGGTGACAATGACGGCCCCGGCCATGGGAACCGCTTGAGCCAGGGTCAGTTGAGCATCGCCAGTTCCTGGGGGCATATCCACGATCAGATAATCGAGTTCTCCCCATTGCACCTGATAGAGAAACTGACGAATCACACCATTGAGCATTGGCCCGCGCCAAATGACCGGCTGATCCTTGTCAATCAAAAAGGCCATCGAGACCAGTTTAACGCCATGATTGAAGGCCGGTTCTAACACTTCTTTACCGTCAGCCCCTTCGCGTACCATGACTTTGGCATCACCCAGTCCCAGCATATTGGGGCCATTGGGTCCATAGATATCAGCATCAAGGAGTCCGACTTTGGCACCGGTTTGGGCCAGGGCCACCGCAATGTTCACGGCGACGCTGGTTTTCCCAACGCCTCCTTTACCGCTGGAGATGGCAATGATATTTTTGACCCCATCTATGCCTTGGCGATCAGGGAGTGAGGGCTGTTTTGGCGTTTCGGCGGTTACTTCGACCTGGACTTGTTCAACGCCGGGAAGAGTGCGCACCGCTTTTTCGCAATCCTCAACAATGAACTCTCGTAGCGGACAGGCCGGCGTGGTTAACACCAGGGTAAAACTGACGACACCGCCGTCAATGGTGACTTGGCGGATCATGTTCAAGTCCACCAGACTCTTGTTGAGTTCGGGATCTTGGACCGGTTGTAAGACCTTTAATACAGCCTCAGGGGTCAGTGCATTGCTTGACGTCACGTTCACAGATGTCTCCTCTTCAGTTGGGGTTTGCCAGATATGTTCCAAGGGGGACGGCTTGGGAGCCCGGTTCAGCCTTGTATCGTTTTATTATTAAAACTATACATTTTTGAACAACGATTAAAATGTTCAAGACCATTCTCTATAATGCGGGATGGCCGTTCCCTCTAGCCTAGCATTGACAAGGGTTGACCCGAGATCAACAGCCAGGAGAACGGTCTAGCGCTTTACGTCGGCAGCCCTGACTCCCTGGGCGATCGCCAGCTTTTGTCGTATTTCGTAACCTACTGCAACTTTTCTTAACAAAAATCATGAGTTCAACCTCAACGCCTCCCATCTCTGCCATATCCACTCGTCCCCCAGAAGACTCCCAGGCCCGCATCAGTTCCTTCATGAAAGAGCTGCAAGAGAGTATCTGTGCCGGCTTAGAGCGCATTGATGGCGGCGGTCAATTTCGTGAAGATATGTGGGAACGTCCCGAAGGAGGTGGGGGGCGATCGCGAGTGATTCGTAACGGAAACGTCTTTGAACAAGGAGGCGTTAACTTCTCAGAAGTCTTTGGCGAGAAACTCCCCCCCTCGATTCTCAAACAACGGCCCGAAGCCGAAGGCCATGGCTTCTACGCCACCGGAACCTCCATGGTGCTCCATCCCCGTAGCCCCTACATTCCCACCGTGCACCTCAACTATCGCTACTTTGAAGCCGGTCCCGTCTGGTGGTTTGGCGGTGGGGCCGACTTAACCCCCTACTATCCCTTCGCCGAAGACGCCGCTCACTTCCATAAAACCCTGAAAACCGCCTGCGATCGCCACCACAACGAATACTATCCCGTCTTCAAACGTTGGTGCGACGAATACTTCTACCTCAAACACCGCCAAGAAATGCGCGGCGTAGGCGGGATTTTCTTCGACTACCAAGACGGCCAAGGCCAACTCTATCGCGGTCCCGATGCCGACGGCCCCGCCGCCAAGTACAGCCAGAAACTCGGGGACATCGAACCCCGCGATTGGGAATCTCTGTTTGGCTTAGCCCAATCCTGCGGCCACTCCTTCCTCCCCGCCTACGAACCCATCGTTGAGCGTCGTCGTGGCCTGGAGTACGGCGATCGCCAGCGTAACTTCCAACTCTACCGACGGGGCCGCTACGTAGAATTTAACCTCGTCTACGATCGCGGAACCATCTTCGGCCTGCAAACCAACGGACGGACCGAATCGATCCTCATGTCCCTCCCGCCCTTAGTTCGCTGGGAATACGGCTATGAACCCGAACCCGGAACTCCCGAAGCCCAACTCTACGAGGAATTCCTCAAACCCCAAGATTGGGCCAACTCCACTGCTACGTCTGAGTCAATCTAGGTTAGGATGACACTAACTAGGGGAATCTCCGTGGGGGGGTGAAGCTGAACCGTCACTAATCTGGTAGTGTATGCCAACAGGGGAGTGTTCCGAGTCCGGTTTCGCACCGCCCGTGAATCCCCATTGTTAGTAAGTGCGAGGAAGGGTCAGTGATCCACATCGAGCAGAAAACTCATACCACTCAAGACGGGACAACTGTCATCGTTCTGGCACCAGCCGGACGACTGGATATCACGACGGCTTGGCAGTTTCGCCTCAAGCTTCAGGAGTGCATTTCCAAACTCAGCCGCCATGTCGTCGTCAACCTTGGACAAGTCAATTTTATTGATAGTTCAGGGCTGACGTCTTTGGTGGCCGGAATGCGCGACGCCGATAAAGTTAAAGGTAGTTTCCGAATTTGCAATGTCCACCCAGAAGCCAAACTCGTGTTTGAAGTCACGATGATGGATTCGGTCTTCGAAATTTTCGAGACGGAAGAAGAAGCCCTAGAGGGAGTTCCCCGTAACGTTGCCAGCTAGTTTAGCCCTCCTTCCGCGCTCTCAAATCGCCCGCTTGAGTCCAAGGGCTGATCACCCCAACAGCAGCTTGAGGGATGTCATATCCTCAGCATCGCTGTTTGGGGGCTGTCTCTTGTTTAGCTGAGCGGGCGATTTTCCCCGACGTTCTCTCAACTCAGGGAACCCGCGTTGAAAGGTCCGCTTTAAAACTAGACTCAACCCCTTACAACACCTAGCTCTCGCTCCTAGATTGCGACAACTGCCAACAAACCAGTTCTCGCTGACAAATCGGTCACGTTTGATACGACTTGAGCTTGCCAGACTTGGCAAATCGTCGTGAAACCGTCAAAATGTAAACTAACTTGAATCTTCCCCTAACGCCCCGTGGATAACGTTCGTACTGTCTCCGATACTAAACGAGATTTTTATAAAACTCACACCCGTCCGATCAATTCCTTGTATCGTCGTGTGGTCGAGGAAATGATGGTCGAGATGCACTTGCTCTCGGTCAATGTAGATTTTACCTATAATCCGGTCTATGCCCTCGGGGTCGTTTCAGCGTTCGATCGCTTCATGAACGGCTACCGGCCAGAGCAAGATGTAGACTCTATCTTTGCGGCACTCTGTCGGGCCACCGGCGGTGATCCCGACCAATATCGTCGCGATGCGGCGATGATGCGCGAAGCAGCCGCGCAACTGTCTCAGGACGATTTGTTAGCCATGGCCCGTGAATCGGACTCAGCCTCAGGCGACAACGCTTTTGTGCAACAAATTCGTCAGTTTGCGGCCGGAGAAAACTTTAAGTATTGTCGTCTCCTAGCCATTGGCTTACTCAGCGCCATTGAAGCCATTGACGCGGAGTTACTCAGTCAAGACAAGCAACTGGCTGATATTCTCAACCAATTGGGGGCAACCCTCAACATTTCCGACGAGAAGCTGCGGAAAGACTTGGAACTCTATCGCAGCAACTTAGAGAAGATGGAACAGGCCCAAAGTGTCATGGCTGATATCTTAGAAGCCGATCGCAAAAAGCGAGCCGAACGGGAAGCCGCTAAAGCTGAAAAAAACGCCAAACCTGGATCAGATGAGTCTTCTGAGAAGACCGATGACAGCACCCCAGAGAGCCAAAAATCCGAGCCTAAGAGCTAGTTCAGCTTAAATTGACCCGAAAAGACCCAGCCCCGAATTTGGCAGTCAAGCTGGCGCAACCAGCGGGCAACGAGATGATTGCAGGTCTGCCAGCCAGCGTAGTATTGCTCATCAGGAACGAAGTATAAATCGACTTTGGGATTATACTCAGGTCTCACTTCGGCGGCGTGATAGCGTTGGTCGAGTTGATCTAATAGCTCCATCACCCGCGATCGCTCGACTTGCAAACTCAACTGTTGTCCTCCATCGCCGCTTCGCCGTTGACGGTGCTGCCATTGCGTCGAATCAAACGTCTGTCGTCCAAAAACCGCTGGCGTGGGATAGAGAACCGCTTGGGCTAGATTGATGAGTCGCCCCTGATTCTGAGCATACACCGCGCGATCGCCGAAGGAGTATTCCCGCCATTGTCCTGAACCATTGGGCAACATCAAGCTGTTGTGATAAAACAGGGGCGTGACCGGATAGCCAATCACCCAAACCGTCACCGGGTCATTCAGAGGCGTAGGAGGCGTAATTCGGGCCGAAATAGGAGCCAAGAGCGTCAGACTCAGAAAAAGTCCCCCAAGGACGATGAACCCCGCGATTAGGGGCTTCATCCTCAACACCCGATTTTTTAGGGACTTGGGGGTTGACATATGTTTTGTGTTGTGATAAGGGGTTAGGCGATCGCCTAAGGTTGAGTCGCCACCGCCTCGACGAGCTGATTATCCTGACGCAGATAGGCCTCAATAAAGGGGTCAAGTTCCCCATTCATCACATCATCAACTTGGGTTGTTTCCACACCCGTGCGTAAATCCTTGACCATCTGATAAGGATGGAAGACATAATTACGGATTTGGTTCCCCCAAGCCGCTTCAACCATATCACCGCGAATCTCAGCAATCTCCTCTAACCGTTGCGACTCAGCAATCACCAGAAGTTTCGCCTTCAGTAACGCCAAGGCCTTCTCCTTATTCTGAAGCTGCGATCGCTCCTGAGTACAGCGCACCGCCAGCCCCGACGGTTTATGTAACACCCGCACCGCCGTCTCGACCTTATTCACATTTTGTCCACCCTTACCCCCCGAGCGCGAGGTGGTAATTTCGAGATCGGTATCGGGAATATCGAGCGTCACCGAACCATCCAAAATCGGCATCACCTCCACCCCAGCAAAACTGGTTTGGCGTTTCCCATTAGCATTAAACGGGGAAATACGAACCAAACGATGGGTTCCCTTCTCCGACTTAAGATAGCCATAGGCGTAACGACCGCGAATCTCCAGGGTGACGGACTTAATCCCCGCTTCATCCCCTTCCGACAGTTCCATCGTCTCAACCCGATAGCCCTGTTGTTCTCCCCAACGGGTATACATCCGCAGCAACATTTCCGCCCAATCCTGAGCATCCGTACCGCCAGCCCCAGCATTGATGGTCAACACCGCACCACCTTTGTCATACTCACCCGAGAGCATCTGTTGAAACTCCCATTGTTCCAACTCCCGACTCAAGCGAGTGGAGGTTTGCACCGCCTCAGCCATCAAACTCTCATCAAAGCTATCCTCCTCATCGGCCAGCAGTTCCACCACCGTTTGAGCATTTTCCAAACTCTCAACCCAGTCGTGATACTGTTCCAGATTGGATTTGAGATCATTGAGATCCTGCATAATCTGCTGAGCGCGATCGGCATCATCCCAGAAATCCGGCTGTGTCGCCAGTTGTTCTAAATCCTTAATTTTGGCCGTCAGTGCAGGTAGGTCAAAGATACTCCTGGGTTTTCCCCAGGCGATCGGCCAACAACTCAAGTTCCTGTTTCAGTTGCGAAAGTTCCATAGAATCAGTCAACGTTCTCTCAAAAGGTCTCGATCGCCATTGTGCCATACCCCGTCAACAGCCCCAACAACAAATCTCCAACAAGACCTAACGAAACTGATAGAATTGAGGACGCCCTCTCGCCCTATCCCCTATCCCCTATCCCCTATCCCCTATCCCCCATTCACTATTCACTATTCACTATTCACTATTCACTATTCACTATTCACTATTCCCTGTTCCCTGTTCCCTATTCCCTGTTCCCTATTCCCTGTTCCCTTCCCCATGATCCTCACCACCGACCGCCTCCAAAACGACGACGTGCTGATGCAACTGAAACTAGCCATCAATCGAGCCGTCGCCCGTCAAGAAAAACATTGGGGCTATTTCCAAATTCATCGCCTCGAAGATGGTTCCATGAGCCTAGATATTCCCTCCCTACCCCAAATCCGCTGCGTCGCCAACCTCGATCGCGACATTTATAAACTCTATTGGGGACGGGCCGAAAAACCCGCCGTCTACACCCGCAAAAAGAAAAAGACCATCACCGACCCCAAAACCCGTCAAACTCAAGTGCAACGGGTCTATGAAGTCCTCTATCAACTCGATGGGCGCTCCAGTGTCCGTAAAATCAACCGCATTATGGCCCAAACCATCCGCGATCGCATCACCGACCATGTTAGCGCCCAAGACGACCATGAACTCCAACCCCTCGTTCTGATGACCGAGGCCGTATCCTAGCCGTATCCTAGCCGTTTCTCCTATGGTGACTCCCTCTCGGTCCAAGCCTCCGGCCAAGTCTCCGGGGCGATCGCGCCCCCCCCAGAGCCAAAACTGGCTACTCTGGTTAGATATCATCACCCTCTTTCTCTGGGGAGTGGTGATGATGCAGTATTGGCTGACGGGGAAACTGCGGATTCTCATTCATCCCGCCTACGCCTGGCTTTGTATTCTGGCTGGGATTGGCTTTTTGCTCATTGCCGCCTGGAAAGCCCTACAGCTGCGATCGCGGCGAGGGATTCCCGAAGCACCTCAACAACATATCAGCCTCTTTCCCCCCGGATGGAGTACCGGTCTGCTGCTGGCCTCAGCCTGCATCGCTCTGGTCTTTACCCCGCGTCCCTTCGCCAGCCAAGTGGCCCTCGATCGCGGCGTCACCGACTTTCTGGCCATGACCCGCGTTGAACCCGAAAGCTTCCGGGGGGGCAACAACCCCGAAGACCGCAGCATCGTCGATTGGACGCGCACCCTCAGCGTCTATCCCGAACCCGACGCCTACGCCGGAGATCCCGTCAACGTTGACGGCTTTGTCATCCATCCCCCCGACCTAGACGAGAACCTGATTATTATCGCCCGGTTCATGATTACCTGTTGCGCCGCCGATGCCTATCCCGTAGGGCTTCCGGTGCAACTTCCCCCAGGAACCTCCCGCCAAGACTTTGAACCCGACAGTTGGGTGCAAATTCGCGGCGAAATGAAATCCGGCCGCCTCGAAGACCGCCGCCAAGTCATTATCGCCGCCGAGAGCCTTGACCCCATCCCTGAACCTGACGACCCTTACGGCTATTAACTGCATACGCTTCAACGGAAATTCTTGCCTAAATCAAGATTTGGCTTAGAGCAGCGATCTACGATTGGTTATCTCTCGCGATCCTAGATCGGTCACGGAGATCGGATTTTGTGACCAATTTTACAGTGAAAAAACTATTTTTCCTGACAATAAAAATGGGGTAATGTCAGACTGGGTATAGTTTTGATGTCATCGTTTGCCCATAATCACAGCTTGACGAGGCTATGCCACTTAAATTTGATCATTTTATTAAGAATGATCGCCATGTCCAGCTTTTCGAGAGACAATCCTAAAACTCAGACCGTATCTCTACCTTTGCGAATCACTGTTTCCCTTCACGAATTGCATCCATGACTAATATCAAACAACCACGACAACAGGGCTTGTACGATCCACAGCTAGAGCATGATGCCTGCGGGGTTGGGTTTATCGTGCAGATGAAGGGAGTGCGATCGCACAGCATTGTTGATCAAGCCTTGACAATCCTGGTCAACCTTGAACACCGGGGAGCCGTGGGGGCAGACCCCAACAGCGGAGATGGAGCGGGGATTCTCACCCAACTGCCCCACGACTTTCTTCAGGCCGCGGCCCAGGACCTGGGCATCACGCTCCCAGCTCCGGGCCATTACGGCGTGGGGATGTTTTTTGCCAACCGGGATCCGGTGATTCGCCAAAAGGGTCGAGACATCTTTGAAAAAATCGTCACAGAAGAAGGGCAAACCGTCCTTGGTTGGCGGGATGTGCCAACAGATCACCGCGATTTGGGTCAAACGGCACGGGACAGTGAGCCGTTTATTCAACAGGTATTTATTGGTCGCAATCCCGAGATTGCCGATGATTTGGGGTTTGAGCGCAAGTTGTATGTGATTGGCAAGCGATCGCACCACGACATTCATCGCTCCGGCGTAGATACATCCTGGTATTCCACCAGTGTGTCCAGCCGCACCATCGTCTATAAAGGGATGCTCACCCCGCCCCAAGTGCGCGGCTATTTCCCCGATTTGAACGATGAACGGTTTACCAGCGCCCTCGGTTTGGTGCATTCACGCTTCAGCACCAACACCTTCCCCAGTTGGGAGCGATCGCACCCCTACCACTACATCGCCCACAACGGCGAAATCAACACCCTCCGGGGCAACATCAACTGGATGCACGCCCGCCAAAGCCTCTTCGCTTCGGAACTGTTTGGCGACAGCCTCAAAGCCATGCAGCCCATCATCGATATGGACGGCAGCGATTCCGCCATTTTTGACAACACCCTGGAACTCATGACCTTGGCGGGTCGGTCATTGCCCCACGCCATGATGATGATGATTCCCGAACCCTGGGCCGCCAATGAATCCATGAGCGATGAGCGCAAGGCCTTTTATGAATACCACGCCTGCTTGATGGAACCCTGGGACGGCCCCGCGTCCATTGCCTTCACCGATGGCACCATGATGGGGGCGGTGTTGGATCGCAACGGTTTGCGCCCCTCCCGCTACTACGTCACCCATGATGATTTGGTGATTATGGCCTCGGAAGCCGGGGTGTTGCCCATTGAACCAGAGCGGGTGGCCTTCAAGGGTCGCCTCGAACCCGGGCGGATGTTCCTGGTGGATATGGATCAGGGGCGGATTGTGGCCGATGAAGAAATTAAACAGGACATCACCAGCGCCCACCCCTACCGAGATTGGTTAAATCAATACCAGGTGGATTTGGCAGATTTACCGGCGGCGGAACCTGCACCTAATCTCGGTTCGCAACTGTTGCCCCATCAAAAGGCCTTTGGCTACACCTTTGAGGAATTGCGGCTGTTGATCAGCCCCATGGCTCAAAATGGTGTCGAAGCGGTAGGCGCGATGGGGACGGATACCCCCTTAGCGGCCCTGTCCGATCGCCCGAAACTGCTTTACGACTATTTCCAACAACTGTTTGCCCAAGTCACCAACCCCCCCATTGATTCAATTCGGGAAGCGATTATCACCTCTGCCATCACCACCATCGGCTCCGAGGGCAACCTGCTGAAACCCGAACCCCAAAGCTGTCAACTGATCCAACTCCCCACCCCCATTCTCACCAATGCGGAACTGGCTCAGTTAAAAGGGGTGAATCTGCGAGGGTTCCAATCCCAAACCCTGCCGATTTTGTTTGAGGCCAGCCAAGGGGTGAACGGGTTGCAGACGGCGTTAGAGACTCTGTTTACTGCCGCCGACGAGGCGATCGCCGCTGGTAAAAATATCCTCATTTTGAGCGATCGCGGCCTGGATCAGGGCCATGCCCCGATTCCGGCCCTGTTAGCCGTGTCGGGCCTGCACCACCACCTCATCCGCAATGGAACCCGCACCCGTGTCGGCCTAGTCCTCGAATCCGGCGAACCCCGCGAAGTGCATCATTTTGCGGTGCTGTTGGGCTATGGTTGCGGTGCCATTAACCCCTATGTAGCCTTTGAAAGCATTGAGAACCTGATTGAGGACGGATTGCTTAAGGGGATAGACGCCAAAACGGCGTTGAAAAACTACGTCAAAGCGGCCACCAAGGGCGTGATTAAAATCGGCTCTAAAATTGGTATCTCCACGATCCAAAGCTATCGCGGGGCGCAAATTTTCGAGGCGATCGGCCTGCATCACAGCGTCGTGGATACCTATTTCTCCTGGACCGCTTCTCGCTTGGAAGGAATCGATTTGGGCGTGATTGCCGCTGAGGCCCTACAACGCCACCATGCTGGGTTTAGCGATCGCCCCGATGCAACCCCAACCCTGGATGTCGGGGGTGAATACCAATGGCGCAAGGATGGTGAAGAACATTTACTGGCCCCAGAAACCATCCATCTGCTGCAACAAGCCGCGCGAGACGGGGACTATGAGCGGTATCGCAAATATGCAGCCCTGGTGAATGACCAAGGCAAAAAACAATTCCGCCTGCGGGATCTGCTGACCTTTAAAGAGCGCGAACCCATCCCCCTCGATGAAGTCGAACCCGTTGAAGCGATCATGAAGCGGTTTAAAACCGGGGCGATGAGCTATGGTTCTATTTCTAAAGAAACCCATGAAGCCTTGGCGATCGCCATGAACCGCATCGGCGGCAAATCCAACACCGGGGAAGGGGGCGAAGATCCCGAACGGTACACCTGGACCAATGAGCAGGGAGATTCTAAAAACAGCGCCATTAAACAGGTGGCCTCCGGTCGCTTTGGTGTCACCAGTTTGTACCTGTCCCAAGCCAAGGAAATTCAAATCAAAATGGCTCAGGGGGCAAAACCCGGTGAAGGCGGCCAATTGCCCGGTCTCAAGGTCTATCCTTGGATCGCCAAAGTGCGCCATTCCACCCCTGGCGTGGGCTTAATTTCCCCACCGCCCCACCATGACATCTATTCCATTGAAGATCTCGCCGAACTAATCCACGACCTCAAAAACGCCAACCGGGACGCCCGGATCAGTGTCAAACTCGTGTCCGAGGTAGGCGTGGGAACCATCGCCGCTGGGGTCGCCAAAGCCCATGCCGATGTGGTGTTAGTGTCCGGCTTTGACGGGGGAACCGGCGCTTCGCCGCAAACCTCGATTAAACACGCCGGTTTGCCCTGGGAATTGGGGTTAGCAGAAACCCATCAAACCCTAGTGCTGAATAACCTCCGCAGTCGCATTGCCGTAGAAACCGATGGGCAAATGAAAACCGGGCGGGATGTGGCGATCGCAACCCTCCTCGGCGCCGAAGAATACGGCTTTTCCACCGCGCCCCTCGTCAGTTTAGGCTGCATCATGATGCGGGTCTGCCATAAAAACACCTGTCCCGTCGGGGTAGCCACCCAAAACCCCGAACTGCGTAAACATTTCAGCGGCGATCCTCAGTACACCGTGAACTTCATGACCTTTGTGGCCATGGAATTACGGGAAATCATGGCGCAGTTAGGCTTCCGCACCGTCAATGAAATGGTCGGCCGCACCGATGTCCTCGAACAAAAACAGGCCGTAGATCATTGGAAAGCCAAGGGCATTGACCTCAGCAAAATTCTCCATCAACCGGAGGTGGGGCCAGAAGTGGGCCGCTATGCACAGATTCCCCAGGATCACGGTTTGGCGAAATCCTTAGATATGACAACCCTGTTGGATCTGTGCCAACCGGCCCTTGAGCGGGGGGAAGCGGTCAAAGCCACCTTACCCATCTGCAACATTAACCGCGTCGTCGGGACCATTCTCGGCAATGAAATCAGCAAACGCTACTGGGAAGGCCTCCCCGATGGCACCATTCACCTCCATTTCCAAGGCACAGCGGGCCAGAGTTTTGGGGCCTTCGTTCCCAAAGGGGTCACCCTGGAACTCGAAGGGGATGCCAATGATTATCTGGGCAAGGGCTTGAGCGGCGGCAAAATCATCCTCTATCCCCCGAAAAATTCCACCTTTGTCCCAGCGGAAAATATCATCGCCGGTAATGTGGCCTTCTACGGAGCCACCAGTGGCGAGGCCTATATTCGCGGCGTTGTGGGCGAGCGGTTCTGTGTGCGCAATTCCGGCGTTCGTGCGGTGGTCGAGGCGATCGGCGATCACGGGTGCGAATACATGACCGGCGGCAAAGTGGTGATTCTCGGCCGCACGGGCCGCAACTTTGCGGCGGGGATGAGTGGCGGCGTGGCCTATATCCTCGATGAGGCGGGAGATTTTGCCACCCGTTGCAACCGGGAGATGGTGGATCTCGAAGCCCTCGAAGATCCAGAGGAAATCCGTGAGCTGCGGGAGATGATCGCCAAACACGCGGACTATACCGGCAGTGATAAGGCTGAAGAGGTTTTGGCGAATTGGGATAGCATGATCCCCACCTTTATCAAGGTGATGCCCCGGGATTACAAGCGGGTTCTGCAACATATCCAAAATGCTTTGGCCAATGGCTTGAGTGGCGATGATGCCCTATCGGCGGCGTTTGAGGAAAATGCCCGTGATATTTCCCGGATTGGGGGAAGTTAGGGCGCAAGTTCCGACGCTCTAGGGCGCAAGCACAAGCATTGCGCCCCTACGTTCTATATCGTTCACGTCTAAAAAACAATGGGAAAACCAACTGGCTTCATGGAATATCTGCGCGAGGTGGCCGAAGACGTGGCCCCGAGCGATCGGATTCACAATTGGGATGAATTTCATCTGCCCATGGCGGAGGAACAACTCCGAGATCAGGGGGCGCGGTGTATGGATTGTGGTACGCCCTTTTGCCATACGGGGATTGAAATTAGCCGTATGGCCAGCGGTTGCCCGATTAATAATCTGATTCCAGAATGGAATGATTTGGTCTATCGTGGCCTTTGGTCAGAGGCTCTCGATCGCCTCCATAAAACCAATAATTTCCCCGAATTTACCGGCCGGGTTTGCCCTGCACCCTGTGAGGGAGCCTGTGTTTTGGGGATTACCAGTCCGCCGGTGACGATTAAAAGTATTGAAAACGCCATTGCTGAGAAAGGTTGGGAATCGGGCTGGATTACCCCCACACCTCCCAGTCAGCGGACCGGCAAAAAGGTGGCGATCGTCGGTTCCGGCCCGGCAGGGTTAGCGGCGGCGGATCAACTCAACCAGGCGGGTCATTGGGTGACAGTGTATGAACGGGCCGATCGCCCCGGTGGCCTGCTGATGTACGGTATCCCCAATATGAAGCTGGATAAACAGGGGGTGGTGATGCGCCGCCTCGATGTGTTGGAAGCCGAAGGGATCACCTTTGTGTGCAATACGGAAGTGGGCAAAGATATACCAGCCCAGCAATTGCTCAATGAATTTGATGCGGTGATTCTCTGCACCGGCGCCACAAAACCCCGCGACTTGCCCATTGAAGGCCGGGACTTGCAGGGGATTCACTTCGCCATGGAATTTCTCACCGGCAACACCCGCACTTTGTTAACGGGAGAAAATACCGCTGATTTCATCTCAGCGGCGGGTAAGGATGTGGTAATCATCGGCGGGGGGGATACGGGAACCGATTGTGTCGGCACATCGCTCCGCCAGGGTTGCAATAGCGTCACCCAATTAGAAATTATGCCCCGGCCGCCGGAAACCCGCGCCGCCAATAACCCCTGGCCCGAATGGCCGAAAATCTACCGCATGGACTACGGCCAGGAGGAAGCGGCGGCCAAGTTCGGGGCAGATCCCCGTGCCTATGTGCGCACCGCAACCAAGTTTGAAGGGGATGAGCAGGGCAAGCTTAAAGCCGTGCATACCGTCGAAGTGAATTGGGCAAAAGATGACCAAGGCCGGTTTATTCCCCAGCACGTTGCCGGGACAGAAAAGGTGTTGCCGGCCCAGTTGGTGCTATTAGCCATGGGCTTTTTGGGACCCGAGCAGCCGTTGCTCGATGCCCTAGGTTTGGAGCGCGATGGCCGCAGCAACGTCAAGGCAGAACATGGGGAGTATCAAACCAGTTTGCCCAATGTGTTTGCGGCGGGAGATTGTCGTCGCGGTCAAAGTTTGGTGGTTTGGGCGATTAATGAGGGTCGAGGGGTGGCCCAGGCCTGCGATCGCTTCCTCATGGGTAGCAGTGACCTCCCCTAGGGTTTTTTAAATCAATCAACTCGTGCCATGGCTGAAGCCGTGGCACGTCTTTTTCCACATTCCGCAGGTTACTATCAAACCCTCAGTATTCGAGAAATGCAGTTGATCTGCTAGTCCTTGGTTTTGTTTAGCAATGCCTGAATGATCCGGCGGGAGATGCGAAAGTTTGTCTGTTGTAACTGCGCGATCGCTTCACCAATTTTGATCAAACCTTGAGATGCGGCATCATCTAAAATTCCCAAAGTGCCGATTATAGCAATCCCCCGCTCCTTGGCAATCTGTCGCCCCAGTCGTTCATCAATGATCAGCAGGTCAGCGGGTAAAGTTTGAGCTAGGGTAATTGCTGCCTGCTCTCCAGGATCAAGACTATTGAGGGTGGTATCGAGTACGGGAACGAGCTGAATAATCAGCCAGATAGGAGGATTAGCAATCCATTCTTGAACAATAAGTGGTGCATCTGGATCAAGCATTTCATCCCGAACTACGTCAGGAATGATGATGTCTTGGAATAGGTAAGGAAGTAGATCAATCTGGTTAATGAGCAGCAGATAGTTGATCGGTGAGGTATCGGCAACGACGATCATGAAGCGGTATGGTTGGGCTTTGTTCGTAGCTGCTCGAGGGTTGCGCGATCTGACTCTAAATCAGCCTCATCGTAGTGTAAATCAGCATTGTGCTGTTTTAAAAAGGCATTAATTTTCCATCGGGAGGGTAGCTTCAGAATACGACCCACTTCAGCATGGGTAATTTTTTCGGTTTGGTAGGCTTGTATGACTAGAGCTTCTAGAATCTCATGGTTGAGGCGATCGCGATTAAAGTGCTGAAGTAGCTTTTCAGGGAGATCGATGGTGACTTGCATAATCTAGGCTCCGTATTGAACAAAAATAGCGGCGGTCATTTGCGTAAGATGCTCAAAAAGTCTCCCCAATAAGTCTGAGGTGTTGCCTCAATTTCATCAAAAACTCCTTGTGGAAACCCCCACCTCGCACCGCAGGTGGGGGAGGAAACAAGTGTCAGGCGGTGAGGTTCAATGCCCCACTGACTGACCATCTCTGCGGGCAACTAACTAAAATGCCCGTGGCGCGATAGAGTAATTTAACTTTGGCAGCACTAAACTGACCAATACGCTTCCAGGTCAACCCAGAAA
>LJZT01000090.1 GCA_001314905.1 Phormidium sp. OSCR
TGTTCCCTGTTCCCTGTTCCCTGTTCCCTGTTCCCTGTTCCCTGTTCCCTGTTCCCTATTCCCTATTCCCTGTTCCCTGTTCCCTGTTCCCTGTTCCCTGTTCCCTGTTCCCTATTCCCTGTTGCCTATTCCCTATTCCCTGTTCCCTGTTCCCTGTTCCCTATTCCCTGTTGCCTTCTCTTGCCTCTTGCCTTTCTTATGAGACAACCTCTACAACACCGTAAGTCTTGGTTTCCTTGGAAAGATATCCTTGTGCAAATGAGTTTGGCCGGGGTCTGGGTTGGAGCGTTTGCCACGATTACCGGAGGCGTTTGGTTGGGGGCCAAACTGATTGTGGAACCGGATTCGGCTCGCTGGCTTTCCGAGAATCTCCCGGATTGGACTCAGTTGGGGTTCCAATCCTCGAATACCCCAGAAAGTTTAACCGAGATCCGCGATCGCCTCGAAGACAGTGGCTATACTCCCGCAGAACCGATTGAAATTCCCGGTGCGAGTGTGGAGCCGGATATGTTGCTTCCGGTGCTGCAAAAGCGCTCTGAACCCTGTGGAACTCAATGTTTTGAGATTGTTGCCCTACAGATCTATCAACGGGTGTCCCCAGCCTGGAATCATGACTCCTCGTCGTTGTTTTATCTGACCGCTGAGATTTCCGTCACGGGGCCGGCCGAATCCTATGCGATCGCCCCCCTCGTCAACGCTCAATCCCTAGCTCCGGGTTCAACTCGTCCCTTACCGCTAACGCACCTGCAACCGCTGACGGAGAATGCTCCCGCCGATGGCCTCTGGTTTAACCTGATTGGCGAACAAGAAACCGGCGAGACGGGCTTGAGTTATGGTCAGGTCTATCACTATAACCCCAGTCGCTACAGTCTCAGTCTGATGTTGGAATGGACATCTCCACCGGGACAGTTACCCCAATGGCAAGAATTTACCGGTGGAGGGCGGCCCGAGTTCGTTGTGGATCGGACAGTGGGCTTAGAGCCAGATTTTGCGGTCTATCAGTTGCGATCGCGGAATTTTTTACCTAACCCAGTTCAGTTAGTGCCGCTCTCGTTAAGTGAGCCAGCCCTAGAGAGTCGCACCTATCAAAATGCCCTGCTGTTGGCCCGTAACGGCCTCTGGTCCGAGGCTGAGTCGATCCTACGCTCTCTCAAACAGGGACGGGGGAGCCAATGGACTGAGGAGGCTCAGGCCCAACTCGATACCATTGCCTTTCATGCCGAGATCCTCTCGGCCCAGGCTGACGCCGCTTGGGCCAGCCCGAGTCAAACTCTGCTGACGGCCCTGTTAGATGGCCGCTGGGCCGAGTCTAAAACCCTGTTAACGACGCTCAGCGAGGATGAACAGTCTGAGGTGATGTCGATGCTTTCGTCAAATAGCCAGCGACTCTGGCGACGGGTTGATGCAACAGTTCGGGTTAACCCCACCAATGAGGCGGCCATGTTTTGGGGCGTGGTGATGCGATCGCTCGATGATGGACCCGTTGAGGCCCTCGAATGGCTAACGGAGCAGGAAAACCTGTCTCCCGAGATGCTTGAAGAGACGGAGCAATGGCTCGAACAGTTTGAATGATAGACTCTGTTGCCGGCCAAAGTTCCGTTGAGCTAGATCGGGATTGGAGACCCAGGGTTTGTCCCTAGGGGGCCTGTGCTGTGCCTCAAAAAATTCTGAGATCAGAAAGAGCACCGACGACTGGCCGTGTTTCGTCTCGGTGCTCTTACTGGTTCGCTCCTCACACATTCGTAACTATAACCGAGGATTTCGAATTTGTCATCCTTTTTTTACGGAAATTTCAAGACTCTGTCACATTTGGGCGATCGCCTCGACCCCTAATCCCACTTCCAGCAACCAATACAGCAATGTCCCCGTCACCGACAACAACCCCAAACGAAGGGGAGAATGGTCAGCGGGGGGACAATCTCGATAAAAGGCCTCAAAGGCCCCACTAAGCCCCATCAGTAACTTAAGACTGTCAGGGTGGGGGGTCAAGGCGATCGCATCAGCCACGGTGACACAATGAGCAATCAGACGGGCCTCAGCCGCATGAGTGACACTCAAGCGTCCCGAGTCCTCTAACCAGGGTAAAGGACGAGGTTCAACGATACCGGCTTGGTTTAAACGAATCCAACCTTCTCGTTCCCCAAGCCGTAACAGGGACTGACAACGGGCGTGAGCATATTGCACCGCAAAGGGAATCTCAACGGGTTCGGCTATCCCGAGGCCATGGCCGCGAGAGGTTCCCTGGCGAACGGTCCCATCGGCCCAAACTTGCAGCCAGTCCGCCAAAAGCCGATCGCGAATCGAGATATCCAGCAGCCCCGGCGGTGTAACGGACACCGTATAATCCGAGGCATCCAAGGAGCCGGCTAAGTCTTCGGCGATGGCCAATCCCTGACGGGGATCGAGTTTGAGGGCGATCGCACAACGATACCCCACCGGAAGTCCGCCATGAGTTCCTTTGAGGGGAATTGGAGTCGGACAATCCTTCGGGGCGATGGCCAGCTCTAACTGGTGTCGTAGGCGATCGCCCAAACTGATAAAGTTTCCAGTTAACATCTGTTCCTAGTCTTCCCCAGCGACGCCAACTCACTATGACTGGATTTTTCGACAAACTCAACAGTGCTATTGCCCAAAACAACAGTCTCCTCGTCATTGGCCTCGATCCCAACCCGGAAATGATGCCCGGAGGCGATCGCTCCCGTCAACCCGACTCCATCGAGGCCCTCTCCCACTGGTTACGCACCATTATCCAACAGACGGCCGACCAGGTCTGTGCCTATAAACCGAGTTTAGGCTTTTATCAGGCCCTTGGCGCTCCTGGATTCGAGCTATTGATGGAGGTTCTAGACGCGATTCCCCCTCATCTTCCCATTATTCTCGATGCCAAACATAGCGATCTCAATACCGCCAGCCGTTTAGCCGCAACCATTTTTCAAGACTGGGGTGTTGATGCTGTTACCCTGTCTCCTCTGGCGGGCCAAGATGCGATCGCCCCGTTTCTCCTCTACGGTGACAAAGCCAGTTTCATCGTCTGTCGCACCTCCAATCCCGCCGCCCGAGTCATTCAAGAGTATCCCCCAGGCCAACCCCCCTTTTATCAACATCTTGTCCAAGAAGCGCGAACCTGGGGTCCCCCAGAACAGCTTGGCTTTGAAGTGGGAACATCCAACCCCGACGCTCTAGCTCAAGTGCGAGCGATCGCCCCAGAGCGGCTACTCTTTGCTCGTAGCATTTGGGGAGATCCTCAGCACCTCAAGCAATTTCTACAGGCTGGCTTAGATGCCAATGGTAACGGTTTACTACTACCGGTTCCCCAAGACTGGCTACGAGAGGCCAATCTCCGGGATCAACTGCAACAGTTGAACCGCAGCATCAGCCCTGTTCGTGACGAGATCAGTCAAACCGCCGCCAGTTGCCAACTGTGGACCGCGCCCCCGTCGAGTCCCCCTCATCCTCACCGAGACTTGATTCTGCAACTGTTTGACCTCGAGTGCATCCTTTTTGGGGATTATGTCCAAGCCTCGGGGGTTGAGTTTGCCTACTACATCGATTTACGCAAAATTATTTCCAATCCCCAAGTCTTTCATCAAGTCTTAAATGCCTACGCGCAAATCCTCGACAACCTTGTTTTTGATCGGATTGCCGGGATTCCTTATGGTTCTTTACCCACCGCAACTGGACTCTCGTTACGATTACACCACCCGATGATTTTTCCCCGTAAGGAAGTGAAAGCCCATGGAACCCGTCGCTTAATTGAAGGTCAGTTTAATCCGGGGGAAACAGTCGTTGTGGTCGATGATATTTTGATTAGTGGAACCAGTGCGATTGAAGGAGCAGAAAAACTTGAATCGGCGGGTTTAAAGGTGAACGATATCGTGGTGTTAATTGACCATGAAAAGGGAGTCAAAACACGACTGAAACAAGAAGGGTATCAGGCTCATTCCGTGTTAACCCTGTCTGAAATCGCCCAGAGTCTCTATGATGCTGGACGAATTGATGGGTCGCAGCGGGATATCTTGTTACCTCATTAGGCGTTAGTTGGATGCGGAAATAGTCCGCATTTGGGTTGAGGTCTCAAACCCTTGTGACTTTAATCACAAATTAAGGTAATAGATATCATCGCCAGAGGTGTTTGCGATCGCCATTGAGAGGCGGGATTGGTCACCGCAAAACTCAGAAAGTTCGTCAATACTAGAGATAGTTAAGGAAACCCTCCCCAAATTACCATGTTACCCTCACTGCAACTCCTCCCTGGCGCGATTCCCGCGATGCTCGCCTCAGCGGCGGAACAGGGTCATCTGACGCTCGCGGACCGCTATGGCCTCCTGGCCGCAACCCTCGATGACAGCCTCGATGATATGGAACGCCGTTCTATTGATCGCTTGTTACGGGCTGTTCTCCGAGGCCGCATCCGTGTCGTCGAAGACCTCTGTTTGAGTTAAAGCTCATTTTTTCGGGAGTTCTCTCGGACTCAAGACTGAGCTTTACTAAATCTTTAAAAAGCCGTTGACTCTGACAACGATCGCCACTACGATTCCCGAAGCTACTGATTAACGGTCGTCTCTGGCTCTGTTGGAGCTATCTAAAGGCAACCCAAAACCCCAAAATCAGTAAATTCACGGTTGACAGAGCCGGGTGTTGTAGCCATTTTGGTCACGATCAGGTAAAACTGAGGTAGATCTATTCCAACCCAGGTATATTGGGATGTCACAGGACGCTCCTCAAATTGATAACCAACCCACACGGGCTTTATCCGTGAGTCTACCGCTTTCGCTCCTTAAAAGTGGTCAGATTTTGGCGCTGACGGAAGACTCGAAAGGGGGTCTGATTTTACAAAAGGGCTTCTACTGTGACTGGATCCCACCTGGAGCGCTTGTGGGGGGCTGTTATGACATTGACTGTAGCCGCATCCATGTGGCGGGAAAGGTGCGTTTTTATGCGCCCAACAGCCAGCAGGAGCGATCGCAGGCCCTGCAAAGACGCATGGCCAGTATTTCCGAGATTCAAGAAATTCTCAATGACCCGTCATCCTTTCGACGGGCCTTCTTGATTTTGCGCCACCTCTCTCAATGGCTATCCTATCGAGAAATGCGCAGCATTCCCCATGAGCTACTGGCGCAATTAGTGGGAATTAATCCCAGTACCGTTCGCGTTTTCTGGAAACGCTATCTGTTAGCAGCACAAAAGCGAGCCGAAGCTAGACAAGCTCAAGCTCTTCCCCGTATTTTGACTTAATTTGACTTAATTTGACTTAATTTGACTTAATTTGACTTAAGTTATATTCGGCTCGATTCGGGTGTATTCGCGGTGAATCTTTCGAGTAAGTGTGTGGAGTTGAGCCGGTCTTACTCTAGCATTTGGATCCAACCCCGACGAATGGCATGAAGTAGGCGGTCAACCGCAGCAATCTCCTCTTCGGAGGGGAGATGCTCCGTAAACAGTGAACGTAGAAACTGACGGTCTTGGCTGGAGATTTTGCCAGAATTCCAAACCTGAGCCGCTAACTCGCTGAGTGTTGTGGCTGATGGCGTGATCGGAGTAAACATAGATCTGTATAGACGGCTACAGTTACAATGTGGCTGACATTTGCTACAAGCTTGGCGATCGCCATCGGGTCTGGCTGTGATACTCATCACACCGAAGTGGTAATTGCGATCGCCTCTCCCGGCCCGTCCTCCCGGCCCGTCCTCCCGGCCCCTCAAGGATCATCTCACTCAGCAGCGGCTCCAAGCCAGCCTACGCAACCCCGGCCTAGGCAACCCCGCAACAATTCTCAAGCTTGAGCCATCCGGATTTCCCCGCGACCCTGAGGAATACCTGAGAGACCAGGGGCATATCTCTATAGAAGGACAACGCCATGACAACTATTTTGGTCGTAGAAGACGATCCCATCAACTGGATGGTATTTCAGAAAGTTCTCAAGCGACGAGGAGGACTCGACTCAATCCACAGTGAAAATGTCGAGGAAGTTCTCGAAATCGTCCGTTCGGGACAAGTTGCCGTGGTTTTGATGGATGTCTCCCTCAAAAATAGCCATTACCAGGGAGAGTCCGTCGATGGAATCCGCATCACCCAACTCCTGAAAGCCGATCCCGAAACCGCCAAACTTCCCGTAATTCTGGTAACTGCCAACGCCATGGTGGGCGATCGCGAAGCCTTCCTCAAAGCCAGTGGCGCCGACGGCTACATCGCCAAACCGATTCTCGATCATGTCGGCTTCGTGCAACAGATCAAGACCATTATCGCCGACCACGACTCCCCCTAAAATTCCCCCTTCAGGTCCCGTCGCTGATCCCCGTTTCTGATACCATAGATACCAAAGACACTGGCTCAGACATCAAGCGCGGACTGTCATCTATGGCTGTTGAGGTGGGATTCAATACGTTGCTGCTCATCGCAGCATATCTGTTTGGCTCAATCCCCACGGGATATTGGGTCACCTATCATCTAAAAAACATCGATATTCGTCACTATGGCTCCGGCTCAACCGGGGCCACCAATGTGTTGCGCGTCGTCGGGAAGGGCGCAGGGCTATTTGTCTTATGCGCCGATGTCTGCAAGGCGATCGCCGCCATTAGCCTCGTACGAATCGCCTATTACCTCGGGGATTTGTATCACATTGTGCCACCGGGAATTGACCTCGACATCTGGAAACCCTGGATGATGACCCTGGCTGGACTCGCGGCACTGTTGGGCCATTCCAACTCACTCTGGCTGATGTTCGGTCCTGGACGGGATGCCAAATTAGCCAATGGCGGCAAAGCCGTCGCCTCCAGCTTAGGGGTCTTGCTGGCCCTGTCCTGGCCCGTGGGTTTGGCGACCTTGGGCATTTTCATAACCATCATTACCCTCTCGCGCATCGTTTCGCTCAGTTCCATGCTCTCGGCGATCGCCATCTCCGTCTTGATGATCGGCACCGACCAACCCCTCCCCTTCTGTCTATTTGCCATCGCCGCCACCGCCTACGTCCTGATCCGCCACCGCGCCAACATCGATCGCCTCCTAGCCGGAACCGAACCCCGCCTCGGACAACAAATCCAGGCCAGCGATTAACGGCGGGAACCATCAGGCATCACCGTCTCCTCAAACTGTACCCCTTCTAACTCCGCATCCGTTAAGTCCGCCGCCGTTAGATTGGCCCGGCTGAGATTGGCTCGGGTCAAATTAGCTCCTGTTAAATCAGCATTGCGCAAAAAGACCCGCTCTAGGTTCGCCTCGGTCAAATCGGCCCCGGCCAAATTCGCTTCCGTCAAGGCCGCCTCGGTCAGATCGGCCCCAGCCAAATTCGCGCCCGTCAAGTTGGCCCGATCCAACAACACCCGCCGCAAATTCATCCCCGACAAATTCGCCCCGGACAAATCCGAACGGTTCAGTCGCGCCTCTTGCAAATCCAACTCCCGCAAATCGGCCCCCGCCAGATTGCAATCAAAACATTCCCCCGTCTCTTGCAACTGCACCAAGGGGTCCATATCTTCAGCGGCCGGATTACAACCCATCAGGCTCAAGGCACTCAGCAGTAAAAGTCCGAAACCCAGTTTTTTGTCATTCATCGCGATCGAAGTTCCTCTAAGGTTTGCTGTTGCGGGGAGAGAAGATAAAACGTATCCCGTCCCGCGTTATCACTGGCAATATGGAGAAATTGGGGCGGCTCACCCTCCCGAGACACCTCATAAACTCGTAACCCGGTATCCCGATAGCTGGGATTGAGGCGATACCCCTGGCTTTGCAAACGCGCCTGTAAATCTTGGGTGACGGCTTGCAGGGTTGCCCCTTCTAAAAAATGACAATCGGCTGAGCCATGACATCCCGACTCAGCCCCGTCTAGGTGAGGAATCCCCGCCATGAGTTCCTCCCTTAACTCAGGAGTGGGTTCAGGAGTGGGTTCAATGGTTTTAGCCTCCAAGTCAGGAGTGGGGTCAGGAGTGGGGTCAGGAGTGGGTTCAGGAGTGGGGTCAATGGTTTTAGCCTCCAAGTCAGGAGTGGGGTCAATGGTTTTAGCCTCCAAGTCAGGAGTGGATTGGGGTTGGGGTGAGGGGACCCGAGGGGGAGCGACTCCTGGAGCTGGTGTGGAGTCTGGGATGGGGTCTGCTGTTGGTTCCGGTGTCGAGTCTGGGATGGAGTCTCGAATCGCCTCTGGAGTAGGTGTTGTTAAGGCGGACAGAGGAATTGTGGCGATCGCCTCTTGGGAAGACTCGGCCGGGTTGGGAGTGTTTAGCTCCGACTCCATAGTCGCTGGGGGCATTGGCAACCACAATAGCCCCCCATGAATGGCTGTTGCACAGACCAAGGCTAGGGGGAATTTTAGCTGATGCCAGGTGGGGTACCGCATAGAGTCAAGACAAGGATAGGCAACTAGACTGGCAACAAAAACACCGTACTCCCTATGATTTGAGTACGGCGTTCAACCCATCGAAAACAATATCGCGTCTTGCACATTAAATGCAATAAGCTGCAATCGCCAATCGAAAGCTATGCTCGAAAGCTATTCGATCTGATTTGCATTATCGCCAACCCACTTCATCCATGAGACGAGCCGCATCAGCTTGATAACGTCCCAAGTCGGCTACGTTCAGGGGATCGGCTTGTAGTTGGCCATGGCTAGCCAGAACTGGATCGATGTCAACTCCCGCAACGACGGGATACTCGTTATTCCCTTCAGCGAAATAACGTTGCGATTGGCCGTTAGCGAGATGTTCCAAGAAGGCGATCGCCGCCTCGGGATTGGGGGCATTTTGCAGCACACCGCCACCACTGATATTGACATGAGTTCCCCGCTCTCCTGGGCCAGTGTTGGGGAAGAACAGGCCGACTTTTTCGACAACTTCTTGATCAGCGGGGTCGTCGGATTTTTGCAGACGGATGTAGTAGTAGCTGTTGGCGATCGCCACATCCCCCACTCCAGCAGCACAGGCGCGAATTTGTCCCGTGTCATTACTTTCGGGTTCTCGGGCAAAGTTGCTTACAAAGCCTTCCAACCAGCGGCGGGCTTCCGACTCACCATGAATGGCAATGCGAGAGGCGACTAGAGAGAGGTTATAGACGTTACTCGAAGTGCGAATCAGGATTTTATTGCGCCATTGGGGATCGGCCAGGGCTTCGTAGGTGGATAAATCCGCCGGATTGACGCGATCGCGATTGTAGTACAGTACCCGCGCCCGCTGGGTCAAGCCATACCACAAGCCATCAGGGTGGCGCAGGTAGGCAGGAATCCGCTGTTGGAGTGTAGCACTACGCACCGGTTGGAACAGACCCGCTTGTTCGGCACGCCACAAACGCCCAGCATCTACGGTCAACAGAACATCGGCCGGGCTATTGGCCCCTTCACTCTGAATCCGCTCAATCAGTTCGTCGGCGCCGGCTTCGATGAGGTTCACCTCACCAAAGGCATCGTAGAGAACATCATCGGTGTCGTAATGTCGCGAGGAGTAGAGATTTATGGCACGAGACTGGGCTGAGGCACGTCGAGGTAAATTTGCCACCACGAGGGCAGTGAGGGCGGTTCCTCCCACAAAAAAGCTGCGCCTGGAAATCTTAGTTGTCATCGATGTCTCTGGCAATGGACGATAGATAATGGATAATAGACAGTTAATTCAGGACAAAAAATAAGTCTGAGCTACCTAAATAAGTTAATTCAGGCAAATAGTAGTGTCTTTTTTGTTCTGACTATTTTGGGATTAGCCCAAGGAAGCCGTGAATGAGGTCAACCCGGACTCACGCTTGTTATTGATAATTACCTGCAACAAGCTAAAGAGTATTGAAGCACTTGTCTCGGATAATTGCAAGGGATTACTATTTAGAAGTTATCCATCTCTGCTCTGGCTATGCTGCGATCGCCCCTGCTGCTGACTGAAACCCCAAGACTCTTCGATGAACTTCTCAAAGGGGGGCCAGTCATGGTCCCCTTGTTGCTATTGTCGATTCTCACCCTCACCACCGCCTTCGAACGAGGTTGGTTTTGGATGCGACTGCTGACTCAAGAAGATCGAATTGTACGAGAAGTCCTCGATGCAGCGGCGGAGGATTTAGCCAAGGCTCGCGAAATTGCCGAATATACCCAACATTTAGCCATTGGGCGCTTTCTCCTGGCCCCGCTCAAACTGCGTCGGCCTAGTCCAGAAACCTTCCGGTTGGCCATGGAAGCCACGGCGGATAAAGAGTTTGCGCGAATGCGACAAGGGGACAAACTCCTCGAAACCATTATCGCCCTGGCTCCCCTGCTCGGCTTATTAGGAACCGTCACCGGCTTAATTCGGACTTTTAACAATCTCAACGTCGGTGGCGGAGGCTCAAGTGCTGAAGCCACTCAGGCCGCCTCAGGGATTGGTGAGGCCCTCACGACCACCGCAGCGGGAATGATGGTGGCGATTTTTGCCCTCCTGGTGTTCCGGATTTTGGTGAGTTTACAATCGCAACAGATGGATTATTTCGCGCAAGTCGGTAGTGAGTTAGAACTGATTTATCGTGAAATGTGGTATGAACCCCATCATTCTCTTGCCAATTTATTACCAGCGGCAAAACGTGTTGAGGGTTGATGATTAGACCTTTTCAATAAGTTTTTATGATGATTTTCATGATGTTGTAGATATGAAAAACAGGGCAAGGCTGTCCAGGAGTCCAACTGTTAACCTAGTGCCGATGATTGATGTTTTGATGTCGGTGTTGACTTTTTTTGTGATTTTAGCTATGTCATTAACGGGGCAAGTCATTGAGGATTTAGAGCCACCTGAGGTATCCAAAAGTCTTTCCGAGTCAGAGCAACCTGCCAATAATGTTAATAATTTACCGCCGACCTTTGAAGCCGGATTAAATCGAAATGGAGAGTTGTTAATCGAAAATACGGTGCTGGAAGAAGATGATTTTTTGCAGGCGATCGCCCAGTTTTTAGAAACCCATCCTCAAGGACAAGTGAGGTTAAACGCCCATCGGCAGTTAAATTATCGTCAAGTGGATCAGGTGTTAAGTCAACTGGTTGAGATTGGAGGCGATCGCGTCCTCTTAGTGCTACGGGAGTCCGATTAAAACCATGAGATTCAAACAACAACAATCCCGAAACGAGTTACCAGACCTCGAAATCACCCCCATGCTCAACGTGATGTTGGTGGTATTAGCCTTTTTTGTAGCCGTGGCCGCCAACCTCACCGAAGAGGAACAACATCTGATGGTTCGTTTACCTCAAGACTCGCAAATGTTGGCGATCGACCCTCCTGAGGCGATCGCAACCCCACCCGCAGAGCGAGAAGTACTCCAGGTAGTCTTAGAAGAGGGAGGACAACTCTCAGCCAACGATCGCCCCATCGAGAAAGTCCAACTGCTAGAACAATTGCCCGGTTATTTGCAACAGTCTCCCCATCGCCAAGTCCATCTACGAGTCTCGGGGGATGTTCCCTACGAAAGCGTCATCGAAACCCTAAGCGCCCTAAAAGGGATTGGGGGCGATCGCGTCTCCTTAGTCATCGGTTCGAGTCAAAGCCGTTGAGCCTCCATCAACAAGCCCCAATCCGGCAACTGGTCACTACTCCACCGTCACAGACTTGGCCAAATTGCGAGGTTGATCCACATCCAAGCCACGCCGAGCGGCGATGTGATAGGCCAACAATTGCAGCGGAATCACCGCCAAAATGGGCGAGAGCAGTTCCTCAACCACCGGAACCGGCAACAGATTATCAAAGGTTTCCTCAGCGTCCTTATCATCCATAGGAGTCACCCCAATCAGACGAGCATCCCGGGCCTTGGCCTCTTGAGCATTAGAGAGAACTTTATCGTAAACCGAGCCCGGCATGGCGATCGCCACCACCGGCACCTTAGCATCCAACAGCGCGATCGGGCCATGTTTCATCTCTCCGGCGGGATAGCCTTCGGCGTGAATATAACTGATTTCCTTGAGTTTCAACGCACCTTCGAGAGCGATCGGAAAATTAATACCCCGGCCGAGGAAAATAAAATCTTGGGTTTCCCCAAACTCATGGGCCAACTCTTCGATATAGCGTTCCTGACTTTCTAAAACCGACTCAATTTCCCCAGGAAGTTGTCGTAACCCCGTGAGGATCTCCTCAATGCGCGATTCCGAGAGCGTCCCGCGACGGTAGCTCAAATCGATAGCCAGAGCATAAAAGGCCATCACCTGAGCGACAAAGGTTTTCGTCGCTGCAACGCCAATTTCAATACCAGCATGAGTATCAATAATATTTTCCAGCAAATTTCCCAGAGACGATTCCGGGCGATTGGTAATTCCTAGCAGACGGGGAGTGAATTTTGCCTCTAAATTTCGCCGTCGTTCCTGTTCCATCGTCAAGGCTGCCAGAGTATCCGCCGTTTCCCCCGATTGCGTCACGCCAATCACGAGAGTATTGGCCATTAACGGTGCTGGCGCATAGCGAAATTCCGAGGCATATTGAACCATCGTGGGAATCCCCGCCAACTGTTCGAGGAGATATTTCCCCACCAGGCCCGCGTGCCAACTGGTGCCGCAGGCGAGAATTTGGATATGGTCCAGGCCCTCGTAGAGACTGGGGTTGAGATCTAAGTTAACGGGTGGGTTGGGTTGGCCCGCTTCCCAAGTGCTATCGGTATAGGCTTCGAGACAGACGCGCACCACCCCCGGCTGCTCGTAGATTTCTTTGAGCATGAAATGCTTGAACCCCTGTTTTTCCACCACAATGGGGTTCCAGGTGAGGGTGCGGGGGCTTCTCTTGAGGCGATCGCCCTCGAAGTTATATAGTTCAACCCCCAGAGGGGTCAGTTTGCCCATTTCCCCATTGTCTAAGGTTAAAACCGCCCGAGTATGGGGAATGAGGGCGGGGGTATCCGAGGCGCAGAAAAACTCCCCTTGACCAAAACCAATCGAGAGGGGAGCCTGTTGGCGGGCCACAATGAGTTCATCGGGATAATCGGCATGAATGACGGCGATGGCAAAGGCCCCTTCTAAGTTGTTGACGGCTTGACGGACGGCTTCGAGAAACGTCGATGACGTTACCGTCGCCGGGGCAGCCGAGGTGGGGGTCTTGAGGCATTCTGCAATCAGGTGGGGGATGACTTCGGTATCGGTGTCCGATTTAAACAGATGGCCTTTGGCTTGTAAGTCAGCTCGCAGTTCCCGGTAATTTTCGATAATGCCATTTTGGACCACTGCAATCCGGCCCGAGACATCCATGTGAGGATGGGCGTTGTATTCTTCGGGTTTGCCATGGGTGGCCCAACGGGTATGACCGATACCGATTTGCGCTGGGTTGTCGTTTCCCTGGAGTTTGCTACGCAAGTTGTGGAGTTTGCCTTTGGCCCGCACACAGTGAATGGTGGTATCGTTCACCGTTGCGATTCCCGCCGAGTCATAACCGCGATATTCAAGTTTTTCGAGGCCGGCCAGTAAAATCTCGCTGGCGGGCTGCATTCCGATATAGCCGACAATTCCACACATTAGTTGTTCACTCCTGACGAACCCGTTGACAAACCACACCTGGCTTATGAACTTAGCAAAACTTGAGGCCTTTTGACAGGTTGCGAGCCTCTATATCCGGATCATCGGGTTGCTGGGGGATTATAGCCGGGAGTGTGGCAGCAAAAAAGGGGTGCGATCGCACCCCCGTCAAGACCAACGGGATCTCGGTTTAAACTAGGGTTTAACCGAGCGCCCCGAGTCCGTGAATTAGTAAGCCAGACCCATGCTGCGGCTGGTTTCCGCACCAAGATAGACTCGGACGCTCAAGAAGTCGGTCGGGCAAGCCGTTTCGCAACGTTTGCAGCCGATGCAGTCTTCCGTACGGGGAGAGGTCGCGATTTGGCCGGCTTTACAGCCATCCCAAGGCACCATTTCCAACACGTCTAAGGGACAAGCACGGACGCATTGAGTGCAGCCGATGCAGGTGTCATAGATTTTTACCGAATGAGACATTGAAGATTACTCCAAACGAATGCTCTGCGACTGGTTTTTGGTTTTTGATTATTGTCGGATTGGCAAAATTAGAAATTCTGTCAATCAGCGACCTTTGGATTATGGGCTAGTCTATCGTGTCACTCGGACTAGGATGACAAAATGCAGCAAAACTTTAACAAACTTGACATTTCGGAAGTCCACAGAGAACCGGTTACAGCCCTTAGCTGATAAGCTCTTGGGGAGATTAAAGCCCCAATTTTGCTAAAACTGGACTTGTGGATACCATGTGGCGATCGAGGCCTAAGACCTTGGGATCAAGGCCTAGGGCCAGAGCCACGAGTTGGGGTAAATGCAGCACCGGTAAGCCAAGTTTCCGGCCCATGACGGTTTCGACATCCGGCTGCCGGGAGTCGAGATTGAGATGACAGAGGGGGCAAGGCGTTACCATACAATCTGCCCCCGCGTCAAGTGCTGCTTGCAGATGAGTTCCGGCCATCTGAAAAGACTGTTCTGTGGCGTAACTCGACAGGGGCCAACCACAGCATTGGGTACGTCCACGGTACTCAATGGGGGTAGCACCGACGGTGCGAAAGACGTTTTCCATCGACTGGGGGTTATGAGGGTCATCATAGGGGAGATGACTCTGAGCGCGCAGGAGATAGCAGCCATAGAAGGCCGCGCATTTGAGGCCACTGAGTTTGTGAGTGACCCGCTTTTGCAGTTCTTCGAGGCCATAGTCTCCCACTAAAGCCCAGAGGAGATGTTTGACCTCCGTTGCGCCCCGGTAGGGGGAACAATGGTCGTGACTGAGGAGATCATTGATTTGCTCGACATACTCGGGGCGATCGCCTTGAGCCGCCTTCAAGCGTTCATCGACGCGCCCAATCACCCCCTGACAGGTACTGCAATGAGTCAGCAGGGGTAAGTTGAGTTCTTCGGCCAGAGCAATGTTACGAGCATTGACTGTATCTTCGAGGAGAGCCGATTCTTCCTTGAAGGTTCCCGAACCGCAACAGGCGGCCCGTTTCAGTTCAATCAGTTCAATATCGAGAGCGTCCGTTAACGCCGCCGTGGAATCATACAATTCACGACAGGCTCCCTGGGCCACGCAGCCAGGGAAATAAGCATATTTGAGCATCAAAGTTGTCCGGGTAAGCGTTCTCTTGTCCCATTGTCCCTAATTGCGGTCTTCAGCGCAGCAGGCGGGCGATCGCGAACCATGACATTCGACCTCGGCCAGAGCCGTCAATGAGTCCTCAATTGCTCGTAAACCGACGTTCCCAGAGCAAATTCAGAGGATAGTAAACCACCGGCGACCATAAACTATTTAAAACCGCTGAGCCGAGAGCGACCTGCTGATAATAGCGCCAAATCTCCTCAAAGCTCCAAAATACCGCTGATGCCGGTAAACGCCAAGCATAGAGACTAAACTGAAGCGCTCGAACCGTCTCACCGACTACTGTCATCGCGAAGACGATCAATAAAACCGAGATGATATCATCCTGAACCACCCGTTCGCGCTGTAAACGAGCCGTCAGCAGTCCTACAATCCCCAAACTAATGGCATGGGTGGGAACCGCCGCACTCATGCCATCTTGCAACAGTCCCAGGGTGACACCGGCCACAGCACCTTCCCAAACCGAGCGTTTAATACTCCAAGCCACCACCCAAACCAATAACCAGTTGGGGGCAATTCCCAGCAGTTCCATACCCGGCAAACGAGCCGGAAGCAAGAGCAAACAAGGAAGGACTGACAGAACCGTGAGCGTCCAAGACAGCAGCCGCTGTCGGAGCGCTTGCCAACCCACTGGGGGGGGCTGCGTTAATCCCGTGGCACGAACCGGACGTAGGTTTGGCTGCATAGGGCCAGGACAATCATGAATCGAAAATCAATTGAAAATCAATCGAGTTGAAGCGTCTCTCCGAGGGGGTCAATTGGCTCGGCCGATTCACTCGGGAGTGGGACCGAGGGCTTAGGATACACCATCACCCATTCGAGAGAACTCAGGGGGGCAGAGAGTTCAATTTCCGCTTGGGGGGCTGGGCTAGCATTTAAGTTAACGGCAACCACCGTGCCTAGGGGTAGGCCCGAGGTAAAGCGCTGACTATAGCGAGATGAGAGAATGGCATCACCCTCTTTGACATCTGGGAGCTTCTCGAAAAATTCAACCACAGCTCGATTGGAGCCTTTTCCCCGCAACAGGCCCATCTCCCGAGAACGACCAACGGTGACCCCCAGGGAACTACTGGCATCACTGATGAGCAAGACTCGGCTGGTTTTATCGGTGACACTCACGACTCGCCCCACGATACCACCGGGGGCCATGACAATATCATCGATCGCCAGACCGCTGTTGCGGCCGCGCCCGAGAAGAATCTGTTGCCACCAGCGATCGGCACTGCGGCCAATCACTGGGGCAAAGGTTGGCTCTTGCGAGGTTTGTGGCTCGTAATCTAACAGCTCCCGTAGCTGAAGATTTTCCTGATTAACTTCGAGCAATCGTTGTTGAAGTTCGAGCACTCGGGCGTTGACGAGCTGTTGTTCGCGCCCTGAATCCGCCTCAAAGGGGGCGGATAAGCGCTGATAGATTTCAAAAATGATCGCCCCGTCCGTCTGACGAAACACCCAAGCGGAGCCGATGGCTAAGGTCGCCAACAGCCCCAAGATTCGATAGCGTTGCCAGTAACGACGCAAGACGTACAATAACTTTCTCCTGTGCTATCTGTTTTTCTGTTTTAAGGTGAGTGAGCCTTGATTGGGTCTCGATTGAGCTTAGATTGAGCTTATAAAGACCGAGATTGACCTCGGAATACCCGTTCGAGTTGTTTGAAGTTCTCCAACACTCGTCCGGTTCCTAACACCACACAACTGAGGGGATCGGCTGCCACATGGGTGACGATCCCGGTTTCATGACTGATTAGGGTATCGAGTCCTCGCAGTAAAGCGCCCCCACCGGCCAACATGATACCGCGATCGATAATATCGGCCGCCAATTCAGGCGGAGTGCGTTCCAGGGTCCGCTTGACGGCTTCGATAATTACCGAGAGCGGTTCTGACATACTTTCACGAATTTCAGGCCCCTTGATGGTGACGGTACGGGGCAACCCAGACAGAAGGTGCAAGCCTCGGACATCCATGATGATGTCGTCTTCTTGGGTGGGATAGGCTGAGGCCACCTGAATTTTGATTTCTTCGGCGGTCCGTTCCCCAATCACC
This sequence comes from Phormidium sp. OSCR, assembly GCA_001314905.1. GTDB lineage: Bacteria > Cyanobacteriota > Cyanobacteriia > Cyanobacteriales > Geitlerinemataceae > Sodalinema. The sequence continues at coordinate 17,088 of LJZT01000090.1, forward strand.
AGGTTATGGACTTTTTTCATGTATTGGGTGATGGAGTCGCTGAGTTCATCGCCAGCGACCCGGACCGATTCGCTCAGAACAATGCCCTGTAAACTCAGGACGGCGACTTCGGTGGTTCCGCCACCGATATCCACAATCATGTTGCCGGTGGGTTCGGCTACGGGGAGTCCAGCCCCGATCGCCGCCGCGATCGGCTCGTCAATCAGACGCACATCTCGCGCCCCAGCCTGGATAGCAGCATCCATAACCGCCCGGCGTTCTACGCCGGTGACGCCACTGGGAATCCCAATGACAATACGAGGTCCGACGAGTCCGGTACGGCCACCATGAACTTGCCGGATAAAATGTTTGAGCATCAACTCGGCGGTGTCGAAATCGGCAATCACACCATCCCGCAAGGGGCGTAGTGCAACGACGTTTCCTGGCGTCCGACCGAGCATTTGCTTGGCTTCTTCCCCCACGGCTAGGGGAAGTTTATCGTCCTGATCGATGGCAACCACCGATGGTTCTTGTAGGACGATGCCTTTTCCAGAGACATAGACTAGGGTATTTGCGGTCCCTAGATCGATACCCATGTCTCTAGAGAGTGAGAAGCGACTTAAATTTGCCACGCGCGCCTGTGCCCTCCCAGTTTAGAATACGCTTGTGCTAGCAGAGATAGTAAGGAAACTTGTACATTGACCGAGGTGGATTCTATACCATGGTCGCCGGTTCCGTCTAGTGCCTCCACTAAATCCTGCACTAAATAATGTTACGCCTTATCATACGCGGTTTTGGTTTTCCCTCGGGATGAAATTACCGGTTACAGGACATTGAATCGGGGTTAAGATTAGGTTGATGTATCATTCAACATAAATTCTCCATGACACTCAATGTAGTCACTCTGGTGGGTCGGGTCGGGTCTGATCCTGATGTCAAGTATTTTGAGTCAGGGGCGGTGAAGTGTCGTTTGTCCCTAGCGGTGAATCGCCCGACCAACAAAACCGATAAGCCTGATTGGTTCAATTTAGAATTATGGGATAAGCGAGCTGAGGTGGCAGCTAATTATGTGCGCAAGGGCAGTCTCATCGGGGTCAAGGGATCGTTGAAGATTGATCGTTGGCAGGATAGCAAAACCGGAGCCGATCGCTCCTCGCCTATGATTCGCGTCGATCGCCTCGATCTTCTAGGGTCCAAAGGCGATCGCGATACCTCTGGACTTGATACCTTTGAAGATGATGAGTTCTAAGCCTCGGGGGTGATCCCCGCTGGCAACTGTTCATGTCTCCCTGTCCCATTTGCGGAACCGATTGTCCGGCCGATTGGCTCACCTGTGCCAACTGTGGCTGGGATGTTACCCCTGAGTCGCGATTGGCGATCGCCCAACAGCCGAGTCATCTGCATTGGGGGCGATCGCTCTGGCAACGACTCCAACGAGAATTAGCCTTGACTCAACGCTTCGAGGCGATCGAACAGCGACTGGCTCAGTTGGAACATGATCGCTTGGAACATGATCGCTTGAGCCAAGATGAGTCAGGGCAGATTTCAGCGGGAATCTCGCCGGGAATCTCGCCGGGAATTTCGGAGTTCGATGATATCTATCATCCCCTAGGCTTCCATCTCGCTCAACAGGAGTGGCGCGAAGCCGACGCTTGGACTTGGGAACGGATTTTAGAGGTGGCGGGACTCAATCGAGGAGGTTGGCTCGATGGCGATGAGATTGCGGCCTTTCCTCAGGGGGAGTTACAAACCCTCGATGAACTGTGGTACGCCTATAGTGAAGGGCGTTTTGGCTGGTCGGTGCAAGCGGAGATTTGGTGGGGTAGCGGCGGTGATTACAATCAATTTTGCGATCGCGTCCACTGGCGTTCTGGCCGAACTTGGCTCTATTACGAGGAGCTAAATTTCGCTCGACAAGCACCGAGGGGTCATTTTCCAGTTCTTCCCTGGCGTAAACGAGCCTGTTATGGACTCGGCGGTTTAACCGCTGCCGAAACCCTCAATCACTGGATGACCCGTTTCCCTCCCCTGTCGTGATCTTGGTCACAGACCGCTGACGGTTTGATTTGAGAAGGGGTTTCGCCAGGGGGAGTCCGTCAGAGTCGAGACCGATCCGTTCCCGAGCCTTTCATTTGTTAAGATCGCTCAAGCAACGGTCTGTGAAGGGTCATCTCTCGATGACCTGGGGCGGGTGAGCAGAGCCGATGGAGCGATCGCCTCTGTGATGGATTTCAAACATCTGACGCAGTTCTGATGCAGTTCTGACACTGTCCCAGACTCATCCAACCCCCAGTCTCAGGTGAGCCGTTGTCACGTAAAAGCTCCTGGGATGGTTGGAAGCCCCGTCTCTTCAGAGCGGGGAGGAAAACCGACTCAAGCGGCTTTAGCCGCCAGCACCCCCTTGCG
>LJZT01000091.1 GCA_001314905.1 Phormidium sp. OSCR
TCACCCAAGCCGAGATGGGCATCAACCCCGCCGCCAATCTCGAAGCTGCCATCGCCGCCTACGATGAAGCGGCAGAGATTCGGCAGCGGTTGGAGTTAGCCCGCGATTTAGCAACAACCCTGAATAACTTTGGTTTTGCCTACAAAGCTCAATCTCGCCTAGCTGGGAACAGTTCCACCCAGAAACAACAAGCCCTAGAAAATGCCTACCGTAGCTTTCAAGAAGCCCTGGAACGGGTGGAATATCTGCGGGGGGAAATTGGGGCGGATAGTGAGGGCTATAAACGCAACTTTAATGAAGAATGGAACAAAGTTTATCGCGGCATGGTGGAAGTCTGCCTAGAATTGGGTCGATACACCGATGCCATTGAATATGTAGACCGCAGCAAGGCCCGGAACTTGGTGGAACTCATCGCTACCCGTGACGTGTATCCGGGGGGCGTGATTCCCGAGAACATCCGCCAACAGTTGCAATCCCTCAAAATCGCCATTGCTCAAGCCGAACGCCGCCTGCAAGACGAGGAGAACCCAGACTATAGCCATCTCAACCAATTGCGGCAAGAAAAGCAAAAACTCGAACCCTACAAACCCCTGCATTTCCAAGCCATGCAAGCGTTACTGGATGAGGAAACCGTCATTTTGGAATGGTACATCCTGCCGGGTCAAAAATTCCTCACCTTCACTCTCACCGCCGAACGTCTCAACCTCTGGACATCTTCCAAAGAAGACCTAGATAAACTCATCGATTGGGGAAATTCCTATCTTCGCGACTACCGCAACCGAGACAACAGCCAATGGCGCGACACCCTAGCCGAACGCCTCGAAACCCTCGCCCCAATCCTGCATCTGGATGAAATCCTGGCGAACCTGCGGCAAAACTTCCCCAACTGCCAAAAACTCATCCTCATCCCTCACCGCTACCTGCACCTGTTCCCCCTCCACGCCTTACCCGTTGCTACAGAAGACGGTGAGAGCAAATTCCTACAGGACTTGTTCCCCAAAGGAGTCACCTACGCCCCCAACTGCCAACTGCTGCAACAAGCCCAAAGCCGCTCACGCCCCCACTTTAACCAACTCTTCGCCATCCAAAACCCCACCCAAGACCTGGACTGGGCTGATGTAGAAATCGAAACCATCCGCACTCGCTTCACCGAACCGGAAACCCTCGCGGGGGAGGAAGCCACCACCGCCAACCTCCTGAACGAACAACGCCAGGAACTCCTCAGCCAAACCCATCACCTGTTCTTCTCCTGTCACGCCGCCTTTAACCTTACCTCTCCCCTAGATTCTGGCTTACTCCTGGCCGATGGAATTCTCACCTTAGAAAACATCATCGCCAACCTGAACCTCAGCCATTGCAGCCTGGTCACCCTTTCCGCCTGCGAAACTGGACAAGTCGCCGTTGACGACACCGACGAATATATCAGCCTCTCCAGTGGCTTTATCCTGGCGGGTAGCCCGAGCGTCCTGGTTAGCCTCTGGTCCGTCAATCAGGTGTCTACCGCCCTGCTGCTGATTAGAACCTATGAACTGCTGCAACAACAACCGGGTCAACTCGCCCTATCCCTGCAAGCCGCTCAAAAGTGGCTGCGAGAAACCACCGTCAGCGGCTTTGAGCAATGGCGACAACAATGCCCCCTATTTTCTCAGGAGTGGCGCGAAGCCTTACAACCCGTTTTTGCACAGATGGGGCAGAATCAAGAGGAGGGCATAAACCATCGCCCCTATCAATCCCCCTACCACTGGGCTGCATTCTGTATTGTTGGAGAAGGAGAACAAAACTATGGCTACTGATGCTAAAAAAATCGCCGCTTTTACTGCCCTGCTGCAAGAAAATCTGAATAATTGGATTGCTAAACACGGGGAAAGTTTACTGGAATTACAGCAGCAACTCGGTGATGATGACGAAAAAGATGCCGCCGCCATTGAAGGGTGGCTGCAACAGCGTCAGGACTTATACGACCAATACACGGCTAAACTCGCACCCCGTAAACGCACTTTAAGCCTCAGCAACAATGAAATGGGTGTTGGGGGAAGCAAACCCCCAGGAAAGGATAACTCTTTAGCTACACTCATTGAACAAGCCGTTAAAAACAACACCAACCTAGAGACGTCCGACCCTTCTCCAGAGCCAGACCGTGAAACACCTCAATCTTAGTCTTTATGCTTTCCACCTCTGCCAATCCTTAGATGATGCACCGGATACCCACAGCCCAGATGCGGGTTTGTTGTGGGATGATTTGCGAGGGTTGGCGGCCAAAATTCGGTTTCCTGAACTAAGAAAGTTCACGGAACCCACGGAGGCGAACCCAGACCATGACCTCGATTTTGCAGTGATTAAAATCGAGGATATCTCCCTAACGGGAAATCTCAGCACCTTTAAGATTCACGACACCTATAGTGCGGATTTAACCCTGTCTCTCGCCGATGAACAGGCTCATGTTTACCCCGACAATGCGGGGATTTTTCAACCCCAAGCCTTGATTGATGTGACGGCAAATCTGGGCAAGGTGCTCTGGTTAACTGGGGAAAGTGAGGATTTGAATGAATTGGAATTAAGCAGCGCCAAAGAGTGGGCAAAAAACTTGTGTCCACAGGCTGAATATATCACGGAAGATAGGCTGTTTAACTGCCCGTTGTTTATCTTCGCGGCTGACTCGCTGACGATTTTAATTTCCTTAGCTAAACCCGATACTATAGACTTAGACCGCGCCCAAGATAACTACTATAATCTGCGAAATTTATTCTGGACTTATCAGAAAAGTGTGGTGGTTGGGAAACTGGCGAAAGCCGGTTATCAAGGCGCTAGACGGCTCTACAGTGAGCTAGAAGCGAAGGTGCAGGAGTTTAACCAGGTTTTCTTGTTGCCGACAGCGGAGGAACGCCTAAATAAGCTCGATCAACTGTTACAAACAATTCCCCAAAGGCTACTGGATTATAACTGTAAATTGCGCGACATCAAGGCGCATTATACCACAATTGATGTCAATTGGCAAAATTTTCAGATTTCTCTGTCCCATATCCGGGATGAAAAAGCAGGGGATAAACTCTGCTACTGGTCAGATTTTGCCAGCAAAACCGTCCCCCAGCGTCTCAAGCAAATCCAAACCTATATTGATTATCTCGAACCGGGTCAACTTCTCTTTAGCGATTTGATTAACAGCATTCGCGCCACGACGGAACTGGAGCAAGCAAAAAGCGATCGCCAACGCCAAAAAGCCGACGCAGAGTATTACAAACAGCAACAAGAGGATAACCTGGACTTACAAAACCATATCCAAGCGGTGGGTGTGGGAATTGCGGCGGGGGCGATCGTCGCTTCAACTTCGGGGTTAATCACTGAACCTTGGCAGCTTCCGAATCGCGATCGCTTTTGGCTACCTCCCCACCCGTTTGTTGTCGCTTTGTTTTGGAGTATCTTTTGTTCCGTTGGAGCCTGGTGGTTAGTAGAAAAATGGATGAGTGAGAAGTTAATCTTTTCCTTGGGGGCGTGGTGGCCGCCCCGGCAATGGATTCAGATCAAAAAGCAGCAACCCACCTCTAATCAAGACTCCGATATCCATCGTCCATGATTCATGGTATAACCAGGGGAGTTTTTAGGATTTGTGAGGCAAGACGGGAATCGTGGCGATCGACGTAATTATCGGCATTGTAATTGGCATCATCATTCTGGTGATGGTTCTGGGGGCGATCGCCCTGGACCTTAACTACCGACGTAAACCGGGCAACCACCTAGAATTTCGCCCCGGAACCTGGGCCATCACCCACCAGGAAGGCGATCGCCTCCACATCCAAGGCGACGTGGAACTCTTCAACGCCACCGGGGGACTCGAAATCATGATTCCCGATGTCAACGCCAACGCCACCCTCCTCTCCAAAGCCTCCGTCTCCGACATCTCCTGCCAGATTGAAGTCATCCCCGCCCATGAAGATGCCCCCGCCCGCCCCGATGGCTATTGGTTCCCCTACATCATCAAAGCCCGCCACAGTACCCACATTAAACTCAACGTTGCCCTAACGGGGCCGAACCTCGATCGCCTACAAACCCTCTGGCTACGACTCAACTATCTCAGCTACGGCCCCGGCGGACGCATCCCCAAAACCGGACATATCGTGTTTCCCCTGCAATACCCCGACGCAGATACCCCTCCCAACTGGCTAAGCAAAGACAACGCCGAGGTGTTTCCCGTCAAAACCCATCTCCTCACCCATCTCGACGATCCCGTCGAGGTGATTCGTCGCTATGTCATGCCCCATGCCCAAAGTGGCGATATCGTCACCATCGGCGAAACCCCTCTCGCCATCATTCAAGGGCGACTGCGAGATCCCGCCACCGTTAAACCCGGCTGGCTGGCCCGGCGACTCTGTTACTGGTTCCTGCCCACCTCTAGCCTGGCCACCGCCTGCGGCCTACAAACCCTCATCGACCAAGTGGGAACCCCTCGCGTCTTTTTCGCCTTCCTCGGCGGTGTCGGCCTGCGTCTGTTGGGGCAACGGGGCGGCTTCTATCAACTGGCTGGAGAACAAGCCCGCCTGATTGATGATGTCACCGGAACCCTTCCCCCCTACGACCAATTTATTGTTCTCGGCCCCGATGACCCCCAAGCTGTCGTCGAGCGGATTCAACGGGAAACCGGTTTATCAGCGGCGATCGTTGATGTCAATGACCTAAAAGCCGTTAAAGTCCTGGCCGCCACCCCCGATTTACCCCATACCTTCCTCGAAACCGCCCTCCGGAGTAACCCCGCCGGAAATGCCGACGAACAAACCCCAGTCGTCCTCATCCGACCCCGAAACTCCTAGATCCTTTGGGGAAGTTGAGAATCTTCGTTAAAATGGCGGTAGTGGTTCTTCTGCCCCCCGTCCCCTGCCCTCGTCCCCCCAAGTTTCCCCCATGACGTCCTCAACTCCCACTCCGCCAACATCGATGACACCAAGGATTGATATTCGCCCCATCCAATATCGAGACCTGGATAATATCGAATCTTTATTGCAAGCCGATGCCTTTACCGCTAAAAGCCCCAGTGATGAACTGGATTTGGCCCTGGATCTCGATCGCATCCGTCAGCATTACGGCCTCCTCAAACTCCTGAGTCTGTTTCCCAACCCCTATCACAATCTGTTGCGGGCCTATATCGCCCAATGCGATCGCCGCCTCCTCGGGGCCATCCAAGTCTCGCCGGTGAACCGGACCTCCACCACCTGGCGAGTCGATCGCGCGATCGCCGATCCCGCCGCCGGTAGCCAAGACACGGGAACGGTTCTACTACGCCATTGTCTGCAAGCCATCTGGGAAGCCCGAACCTGGATCGTCGAAGTCGAAGTTAGCGATAACACGGCCATGGCCCTCTATCGGCAAAATGGCTTTCAACCCCTGGCCCAGATGACCTATTGGACCATTGAACCGGACTTGCTGGCCCAACTCGGAGAACGGGAACCCGATTTACCCAATCTCACCCCCGTCAGCAACTCCGACGCCCAACTCCTCTATCAACTCGATACCGTTTCCATGCCGCCGCTGGTACGTCAGGTGTTCGATCGCCACATTCTCGACTTCAAAACCAGCCTCTTTGAATCCATCCTCTCGGGCATCAAACAGTGGTTTGGCCGCACAGAAGTCGTCAGTGGCTATGTCTTTGAACCGCAACGCAAAGCGGCGATCGGCTATTTCCAAATTCGCCTCAGCCGTGATGGTAGCAGCCACCACGAAGCCCAACTAACGGTTCATCCCGCCTACACCTGGCTCTATCCAGAACTGCTGGCCCAGATGGCCCGCATCACCCAACAGTTGCCCCCCCAATCCCTACGGCTGGCCTCGACAGACTATCAGCCCGAACGGGAGGAATATCTCACCAGTGTCGGGGCTGAACCCATCGTCAACACCCTGCTGATGTCCCGTTCCGTCTGGCACAAACTGCGGGAAACCAAACAAGTGGCCCTAGAAGGCCTGCAACTGTCTGATGTCTTAGGCGGCCTACAACCCTCTCGTAAACCGGTTCCGGGGCGGATGATTTGGTCCCATCAATCCCCGCAACCGTTGAAAGACGAACGCCATCAGCCAAAGGGCCATCAAGAGGAGCGTTCTCAGGAACATCCCCATCATCGGGAGCAAAACGGCAATGGCGATCGCCCATGAAGCCGCGAGTTGCTGCCTTAGGCCTCGATTTAGGTCGCCGTCGCATCGGAGTTGCCGGTTGCGACGGCTTAGGTTTACTGGCTACAGAACTCACCACCATTAAACGCAGCAGTTTCGCCCAAGATATCGAGGCCTTGCGTCAACTCGTCAAGGCGCGTCAGGCCACGGTGTTAGTCATTGGGATGCCCTATACTCTCGACGATGGAACCATGGGCAAACAAGCTCAACGGCTGGAGAAACTGGCCCACCGCATCGGTTCGGCGTTAGGACTTCCCATTGAGTTTGTCGATGAACGTCTCAGTTCCATTGAAGCCGAGGAGTTAATCCGGGTTTCGGGAAAACATCCGTCTCAGGATAAAGGGGCCATCGATCGCAAGGCCGCCGCTGTTATTTTACAGCGATGGTTGGACAGTTAATAGTTAATAGTTAATAGTTTATAGTTAATAGTTAATAGTTGATAGTTGATAGTTTATAGTTTATAGTTTCATGAGTTACTTGGGATTGGGTAGGGCTGCTGGTCAAAGTCCATTGAAAGATAAATCTTTCGCTTTTGCTGTGCGAGTTGTTAATTTATATAAATAGTTGTATTCTAGTAAACGGGAGTATGTTTTGTCTAAACAACTTCTACGAGCTGGAACGGCAATAGGAGCTTTGGTGTCTGAGGCTGAGTATGCTGAAAGTAAATCTGATTTTATCCACAAATTGGCGATCGCCCTCAAAGAAGCAAATGAAACTCAATATTGGATTGTACTACTTCACAAAACAACTTACCTAACCTCGCCCGAGGCTGAGTCGATCCTAAAAGACCTTCAAGAGATATTGAAGCTTCTAACCAAAATAATAAAAACATCCAAACAAAGAATGAACAAATAAAAAAAACAAAAATCCAGCCAACTACTCACTACTCACTATTAACTATTAACTATTAACTACCCACTATTAACTACTCACTATTAACTATTAACTATTAACTATCTATCATGTATATTCTCATCGGCGGGGCCGGGATGACGGGATTAGCCCTGGCCAATACATTACTGAATATCGGTCATACCATTGCCATTGTTGACCCCGATCCGATGGCCTGTCAATATGCCCGTGAAAAGATTGGTGTGATGGCCTTTGAAGGGAGTGCCGTCAATACCACAACTCTGATTGAAGCCGGGATTCGTAAAGCCGATGCCGTGATTGGGGCCTTGCGAGAAGATGCCCTAAACCTGGCATTTGTCACCCTATCTAAACATTATGGCGTACCTCAGATTATTGTGCGCATGAGCGATCGCGACTTTGCCGAACCCTACCAACTCGCCGGGGCGACCCATATTATTAGTACCACCCAACTGGCCATCAACCGCATCATTAATGCGATCGAATATCCTCAAGTCGATGCCATGATGCACTTTGAACAAGGGCAAGTCGAAGTCTTAAAACTCTCACTGCCCCAAGACTGTTATATCATCGGTCGTAGTGTCGCCGAAATTGCTCAAGACGAGCGGTTTCCTGAAGGAACCTTGATTATTGGCTATCAAGCCCACGCCCATGAAGATTTGATTATCCCCAATGGGAGTACCATTCTCGAAAGTGGTGCCAATATCTTAGCCGTCACGAAACCAGATTTAGTCCGAGATGTCATTAATTTTCTAGGATTATGTTCTTGAGAAAATCTTACACCCTTTAATCATCTTGCAGAGACATCAGTTTTTGGTTGAGGGTATCGATATAGCGACTCGCCAGTTCATTGGAGAGTAACCCCTTGCGAACCGCATCATTAATCGCCCCTTTTTCTGCTAGATACAGACGGCGACGTAAGCTATCTAAATATCCCCCAGGTTCGAGAGGCTTATCCTCATGAATCATGCGTTGATTATAAAGATGACGCAGTTCTCGTTCAGCGGTAGCAATTCTAGCCTGGTAGTTGGCAAAGAGTTCTTCATACAGAGATTTGGGTAAACTCCCTGAGTCTAACAAACTATTGAGTTCTTGTTGAGCCGCTTTCGAGGCGATTAACGTCAGTTGTAACTGTTCAATTTTTTCTTTGTGGGGAGAGGGTTGATTGAGGTTAAGTTGTTTCACCAGCCAAGGTAAACTCAATCCTTGTCCAATCAAGGAAACTAACACCGTACTAAAAATTAGAGTAATGACATCTTCTCGCCCAGGTAATGTAAACGGTAAACTCAGAGCGAGTGCCATCGATAGTGACCCTTTAACATTGCCAAATATCAGCACGTGTTGCCATTTCAGGGGTAAGGGTCGGTCAAAAAATCGGACTACATAGAGTAGAGGGTAAATCGAGAAAATCCGACCAAGTTGATAGCCTAAAATCGCCAGCATCGCACTCGGTAACGTAACCCAAAGCACAGTAGATTCGACTTCTACACCCACCAATAAAAAGATAAATGTGTTTACACCAAAGCCTGCATATTCCCAGAAATTAAGCAGCGTCACTTTAATCGATGCAGAAATTTTATTAAATCCTGAATTGCCAATTACCAAGCCTGCAATTACCACGGCGATCGCACTAGAAACTCCCAAAACTTGCCCAATCTGAAAGGTTCCCAACGACACCGCCACCGTCAAGAGAGTATCACTTAAGGCATCATTGAGTTGCTTGAGAAGTCCTACACAGAGATATCCCAACCCCAACCCTAAGATTGTCCCTCCAACCAAGGCAATGAATAACTGTTCAACCCCTTCACCTAGCGTAAACGAACCTTGACGATGAATGGTACTAATCATCGTCAATAAAACCAGAGCAATCCCATCATTAAATAGACTCTCGCCCTCAACAATTGTAATCAGCCGTCCCGGAACTTTAACGGTCTTAAACGCCCCAATCACCGACACCGTATCCGTAATTGTTAAAATGACCCCGATCGCCGCCGCCGTAATCCAAGCCAACTCCAAACCAAAATGCAAAAATACGGTAGTAATCGCCGCCGCCAAAACCACCCCTGGCCCAGCCAACAAGAGAATCGGCTTAATCGTACTCCGCAGACGACTAATATCCGTATTAATTGCCGCCTCAAAAATAAGAATCGGCAAAAAGAGATTGAGAATCACATCAGGATTTAAACCAATCCCTGCCGGTAACGCCTGTTTCGTGATCAGCAGTCCTCCTAACACCAATCCCACCACATAGGGAATGCGAAAACGGCGGGTAATCAAGGCAACCGCTGTAGCAACTAATAGCAAAATAATCGACGCTCCCACCAACCCCGTCACTTGAGTTGAGGTTGTGGTTAACGTCTCATCGACGTTCTGAGAGACGGCATCAGAAGCAGTGGTTAACAACACGTGAGTTCTCTGAGTTGGCCAGGATTTATGAAGCGTTCAAATCTCTGCATCTTAAATTTCCCTCAGCCAATCCCATCCCCGCATTTCCTCTAACTTAGGGGGACAAATTAACTTCGACTGCAACGGCGTCATCGTAATATAATTCTGACTCACCGCAATGCCATCAATGGGAATCTCAGCCTTGTCGGGTTCATCATCCAACTCTTCTAAGACTTCTCCGGCTAACCAGTAGTAAGTTTTGCCACGGGGATCAACCCGTTTCTGAAACACATCCGTATAGCGACGTACCCCTTGCCGGGCCAGCGTTACCCCCGCAATGCGATCGCCCGTCACCGGCGGAATATTCACATTCAGCAACATCGGTTCCGTGGGGCGATGATCACCCAACTGTTTCATTAAACGCAGGGCGAACGCCACCGAAGGCTCAAAATCCCGAGAGGTAAAACTCGCTAAACTGAACGCCACACTGGGAATGCCCTCAATATAGCCCTCCAACGCCGCCGAAACCGTCCCGGAATAGAGAATATCAGTGCCTACATTTGCCCCGTGGTTAATCCCCGCCAAGACGAAATCCGGGGGGGAGTCGACTAAAGCACTCAACGCCAACTTAATACAGTCTGAGGGCGTCCCCGAACAGGCCCAGGCGGCGATCCCCGAGTGAAAACGATCCTCGACTCGTTCGGCCCGAATGGGTTGGTGCATCGTCAGACTATGGCCCGTCGCCGATCGCTCGCGATCGGGACATACCACCGTCACCTCATGGCCCACCTCGGCTAAGGCATTTGCCAAGGATTGAACCCCTTGGGCGAGAATACCGTCATCGTTACCAATTAGAAGTTTCATAATTTAAGGCAAGAGGCAAGAGGCAAGAGGCAAGAGGCAAGAGGCAAGAGGCAAGAGAAGGGAACAGGGAACGGGGAACAGGGAACAGGGGGAGAAGGCAAGAGGCAAGAGGCAAGAGGCAAGAGAAGGGAACAGGGAACGGGGAACAGGGAACAGGGGGAGAAGGCAAGAGGCAAGAGGCAAGAGGCAAGAGGGGGGAAGAAGGGAATACCGGAACCCACTACACTTAACTGCGTTGATAGCGTAGTCCGGGTAGGGCTGAGACAAACCCCAACAATTCTAACTGCAAGAGGGCGCTCGACACAGCCGCCGCTTCCGTGGCTGATGTCTCCACAATCACATCAAAGGCGGTGGCTTCTGGGGGAACTGCCGCGAAAACTTGGGCCAAATGGGCCGGTACTTCGGGCATTGGACTAGGATCTGCTGTTGAAGATACCTTGACAGATTCTTTATTTTGTGGTATTGGTTCAGGTCTGAGGCGACCGGCGGGAACCGTGACCGTGGGCATCTCCTCTAGGGTTTGCAGCAGATTCTCCTCATCCATGACCAATTGTGCCCCTCGGGTAATCAGGCCCAAACAGCCTCGGGAATTGGGATTATCCAGGGAACCGGGAAGCGCATAGACATCACGGCAAAACTCGTTGGCGAGGTAGGCGGTAATCAAGGCCCCGGATTTTTGCGGGGCTTCTGTAACTAGGGTGGCGCGACTTAAGCCGGCGATGATACGGTTGCGTTGAGGAAACTGGAGGCGATCGGGGGGTGTTCCGGCAGGATATTCGCTGACGACTAATCCGGTTTCCACAATCTCCTCATAGAGTTTCTGATTGCGGCGAGGATAGACCACATCCACCCCAGTTCCCAATACCGCCACCGTCCGTCCTCCCAGGTCCAAACAGGTGCGGTGGGCCTCGCTGTCAATTCCCGCCGCTAGGCCGGAAATCACCGTGTATCCTCGTTGAGTGAGGCAGCGACTGAGGCGGTGCGTCCATTTGATGCCATAGGGACTTGGGCGACGAGTTCCCACAATGGCAATGGTACGGGCGTTTCCCTCTATTTCCTCAGCATCAGGGAGTCCTCGGTAATAGAGGATTGCTGGCGGACTGTGAATTTCTTGCAGCAGGCGGGGATATTCGGGGTCTGATAAAGTCCAGAAGTGAGGATTGGCCTGGAGATGGCTGTCATAGAGACGCTGGGGATTTAGCTGCGATCGCCCTCTGAGGATGTCGGCGGCTAACTGAGGACCGATCCCCTCAACGCTGCGTAATCCCGCCTCTGAGGCTTGCCAGGCCGCTTCGAGGGACCCAAATTCCTGTTGCAAGCGACGCATTAAGACCGAACCAATGCGCTTGATCTGCGCCCAGGCCACCCAATAGGGGCGATCGCCGTTAAAAGAGTCACTCAAGGGTCACATCACCCCTCTTGGGAGGATATCGTCTCGTTGTTGCGATTGCGTAGATGGTCAAACACACTTTTGTCACCGATATCATCGGGAATCGCTTGAGGGAGTTTGCGTAAGCTAAACACCAAAAACAAAATCGCCCAGAGTCCCAACATCACAGGTTTGCTTTCTTCAGGAAGCCAACCTGTGAGATGACCTAATAGCAAAATCGGCACCAACGGGGTGAGAAATTTGGTTTCTAAGCGATTGAAACAAAAGGCTTCTTTGAAATAAATGCCCGTCAAGGCCACAAAGGTAAATCCCACGCCCCAAAGGCTATTGGGATGTTCGTACACTGTCAGGGCCAAGGGACTGTCACTCGACAAGACTAAATCCACCGCCGAGGCGACACCCACTAACCAGCAGGCTTGTAGAAGACGATGCAAGGGGGCCAGATAGATATGAATCGTCAACAGACTGACTCCCAAGGCCAAACAAAAGCCAAAATAGAGCCAGGTGAGGGTGGGTAATAGCCAATCACTGGTTCCGTAGCCCAGGGTTAGGCCCGTTCCCAGGGCAAAGCAGAGGGCCGCCACCGCCAAACCCGCACGATAAATTCGCACTTCGCGGCGATCGCCCTCGGTGATTTGATAACTTCCAAACTGTCCGAAGTACACAGGAGACTCCATCACGACATCACTCATAGACTCGGGTTCCTCTTTTCATACAATTCATCAATCAACAGCACATCCCCAGCCCGAAGGCGATTAAGTCTGTTTATCCAGGGATGCGACAAACTCGGCTTCTAACTGATCATAGGCCCGGATGCTACGGCGCAACCACTCCAATTTGAGGGCGGTATAGTCGGCCGGTGTCAGCCGCCAGGGCTGATTTCCCTGACGTAAGCGTTTACTGAGTTCATATAAACATAATGCCGCACTCACGGAGATGTTGAAACTCTCGCTAAAGCCATACATGGGAATTTTGACTCGCACATCGGCATGACTGAGGGCGTAGGTGGACAAGCCGCGCAGTTCTGATCCAAAGAGAACGGCGATTTTACCGTCGATGGGAACTTCATCAACAGCAACAGTGGGATCATGGGGTGTTGTCGCCAGCAGGGTGAAGCCTTGCTCTTTGAGGCGATCTAAGCACACGGCGGTATTATTAACGCCATAGTCGTCATAGCGATGTAAACTCAACCAGCGATCGGCCCCTAAACTCACCTGTTGGTTTGGGTCAAATTCGGTATCTCGTTCGATGATATGGACATCCTGCACGCCAAAGCCATCGCAACTACGAAGCACGGCACTGGCATTATGGGGTTTATGAATCCCCTCTAAGACGACGGCGATTTGTCGAGTTCGTTTGGCCAATACCTCATCGAGGCGAGCGACACGGGCCTCCGTCAGATACTGGCTAAGATAGGCGATAAGCTCTCTTTGGGTTTGTAGATCCATACGGTCATTGTCAATAATTGTTATCCCCTCCCCCTTGCCTCTTGCCTCTTGCCTCTTGCCTCTTGCCTCTATCCCTGCAACAAATGATGTTCGATCGCAAATCGGACCAATTCTGAGCGATTGCTAGTATCCGTTTTACGCAGTAGGTTACTGACGTACTTTTCAATGGTTCGGGAACTTAGATAAAGACGATCGCCAATTTGATTATTCGACAAGCCTTGACTCAACAGATCCAGGACTTCCTGTTCGCGATCGGTCAAGTCAATCTTAACATCGGGGCCGTCTGGCGGTGGAGTGGGGGGTGGGGCGGCGACGGCTGAGGCGTGACTCATCATGGTGTAGCGATCGAGGAAATTGCGGACGACGGCAGCCAACTCCTCTAACTCGAAGGGTTTGGGCATATGCAGATCAATACCCGCCTGATAGCCGCGAATGCGATCGCGAGTCTCGTTGCGGGCCGTCAAGAAAATCACCGGCAACAGGCGAAAGTTAGGCTGCTGGCGAATTTGCCGCACTAACTCATAGCCATCCATTTCTGGCATGATGGCATCGGTAATGAGTAAATGGGGTTGATGGCGATCGAGTAAGGCCAACGCCTCCCGTCCGTTGACGGCCGGGATAGCGGAGTAACCTGAGAGTTCCAGATAATCGGTGATGGACACACGAGTGGCTAAGTCATCCTCCACCACCAAAATTGTCAGAGGCATAGAGACCGTTAAAAGGCAGACACCTGTAGGCTAGAGGGCCGGCCCAAGTTGCCAACCAGGGTCACTCCCCGTTGATTGGCATGAAGATGACGTAGGATTTTATAGAGGATTTCCACCTGATCGGGCTGTCCGATCGCCGTCGCCAACTCCTCTAGGGACATGGGTTTGTTGGCCCGTTTCAGAACCGCCATGGCCTCTTGTTGCACCGACAACACCGCCGCCGCTGCTTTCTTGCCCGCTTCAACTCCCGGCTGATGATAGGCATTGACATTGACCAGAGAGGCATAGAAGCCCACAGCACGCTCATACAGAGCAATTAACATCCCCACCGAGAAGGGGCTGACCTCCGGTACAGTAATGGTGATCGAGTCCCGTTGATTGTCAAAGAGGGCTTGGCGAGTTCCTTGTAGAAAGCCCGAGAGATAGTCCCCCGAGGTGACCCCTGGATCGATTTCGGTGGATTCACCCTGGCGATCGTCGAGGACTTCG
Source organism: Phormidium sp. OSCR (assembly GCA_001314905.1). Taxonomy (GTDB): domain Bacteria; phylum Cyanobacteriota; class Cyanobacteriia; order Cyanobacteriales; family Geitlerinemataceae; genus Sodalinema. Next base: position 14,307 of record LJZT01000091.1, read on the forward strand.
ATAAAAGTCACAAAGAAGTTGGGAACTCCCTCACGCAACTGTTGTACATAGGCGTGTTGGTCGGTCGATCCCTTATTGCCATAGACAGCAATGCCCTGATGGACAATGTTACCATCGAGGTCTTTCTCTTTACCCAGAGATTCCATCACAAGCTGTTGCAGGTAGCGACTGAACAACAACAGGGAGTCTTTATAGGGCAAAATTACCATATCTTTTTCACCCCGGCCGTTGGTGGCCGCATACCAGGCCAGGGCCAACAGGGCCGCTGGATTTTGTTTGAGATCCCGCACTCGCGTCGCCTCATCCATGGCTTTGGCCCCGGCCAACATGGCCCGAATGTCAATCCCCTGCAACGCCGCCGCCGGGAGTCCCACGGCCGACATTTCCGAGGTGCGTCCTCCCACCCAGTCAGCCATCGGTAAACGACCTAACCAGCCCTCATTTTGGGCTTGGCGATCGAGTTTACTGTCAACGCCGGTAATGGCTACGGCTTGTTTCGTAAAATCGAGTCCAGCCTTGTCAAACGCCGCTTTGACCTCGATCATGCCATTGCGCGTTTCCGGGGTTCCGCCGGACTTGGAGATGATAAAGACTAGGGTTGTCGAGAGGCGATCGCCCAATTGCGCTAAGGTGCGATCGATTCCCTGGGGATCGCTATTATCAATAAAATGAATATCTAACGGGGCATCAAGGGGGGCTAAAGCATCAGCGACAAATTCCGGACCGAGGGCCGAACCGCCAATACCAACCGAGAGAATATCCGTGAAGCGATCGCCCGCCGGAGGATGGAGTGCCCCTGAATGGACTTTTGCCACCAAACCCTCAATTTGCTCAAGAGTGTCAATCACCTCCCGTTTGATCGTCTCCGTCGGCGCGAGATCCGGATCTCGTAGCCAGTAATGGCCCACCATTCGCTCCTCATCCGGGTTGGCGATGGCCCCGGCTTCGAGGTCTGCCATCGCTTGGAAAGCGGTCTCGAAGCGGGGAGTCAGGCGATCGACGAGGGTCTCATCAAAAGAGATACGGCTAATATCGACATAGACCCCTAGCTGCTCATGATAATAGAGCCAGTCCCGATAGCGTTTCCAAAGTGTGGCAGCGTCCATCTGTTGCGTTTTACCTCTAGCCATACGGTCAACGTGATCCAGTCAAGTCTCGACTGGCAAGCATTTGAGAACAGCCTATCACGACAATTTGAGAGATTGATGAAAAAAGCTTCACAGAAAAGTAGAAATTGCAACTATCATAGAGTGAAGCGGTGGTACCTCCAAACAGTGCGTCTGATCAACTGTGATCAACAGCGTGCTGATCGAGATTGCCAACTCAGTCGCTGGGTCAAGTGTGGAACGTCACTGTACGGGGCTACATCAAACGGTGCTACATCAGTCATTGCTAGATCAGTCATTGCTCGATCAGTGCTAGATCAGTGATCACGACAGCGCCTATTGGTTAACTGGCGGCGGAGATGAATTCTAGCGAGCTGAGACTCAATCGATCTATGAACCAACAACACCCGCAACAGTCAACAGACCGGGGCGATTGCCAGTTCCCCTCAGTCTCGTCCCTCTGTTGACCTGTTGACAGGTCTCCACCGAGTCCACAACCCTTCAGCATCTCGATATACGGGTTCTCTCCTTCGCTACACGTAACCAAGTAACTTATGACTTCATCTATGACATCTGTAACTCCCGAACAAACGTCCCTTCCCCAAACCGATACCGATTCCCAACCGAATGTTGAGGAAACATCCCCCACATTTGAGTCATTTAACCTGCGTCCCGAGATCCTCGAAGGCATCCAGGAAGCAGGCTTCCGCGTTCCTAGCCCCATTCAGCAGCAAGCGATTCCCGTCATCCTCCAAGGACGCGATGCGATCGCCCGCGCCCAAACCGGAACCGGTAAAACCGCCGCTTTCGGACTACCGGCCATGAACGCCGTCCATCGCGATAGCAGCGAAGGAGTACAGGTCCTCGTCATTGTCCCCACCCGCGAGTTGGCCTCTCAAGTCAGCGACGAACTCTATCGTCTCGGTCGCTGTGCCGGCATTCGCACCGTCGCCGTCTATGGTGGACAGTCCATTGAACGCCAAGTCTCCCTCATCCGTCGCGGCGCCCAAGTGGTCACCGCCACCCCCGGCCGTCTCCTCGACCACCTCAAATCCAAGCGTCTCAAAGACTTCTCTCCCTCCATTGTCATTCTCGACGAAGCCGATGAAATGCTCGACATGGGCTTCCTCGACGATATTGAGGAAATTTTCACCTATCTTCCCAAAGAGCGACAAACCCTACTCTTTTCGGCGACGCTTCCCTCGGCCATTCGCCAATTGTCGAAGAAGATTCTCACCGACCCCCTCTCGATTGATGTCACCCCCAAAGACTCGACCATCAATACGGACATCACCCAGCGCTACTATGTCCTAGAAGAGCGCGAACGGGAAGAGGCCCTGGTACGCCTGATTGACACTGAAGCCCCCAACAAGGCCTTAATCTTCTGTCGCACCAAAAAAGAGACGGATATGCTCTGTACCACCCTGGTGTCGCGGGGCTATGCCGCCAGTTCCCTCCATGGGGATATGCAGCAACGACAGCGTAACGAAGCCATTGAGAGCTTCAAAAAGGGACGCATTGACCTACTGATTGCCACCGACGTGGCGGCGCGGGGCTTAGATATCAACGATGTCACCCACGTCTTCAACTATCACATTCCCTTCGACTCTGACAGCTACGTCCACCGCATTGGCCGCACCGGACGCGCGGGACGCAAGGGAACCGCCATCACCCTGGTTACGCCCCTAGAGTTCAAGAAACTCACCCGGATTATGCACGTTGCCGGTTCGCCGATGGTCTATGGGGAAGTTCCCACCATTGGTGAAGCCAAACAGCAATATCAGGTGGAACTAGCCTCGAAGCTGCAACACCAGCATATTCAGGAAGAAGCCGCTGAGTTGCTGCGACGGCTCGAAGAAGATGTTGACATCAACCAAATTGCCTGTAAGGCTCTGTCAATGCTTCTCGAACAACAACCCGTTGGTGGCCCGAGTCGCATTGGTTTCAGTGTTCAGGAAGTCGAAAACCTCCTACACCGTTCCAAACGTCGCAAAGGGGGTCCTCGCAAACGCCGCAACAACTACCGTCCCCGGCGTACCAATCGCCGCTAACATCAGTTTGGGTCGTTGCCAGTTGACCGTTAGTTGACTCATGAACACTCGTTAGGGCTGTCCGTCACCATGGTGATGGGCAGCCCTAATTGATTGAACGAGCTGACTTCGAGCTAAGCCGTTTGAAACGATAACTCCTTGAGTTGATGACAGCCATCGAGGCCCAACTGCGGTTTCTGACGATAGCGGGGTTCAGGTGCCCAAACGGTAACAGTTTTGTCGAGGGAAATTAGATAGAGATATTCTACATCGGGATCATACTCCACCCCCACCCGTAAATTGGAAAAGTCATCTTCACAACTTTCAAAGCCAAAGCGGACGGTGACTTGAGCGAGTAAACATTCGGGGGTGTAACGGTGTTCCCCGGCGGTTTCCCGTTCATCCCAGAATTTCAGCAAAAAGCGTTCGAGTTTCGGTAGAACTTTCTCAGGCGCACCGTTGCGGCTGACGTAGAGAAGTCCGGGATTTTGTTCGACGAGGATATGACAGGTGATGCTCATTAAAAAAGGTCTCCTTGGCTGTGGTTTGCCCCCCGTGAATGGGGAACAATGGGGTTGACACTATCGAGTCCGGTATTTATTGGGGAAGTTTATACTGTCCAACAATGCGTTTGGCAAACTCAGGAACATGATCGTCGAGTTTTTCAGGATAGTTGCGCTGGACATAGAGGTAATTACGGGTAAAGTGAGAGTCGATGGAAAACCGGGCATATTCTAAGCCTTTCGGGCCGACGCGCTCAATGACAACTCCCATCAGTTGGGCGGCCCACATCGGCAGGGTGACTCCCTTGTCATAGGCGGGAATACTCTGTTGGACCGCTTGACGGCGATCGCCGCGAGAGGATACCGGCTGGGTGTCTAACTGAGACTGGACCAAATCTAACATTTCCTGACCGATGTCGTTGCGAACGAGAATCCATTGCCAACCAAAGGGAGCGCCCATATAGCCCACGACTAAATCCGCCAGGCCATTCACATAGTCAAAACAACTCATGCAAGATGGGGCAAAAACATCTTTAAGTTCTTTGGTATTTAAGCCAAAGAAGGGGACTTTCTCAATGGAGCCATCTTCATGTTTAAAATGCACCCGAAAGTCCTGCATAAACTCATAATGCACCACCGTTTCCGGGGAGCGACTGGTGGTTTCTAGGAATTTTTGTAAGCCGGCGCGGGTGACGTTATCGACACAGGGCGTTCCCAAAACATAGAGCTTTTCAAGTCCGAGTTTATCTTGGACTGCTCGCAGGGCTTGAATTTGGCAACCCACGCCAATCACCAGTAAGCGTTTAAGTCCTGATTGTTCCACCTGTTCGAGAACGGAGAGGTTGGGGGATAAGGTGGGTTTGTTGACTCGGGCCGCGAGAACTTCCTCGGGGGTGCGGGCAATAATCGGCATCGGTTGAAAGCGATCGTCGGGGGAGTTTTGGACGCAAACCACCCCTTCGACTTTGCCACTGTTCAACATTTCACAAGCAATTGTGCTGACAATTCCCGTCCATTGCGCCCCTTCAATGGGTTCGGTTTTGCGGGCGGCCATCATGGATTGGTGAACCCCAAAATAGGTTTCGGCTTCTTGATCGAGTTGTCGCGATCGCCCGTGAATTTGGTCTTCGAGTTCTGTAAATTGCTGGTTAATAAAGGCGCAGGCCTCTTTTACATAATGAATGTAATGAGTATCGCACAGGCCACATTCACTACAAAGGGCTTTAGCCGGACGAGGGCCACCGGGTTTGAGTCCTTTGGCTTTGTAGTGGCGGGGTTGGGGGGAGGAAGCAGAAGAAGGTGTGGGGGAGTTCACCGCAGTCATGGTTGTATCTTGTCCGTATCTGAATAGCTTATCTGAATAGCTTAGCTGATTCCGCAAGAAGCCCCGCGCTGTAAGACGAGGTGGATATAAGCGGGAGAAAGCCGCGCCACCGATGTTTTTAGCGTCGGGATGAATGCGGCAGTAACTTATGGTACAATCCGGGCCGCCTTACATGGAAGGTAACTAGGCAAAAACCAAG
>LJZT01000092.1 GCA_001314905.1 Phormidium sp. OSCR
TTTTTCAAAATTCATGCCATAGATGGCCGTAGGGGCGAACCGCAAGTGGCGCGCCCTCTCCCAGTGTTGATGTATAGCAAACATATCGAAAATTGGTATAACAACACCCTTAATCAGCCATTCACCTAAACCCGACTCAGCAAAATTCGATTTTTTGAATCAACATTTTGTTAAAACAAGATTTTGACTATTGAATTAGACCTATGACCCAGGAAAACTCCCAAGCCAAACAGACAAATTGGCACGCCCTCCCGGTCGATAAAACCGCAGCGAAATTAGGCGTTAAACGAGAAGGGGGATTAACTCAAGCTGAGTTTGCCAAACGCCAAGCTGAATTTGGCTTCAATCGCATTGAAGGAAAAGCAGGAAAAAGTTTCCTGATTCGATTTCTTGAGCAGTTTAATCAGCCATTGCTCTATATCTTAATCATTGCTGGAGCCATCAAATTCTTGTTAGACGGCTGGGGAAGTGCTAATGGTTGGGTCATTTGGGGAGTTGTCCTCATCAATGCGATCGTCAGTTTCATCCAAGAAACTAAAGCCGAAAATGCCATTGCTGCCCTCTCTTCCTCCATCGAAACGGAAGCCACCCTCTATCGTGATGGTGAAAAACGACAAGTTCCCTCCTCGGAGATTGTCCCAGGGGATTTAGTGATTCTCACCTCTGGGGATAAAGTCCCTGCCGATTTGCGTTTAGTGGAGACAAAAAACCTACAAGTCAATGAATCTGGATTAACGGGAGAATCCACCGCCGTCGAGAAACAGACCCAGCCGGTGGCCGAAAACGCCTCCCTCGCCGATCGCAGCAGTATGGCCTATGCCGGGAGTTTCGTCACCTCGGGCCAGGGCCTAGGGTTAGTGGTGGCGATCGCCAAAGACACCGAAACTGGGCGTATCTCCCAATTGATGGAGAAACAGACGAACCTCATCACCCCCCTAACCCGGAAATTTGACAAATTCAGCCGCCAACTCCTCTATATCATCCTCGGGGTAGCGGCCTTCACCCTAGCGGTTGGCTTAGGCTATGCCGAAGACCTCACCGCCGACAGTATTAACGAAGTCTTTGAGGCCACCATTGCCCTAGCCGTCAGTGCCATTCCCGAAGGACTCCCCGCCGTCGTCACCGTGGCCCTGGCCATTGGGGTGTCTCGTATGGCCAATCGCCATGCCATCATCCGCAAGTTGCCCGCCGTGGAAACCCTCGGCAGTGCCACCATCATCTGTTCCGACAAAACCGGAACTCTGACCGAAAACCAGATGACCGTGCAACAGATTTACGCGGGAGGGCAACCCTACCAAGTTCTCGGGACGGGCTATGCACCCGAAGGAAATATCTGTCAAGATAATGAAGCCATTGACGTAGACCAACATCCCAGCCTCACCGATTGTCTGCGGGCCGGATTACTCTGTAATGACTCTCATCTGACTCAAGACGAGGGCCTTTGGAAAGTCTTAGGCGATCCCACTGAAGGCGCGTTACTCGTCAGTGGTCGCAAAGCGGGCTTTACCCTAGATCAACTGAATGCAGAACTGCCTCGCCGGGATGTGATCCCCTTTGAGTCGGACTATCAATACATGGCCACCCTGCATCAGGGGCAGCATCGGAGCGAGGCTACGATTTATATGAAGGGGTCCGTCGAGGCGATCGTCTCTCGTTGTGGCGAAACCCTTGATGCCCAAGGACAGCCCCAACCCATCGATGCGCAAGAGATTCATCATCAAGCTGAAACTATGGCCAGTTCAGGCTTACGGGTCTTAGCCTTGGCTCGTAAGACCGTTCAGCAGTCTGAGTTGGATCATGACGACGTGAAGCAGGGCTTAGTCTTTCTGGGGCTACAGGGCATGATTGACCCCCCCCGTCAGGAGGCCATCCGGGCAGTAGAAGCCTGTAAAAACGCCGGGATTCGCGTCAAAATGATTACCGGGGATCACAAGGTCACTGCCAGTGCGATCGCCGCCCAAATGCGTCTAAAACGCACGGGAGAGGTCATCGCCTTCACTGGGGCGGAACTCGGGGAGATGGCCCAAGATGATTTTGTCCGGGCTGCCGAAGATGGCGTGGTCTTTGCCCGGGTTGCCCCAGAACAGAAACTGCGTCTCGTCGAAGCCCTACAATCCCAAGGGGATATCGTGGCTATGACGGGAGATGGGGTCAATGATGCCCCCGCCCTCAAACAAGCCGATATTGGCGTCGCCATGGGGCAAAGCGGCACGGAAGTGGCCAAAGAGGCCTCCGACATGGTGCTGACAGATGATAACTTCGCCTCCATCGAGGCCGCCGTGGAAGAAGGGCGCACCGTCTATCGCAACTTAATCAAGGCGATCGCCTTTATCCTACCGGTCAATGGCGGCGAATCCATGACCATTGTCATCAGCGTTCTGCTCGATCGCCTCCTGCCGATTCTCTCCCTACAAGTGTTATGGCTCAATATGATCAACTCCATTGCCATGACCGTTCCCCTGGCCTTTGAACCTAAATCCAAGCAGGTGATGGAACAGCCCCCCCTCTCCCCAGACCGTCCCCTGTTAAACAAACGCCTCCTACAGCGGATTTTACTGATTTCCCTGTTTAACTGGATTCTGATTTTTGGCGTATTTGAGTGGGTTCAAGGTTGGGAACAGGAAAATACCGAAGCCCTCGCCCGCACTATGGCCATTCAAGCCCTCGTCTTTGGCCGGCTCTTCTATCTCATCAGTTTGAGTCAAATTGGCATTAGCCTAGGTCAGAAACTGCGCGGCCAAGACGTCGAGGTGGCTAACGCCCCTGTGATTTGGATTGGCATTGCGGTGACGATGGTTCTACAGATTTTCTTTAGTCAAGTGGGTTTCATGAACAAGCTGTTCTCCACGGCCCCGTTAAATCTAGAACAATGGGGCATCTGTCTCCTGATTGGCTTACCCATGGTGATTGTGGCGGCCTTAGCCAACCGTATCGATCCTCCCAATCAACTAAGTTAAAACCCGCAACCTAGGGGCCTGCCCTTGTCGGCCGCCCCTAAGTCCTTTCAGGAGCGCGATCGCCCTCCCTCCCTGGTTCTCCCTATAGCAATCGAAGATTGCCTGATTGACTCCGAGCCTCGGGCGTCCCCCACGTCTTTTCTTCCCCTCCTGGGAGGGGCAGGGGTGGGTTATGCCTATTGCCTTTCTTCCCCTATTGCCTATTGCCTATTGCCTTTCTTCCCCTGTTGCCGAGGGGTTGCACCGGGGCAAACGAACAAAAAAGGTGGTTCCTCCCCCTAAGGTTGAATCAAAATACAACTCACCTTCATGATATTTAGTAACAATTTGATGACTGGTGGGTAAGCCCATGCCTGTTCCTGAGCCGATGGGTTTTGTGGTGAAGAAAGGTTCAAATATTTTTTCTTTGACTTGCTCGCTCATTCCCAAGCCGTTGTCCTGGACAGAGATGACAACCTCTCCCGCTTCTTTGAGAATTGTAGTAATCGTAATAACTCCTTGATAACTGGAATTACCCATGGAATTACCCTCGGTGTTTTGCCGGTCTTCAATAGCTTGAATGGCGTTCACCAGCACATTCATGAATACTTGATTCAGCAAGCCAATGTAGCATTCCACCAAAGGCAAATCACCATAGTTTTTAATCACTTCAATTTTAGGTTTGCCGGATCTACCATTGAGTTGATTTTGCAATATCATCAACGTGCTATCCAGATTCTCATGGAGATCGGCCGCCTTCAAATCAGCTTCATCTAAACGGGAAAATGTTCGCAGCGACTTGACAATATCCCGAATCCTATCAGCGCCATTTCTCATGGAATTTACCATTTTGGGTAAGTCTTCGGCGATGAAGGGAAGATCCAAGTCCTCAATCAGTTCGCTCAATTCTATAAGCGGTTCAGGATAAGTTTCTTGGTAGGTTTCGATAATGTCCAACAACCCCTCCACATAGTCCCCCAAGGGGTCTAAGTTGCCATAGATAAAGCTGACGGGATTATTGATTTCATGGGCAATTCCCGCCACCAGTTGACCCAAACTGGACATTTTTTCCGCTTGAACCAGTTGCACTTGCGCCTCTTGCAAGTCCCGATAAGCGACTTGTAGTTCTGCGGTACGTTGCTGGGCGGTTTGATAGAGGTGGGCTTGTTGCATGGCGATCGCAACTTGCAGCCCTAGACTTTCCAATAACTCAATTTCATCTTGTCGCCACTCTCGGGAGCCATCAATTCTGGCCATTTCTAAGCAAGCCAGTTGGTCCGTCGTCTGAATCGGTAGCATCAGGTACAGATTCACCCCCATGGACTCACAAAAATCATAGATCCCTCGATCGCAATCTTCTCCCGGATTTTGCCGGTTAAATCTAAACACTTGATTCGTCAGTAACGCCTTATGGTAGTCGGGATACTGGGTGGCATCATAAATCCCTAACCAACTCTGACAACTTGACTTACGCTTTTCTTGTACAATTTCCACATAAGGATGACCATCCTCTTCGCTGTGGCGCGCAAAGGTGCAAATATCGAGATCAAGCTCATCAAAAACTGCCTCAACTGTCCTCTGAACAATCTGATCTAACTCTAAGGACTGACGAATTTCATTGCTGAGAGCATTCAGCAGTTGGGTTCGATTTAAAAGGGATTCGAGTTGTTCTTGGGCTTCGATTCGCTCAGTAATATCTCGTGCCGCCGCATAAATCAACTCGCCTTGGGGAAGAGAGAGCCATTCAATATGGCGATAGCTTCCGGACTTGGTACGATAGCGGTTGGTGAACCTCATCACCGGCTGCCCCTCCTTGAGAGTGGAAATGGCGGCGAGGGTAGAAGCGAGGTCGTCGGGGTGGACAAACTCCAGGAAGACTCGTCCCTCCAAGTCGGCGGGGGAATACCCTAATATATCTGACCAAGCTTGGCTGACGCGGCAGAAATGACCGCCTGTATCGGCAATGCAGAGTAAGTCCAGGGAAATGGTAAAGAAGCGTTCGAGTTCGAGTTCCGCCACCCGGCGATCGGTGATATCCATGACCACACCGAACATCTGGACGACTTGTTCATCCTCAACTTCTAATTCAATGCGAGCATTGAGGTAGCCGAAGGTGCCATCGGATCTCATGATCCGAAAATCAAAGTTTTGGGGAAGACCTTCATTAGCAGCAGCGATTCGCTCTAGGAAGTGGGTTCTATCTTCCGAGTAAATTTGTTGGACATGTTCCTCAAAGCTCGGTTCGCCTTGCTCCAAGGGATGACTAAATATCCGAAAAACCTCTTCTGACCAGATGATTTTTCCGGTAGTGACATCAAATGACCAGTGACCTAACTGAGCAACTTCTTGGGCTTTTTTCAGTTGATTGCTCAGTTCGATGAGCTTGAGTTCAGCTTGTTTGCGATCGCTAATATCAATATGGCAGCCAATCATCCGCAGGGGGTTATCCTGGTCGTCCCATTCAATCACCCGACCATGACAAAGCACCCAGACGGTTGAACCATCTTTATGGTGATATCTAACTTCATTGTAGAAGGGGATTTCCCCTCGACTCTGAATATGGTTTTCAAACTGTTGAAAGACTCTCGTTAAGTCTTCGCTAAAGACCAGCCTTTGCCAGCTTTCGGGCGAGTTAGGTAATTCGTGATCCTCATACCCCAACATCTGTTTGAAGCCTGGACTTAAATATTCTTGATTGTTGGGGATATCCCAATCCCAATAGCCCCCGAGCACGACTTCGAGGATATTTTCGAGCAGTTTTAATTCTCGGTTGACCTGTTCAACTCTGAGTGCTTCAGCTTGTTTGCGATCGCTAATATCCGCAACCATCGACCAAATATAGTCCTGCCCATCTCTCCCCGTAATCAGCATCCCATTCAGTTCAACGGGAACACGATGCCCTTGTTTGTGGATATATTCCTTTTCATAAGGGCCATATCGTCCAATGGTCTTTAATAACTCCAGTTGTCGGGCTTCATCTTCCTCATACTCAGCCGGGGTTAACTCCCAATAACTCAACTGGTTAAGTTCCTCAAGGGTATAACCTGTAATTTCAGTGATGGCGGGGTTGGCTTCAATGAATTGACCCTGCATATCATTTAAGGCAATCCCCAAGGGGGAGAGGTCAAAGAGCGATCGCAACTTCGCCTCAGCCTCTTGGCTCGCCTGATCCGCCTCCACCCGCTCAGTGATATCCATCAGGATACCGAACATCCCAACGACCTGTTCATCTTGAAATTCTAATTCAATACGAACATTGACGTGGCCGATCCTACCGTCAGAGCGAATAATCCGATGATCAAGGTTTTGCGAGATACCTTGACGGGCAGCACTGAGTCGTTTTAACACCCGAGCCCGATCTTCCGGGTGAATTTGCTCCATAAATTCTTCAAAGCTGGGTTCCCCCTGATCTAAGGAGCGGTTAAATATCCGAAAGATTTCCTCAGACCAGGTGAATGTCTCGGTAGTGACATCAAACGACCAATGACCCAAGCGGGCAATTTCCTGAGTTTTTTTAAGTTGGCTGCTGAGATCAATCAGGTCGATTTGGGCTTGTTGCTGATCGCTAATATCAAGATGGCACCCGATCATCCGGAGAGGGTTGCCATTAGAATCCCAGTCAATGACTTGACCATAACACAGCAACCAGACTTTCGAACCATCCTTATGATGATATCTTGTTTGATGGTAAAAAGGGATTTTTCCCCGACTCTGAATATGGTTTTCAAGGTTTTGAACGACTATCGTTAAGTCGTCACTAAAGATTAGCCTTTTCCAGCTTTCGCGATAATTTTCTAATTCGTCATTTTCATATCCTAAAATGCGGTTAAAGCCTGGACTGAAATAGGCTTGGTCGTTGAGGATATCCCATTCCCAATATCCAGCGAGAACCACGTCGAAAATAGTTTCAAGAAGGTTTGATTTTTGCTCTACCTGTTCAACCTTGCTCGCCTCAGCTTGTTTGCGGGAATGAATCAAGCTAGACTCCCCTAAACAAGCGGTTTCGCCATTGTCTTCTTGAAAGGGGGAGAGATTGACCGAATGCCAATAATAATGACCGTCAGCATGGCGCACACGGTATTCATAGTCCTGCACCCGTTCTCCAGCTAGAACCGATTGAAAGACCTCCAGGTAGGTTGGCAAGTCTTCGGGGTGGACGAGGGGAGTGAAGGCGGTATGGAGGAGTTCACCTGGGGAATAGCCCAGAGTGGTTGCCAACCGCGAGCTGACGAAGCTAAAGGTTCCATCCGGCGCGGCAATAAACACCATCTCATTGAGATTGTCAATGATGCGCCGCAGTTTGGTTTCGCTTTGCTGTTGAGCCTGTTGCAGGGGGGTGACGTTTTCGAGGTAGCCATACCATTGAGTTCCCCCATCTGGTTGGCGTTCCGGTGTGCCGTAAACCGAGACCCATAAGCACTGGCCATCAGCCTGATTAACCCGGTGCGTGCTGTGCCAAGTGCCTAGGGACTGGAGGGATTCTTGCAGGGATTCCCACACTATCCGGCGATCTGCTCGATGGATGGCGGCGAAGAGAGGAGCAATATCGACGGCAACATCACTAAGGGAAACCCCATAGATGTCCTCTAGGTTCTCACTGGCATAGGGCAGACAGAAGTGACCATCGGGGTGTTGTCGGAGTTCATAGACAAGGCCGGGGACATGGCGCAGGAGCTTGGTGAGGCGATCGCGCTCTGAGTCCAATGAGCCGGCTCTAGGTGCTGAAGCGTTATCACTGATCGAGTTACCGAGAGTCATTTGAGTTGGGCCACGGTAGGGAGGTGGCGGCACAAGTGAGCCTCACCGAACTCCTGTCCCTGACGGTCTAGTTTTTATCAACCATATTCCCAACAGTTTTTGATGAGCAACGAGATCATAAAGGTTCCCAACCTTGCCTCACAAAGCATCGGGACTGTTGGAACGACTAACCCCATTTTAATGGGACGAGTGAGCCGAAGGCAAATCCTCAACTTGTACAGCTTGGCAGACCTGGCGACCCCCCTCAACCGAAATCCCTCACCCAAAGGGCGAGGGACTTCGAGTCTGCTCCCGTTTTGGCAGAAGGAGACCCGGAGAATCAAGGGCGAAATATACGCCGCCCAGTCTTAAAAGCGACTCGGATCGAGTTGAGGATTCTCAGGAGAGGGACTCGGTGACGAGCCTCGGAAGTTTTGCAGTTGTCCCCCCGTTCCCCCATCGGTTGGGGCTAAAAAGGGACGTAAATCAATCCAATCCGAGGAGGTGCGTTGGCGACTCCGTTGCGGCGAGCGACGACCGCCGAGGCCCTCAGGAAGTTCAATTCCCAACAGGCCCTCGACAATCTCGACTCCATCACCCCCCGTCAGGGCTGTGACGCCATCGGTGGAAGTCCCTGAATCCGCCAAGACAATGTTCTCAAAGACCAAATCCCGAGTTTGTCGGGGATCTTGTCCCGGAGGAACCGTCAGGACAATGCGGCAACTGCTATTTTCCTGAGTGGTCACACAAACCACGTCATAACCATTTTCAACGTTGGTTCCCAACTCCACCAAGCCATCGGGACGATAGGATTCCAAACGACGGCTAATTTCGTTGCAACGACGTTCAGGAGTCCAGCCGCCCCCTAAAGTCGTGGGAGTGGCCCAAGCATAGCCTTGTCCGCCCTGACCGTCGGGATGGTACATAACGGTGTACTCCCCATTGACGTTCTGACAGGAGAAGCGAACATCCTCAGCCACCGGTTCGGTCGGTTCCGTGGGACGGGTTTCCTCCGCTGGGATTTCTGGAAGTTGGGCCACTGCCCCAGGGGCCAGGGCCAGGGTCAGTCCCATTGCACCGGCCACGGCCAGCCAGCGGGGAGAATGGGTAACGTGAAATTTGGGTAACATAGTCAGTTCAGCTTTAAATGTCATGTGGTCTTAAAATCTCATCGCCTGCCGTGGATTCGGGCAACTCCCCCAAGTTTGGCGGAGACCACGCAGCAATATCGGAATGCTATGTAATTTAGACGCCGGGGCCACCTGAAAAGTTGCCAGGGCGGCCCATCTCCTCAACAACTGTGCCCTGCTTGACAAAAATTCATCTTTCCCTGTTACCATCGGAAGGTTAACATTCCGCAATCATAATTTATTAAAGAAGCATATGACTGCAATTGCTTCAGATCCAAAGCCTATCACGACGGTTCCCAAGGAATTTCTCGGTCCACCGGCAGCATTAATCAATCCCACCGTACTGCTGATGTTGGGTGCAACAGGCTTGGTCGTTCTGTCAGTGTGTGGCTATTGGATTTGGGAGATCCCCCATTGGTGTTGTTTCCTGATGAATGTCTGCGCCCTCCATATGGCAGGTACGGTCATTCATGATGCCTCTCATCATGTGGCCCATCGCAACAAACTGGCCAACGCCGTCCTCGGCCATAGTAGCGCCCTGATGCTGGGCTTCGCCTTTCCAGTGTTTACACGAGTTCATATGCAGCATCACGCCAACGTCAATGATCCTGAAAATGACCCCGATCATTTTGTCTCCACAGGGGGGCCTCTCTGGATGATTGCGGCGCGATTTTTCTATCACGAGATTTTCTTCTTCAAACGCCGACTTTGGCGCAATAACGAACTGCTCGAATGGTTCCTCAGTCGCCTGTTCCTGATGGCTGTGGTGGGAATTGCCATTCAGTTCGGCTTTGTCGGCTATATCCTCAATTACTGGTTCTCAGCGGCGTTGGTGGTCGGGTTAGCCTTGGGCTTATTCTTTGACTATTTGCCCCATCGGCCCTTTCGGGAGCGCGATCGCTGGCTCAATGCCCGCGTTTACCCCAGTCCCCTTCTCAATATTCTCATTTTGGGGCAGAACTACCACCTGATTCATCACCTCTGGCCCTCCGTCCCCTGGTATGGCTATCAAGGGGCCTATTACGCCACCAAGCCGCTCTTAGATGAAAAAGGCTGTGAACAGTCCTTGGGGATTTTCCATGAAGGGAAAAGCTTTTTTAGCTTCCTCTATGACGTGTTCTTGGGGATTCGCGTCCACTAACGCCGAGGCGATCGCGGCAATACGGTTTCCCGGTCTCCCTCCCCTTCTCCATAAATTGTTACAATCTGTGAAGGACTCTCACACAGAAGGCAATTTATGGATGTCAAAACCATTTCCCCGCCCCAAACCTCCTCAGATTGGGATCTAGATTCTGACCTCAGCGATCCCGTACTCGAGGGAGATTTTGATGACGATGGTAAAGGACTTCGCTATGACCCCGAAATGGTCGCCGCTCGCTATCGGGGTCGGTTTTGGCACGTTGCTGGGCGGCTGTTTGACATTATTTTCCCCTTTCTGCGCTTTTTCCTGAGTCTCTGGTGGGACCGTCGTACCGGCTCAGCGGAGAAAAATCAACGGCGGCGGGCCGTGAAAATGCGGGAAATTTTAACCAAATTGGGACCCGCCTACATCAAAATTGGACAAGCACTCTCGACGCGTCCCGATTTAGTTCCTCCCCTCTACCTCGAAGAACTCAGCCAGCTTCAGGATCAACTCCCCCCCTTCCCCAACGAGGTGGCCTTCCGGTTTATTGAAGAAGAACTTGGAGCATCCCCAGGAGAGATTTACGCTGAACTCTCGGAGAACCCCGTCGCTGCGGCGTCCTTGGGCCAGGTGTATAAAGGAAAACTCAAAACCGGGGAAGCGGTGGCTGTGAAAGTCCAACGGCCCGATCTCCTCGAACGGGTTGCTTTAGATCTCTATCTCTTGCGGAGTTTGGCCATCTGGGTCCAGAAACGAGTCAAACGGCTACGCAGTGATTTAGTGGCCATTCTCGATGAATTTGCTGCCCGCATTTTCGAGGAGATGGACTATAGTCATGAGGCCCAAAACGCCGAACGTTTTGCCAATCTCTATGGTCATTTGCGGGATATTTACGTCCCTCGAATTTATGAGACCTATACCCGTCGTCGGGTGTTGACGATGGAGTGGATTTCTGGAACCAAACTGACCAATTTAGAGGCGATCACCGCGAAGGGAATTGATGCCCGCTATCTGATTGAAGTCGGGGTGCAATGTTCCCTACGCCAACTTCTCGAACATGGTTTCTTCCATGCTGACCCCCATCCAGGCAACTTGTTAGCTATGGATGACGGCAAGTTAGCCTATCTCGACTTCGGTATGATGAGCGAGGTCAAACCCTATCAACGCTATGGTCTCATTGAAGCGGTGGTGCATTTGGTGAACCGTGACTTTGAGGGCTTAGCCAATGATTACATTAAACTGGAATTTCTCTCAGAAGATACGGATTTAACCCCGATCATTCCAGCCCTGTCAGAGGTATTTAATAATGCCCTAGGTGCGAGTGTCGCGGAACTCAACTTCAAGAGTATTACCGATAAGCTCTCGCAGTTGATGTATGAATATCCCTTTCGAGTGCCAGCTTATTATGCTTTGATTATTCGCTCTTTGGTGACACTAGAGGGGATTGCTATTAATGTTGATCCGGAGTTTAAGGTATTAAGTAAAGCCTATCCCTATGTCGCGAAGCGGCTCCTCACTGACCCCTCTCCTGAACTGCGTAATTCCTTACAGGAGCTACTGTTCAAGGACGATCGCTTCCGGTGGAATCGTTTAGAAAATCTCCTCAAAAATGCCAAAGGGAGTGAAGATTATGATTTGGCGAATGCCTTGAATCAAGCCTTAGATTTCTTGTTTTCTGAACGGGGAGAAGGAATCCGCGATCGCCTCGTCGATGAAATCGTCAAAAATGCCGATCTTCTCTCAATCGACGCGATACAAAATACCAATGCTGCCCTCAGCGATTGGCTAGGTTTCAACAGTAGTAAAAACAACGGTAAAAACAATGGTCAAGGCACATGGAACGGCACATGGAACGGCAACCGTCCCAAAACTCAACCCATGTCAGACCAGGATCGACAAAACCTAGAACACATCAAACGCATCTGGGCAATTGTCCAGGATACGCCAGGCTTTGACCCCATGAAGTTCGTCCGCTTAGTCCCCGGACTTCTAGCCAAACCCGAAACCCAACAGATGGGACAAGAAATCGTCAGCAGTCTCGCCCAACGGGCCGCCGCCCGGTTGATTCGTAATTTTGTCTTAACCGGCGACAAAGTTTCTTCGGGGCCTGTGATTCCTCCTGAACGTCGTTTACCCCCAGTCGGGCGTTGAGGGTCGCCCTCTCGGTCAATTCCTGGCCAACTGGTGTTCCACAAATGCCTCGTCCGTCTCGTTAAACCACGACCCCACGCCGAAACCTAGGGCGCGGGGTTTTTGCTGCAACTCTGCCGCGAGACGCAGGGCCGCTTGACGGCCAATTGCGGTCTCAAACACCGAGGAAAAGACCAGATCAGGCTGAAACTCCCGACAAAGTTGGCGTAAACGTCGGGGTGAGCCAATAATGGCCGCTTTGATGATAAAAATCCCTGGCCATCCTTGCTTTAACCAGTCCTGTAAATCCCAGAGGTTGGCCACGGATTCGTCGAGGGCAATGGTGACGAGTCCCTGCTGTTGTAGGGCCAGTAACCCCTCTCGGTCTTTCACGGGTAGGGGTTGTTCGAGATATTCAATGGGGTGTCCGTCGCAGGCGGCTAACCACTGTTGGGCTTCCTCCCAGGTTAGGCCAGCGTTGGCATCGAGTCGTAGCTGGCTGGCGGCGGGTAGCCGGGAGAGGAGTTGTCCAAACCAATGCTGTTCTTGATCAAGATCTGCGATGGCAATTTTCCATTTGAAGCTAGGAGAAGGTCCCCAATACTGGCTGGGAGTCGTCTCTAGCTGCTGTAGGGCCGCTTCCCCACTGGGGAGGAGATGACAGTAAGCTGCTGGGGGCGGTGGGGCATCCGATGGATTAACCAGGGCTTCTCGGGCTGATTCGAGGGCAAACTGACAGGCGGGATAGGTATCAGGCAGGTTGAGAATGTCGGCGTCTGTGAGACAGCCTTGAAAGCGTTGACATACATCGAGGGCCGCTTCTAGGGATTCTGATCCAAATTCCGGCAGTGGGGCAATTTCACCAAAACCTTGTCGCTGTTGGGCATCGGTCAGTTGCAGGAGAATCCCCCGCCGTCGCGTCCAGGGACCATGATGGGTTTGCAGGGGTTGACGGAAGGGGCGTTCGTAGGGATGGAGGCGGAGGCGGTACATGGGGGAAGGCAAGGGGCAAGAGGCAAGAGGCAAGGGGCAAGGGGCAAGGGGCAAGAGGCAAGTAAGCGGCCGGGACGCACTGTTTCGGGAATCGGGAACTGGGGACGTAACGGCTTAGAGGGTTAGGCCCAGGCCGAGGAAAAGACCGCTGAGGAAATGTAGGTTGACGGCGATGAATTTGCAGTTACTGACTTGTTGGGGCTGGTTGTGGTGACGTTGGACATGGCGACAGAGTTGGATGGCGATGGGGAGACTGAGAAAGGTCAGAAGAACCCAGACGGGGAGTTGGCCGAGGCTGATGCCGATCGCCAACCCGAGAAACATCAGACCTGTGACATAATTTAGAACCGTTGCCCCCCGTTGGGTTCCTAGGCGGACAATGGGCGATCGCTTCCCGGCGGCGAGGTCGTCGTCAACTTGGTGAAAGTGGGAACAAAAGAGAATAATGCTGGTACTCAAGCCGATGAAGCTGGAGGTGATTAAAAAGGGGAGAGGATGGTTGAGTAAGCCTTGCCAGGACTGGGTTTGACTGTAGTAGGCGGCAGCCAAGGCCATGGGGCCAAAGGTGAGAAAGCAAATGGGTTCGCCGAGTCCTTGGTAGCCGAGACGAAAGGGTGGCCCCTGATAGCTATAGCCGAGGGCGCAACAGCCGAGGATGAGGGCAACCAGGGTGATGTCTTGTTGCCAAAGGGCGATCGCCACAATTCCACTTAGACCTAACAGTAAACAGAGGTTGGCTAAACTAAAAATAAGGGGTTTGTTGCCCGTTAAATTGACAAGGGAATGGACTTTATTTTTGTCAATTCCTGTTTCTGAGTCAAAGACATCATTGCTGAGATTTAACCAGGCAATAATTAAAATTGCTGCCATCAAAAACGTAGCAAAAATACCGAGATGTAAGGTTCGTTGTTCGGAAACGGCGACAGCAGTCCCCACCCAAATGGGAATAATGGCAACGGTGTACATGGGCGGTTTGATGGCAGCAAACCAAATTTTCAATTGACTGGGAGATGGAGATACGGTGGTCATTCGTTCAGTTTGATCTAAGGTTTCAGGAATCGAGATGAGTGTTAAAATCTGATGTTGTATTTTAGATGTATTTTACAAGTGAGGCGATCGCTTCAGACAAAACTCAGCGATCCCTTCCCTCAAGACCAACGACAGCACCCCGGCATCGATGGTAGCTTAGTAGTCGGGAGAGGCCAGCGCCGAGAGACGGTTCCCGTGATGGCCGCGTTTGGCGACGGTTTGAGTCATGACTGGATCTCTTGGAGTTTGAGGGAACCGAGACGCTGGCAACTTAACTCTTAATACATCTTTACATTACGCTCGTTCATGGTCGTTCAACCTAGTCCGACACAGTGCTTTAAAAATTGTCAAGATATTGAGAGATTTCTTTTCAATTGCCAACAAAAATTAGCCAAGACGGGGCGATCGCATTGGCTGAGTCTACGAATCATCCTGCCAGATCTCGACCCCCTCATGGCCTTCGATCAGCATCATCGTTGCGATCGCCCCTCATTCTACTTAGAAAACCCCAGCCAACAGCAGGCGATCGCCGCCTGGGGGAGTTGCTGCGAGACGATCGCCAACGGGCCACAGCGGTTCCAACAGATCCAAGCCTTTGTTCAGGACTGTCAGGAGAACGCCACCCTCATCAATCCCCGTTTAGGCCAGTCGCCGGGATTACAAATCTTCTGTAGTTTCAGCTTCTTCGACGACGGCGCCAATCGCCTATTTCCCGCCGCCAGTGCCTTTTTGCCCCAATGGCAACTGAGTCATCAACAGGGACAAACCCTCGCCACCTGTAACCTGCCCCTCAGCCATCACAGTGATTTGGCCCGTTTAAGTCAAGACACCTGGCAAACCTTGCAACAGTTGCGATCGCTGCCCTCACGGTCCCTCAGTCGTGATCCTCAGCGGGTTCCCCAAGCCGTCTCCTGCGACT
The DNA here is from genome assembly GCA_001314905.1 of Phormidium sp. OSCR. Lineage (GTDB taxonomy): Bacteria > Cyanobacteriota > Cyanobacteriia > Cyanobacteriales > Geitlerinemataceae > Sodalinema. The sequence continues at coordinate 14,998 of LJZT01000092.1, forward strand.
GGCGAGATATCCAGCAATTCCAAACCAACGTTCAACGGGCCTTAGGGGCGATCGAAGCCAAACATCTGCAAAAAGTGGTTCTCTCCCACGCCATCGACTTACAGGCCCGTTCCCCCTTCCATCTCACCACCGCCCTTGCCCAACTGCGACATCGTTATCCCGACTGTTACAGCTTCGCCGTCGGCAATGGCAACGGTCAATACTTCATTGGGGCCAGCCCCGAACGTCTCCTGGGTAGCCGCGATCGCCAACTCGTTGCCGATGCCCTAGCCGGTTCCGCCCCCCGAGGTGAAACCCCCTCCACCGATGCCCAACTGGCCAATCATCTCCTATCGAGTCCCAAAGAACGCCATGAACATCGCGTGGTGTTACACTTCATCCAACAACAACTGCAACGCCTGGGCCTGCCCCTCCATCCAGTTCCACCCATTCGTCTGTTGCAACTGTCCAACATCCAACATCTTTGGACCCCCGTTCGCGCCAGCCTACCCGAGTCAGTTCATCCTCTCGATGTTTTGGCCCAACTCCATCCCACCCCAGCCGTGGCCGGAGTTCCCTGTCAGCCAGCCTGCCAGGCCATCCGTGACTGGGAAACCCTCGATCGCCAACTCTACGCCGCCCCCCTCGGCTGGGTAAACGGCCAGGGAGATAGCGAGTTTATTGTCGGGATTCGTTCAGCCCTCATCAACGGCGATCGCGCCCGCCTCTACGCCGGGGCCGGCATCGTCGCAGGGTCTGATCCAGCCAAAGAATTGGCCGAAATCCAACTCAAACTACAAGCCCTCTTAAACACATTAAATAGTCAATAGCCCAGAGGGCGACCATAAAGTTACGCCCCCACCTCTTGCCTTTTGCCTCTTCTCTTGCCTTCCCCCCCCATGTGTCGCCTTCTCGCCTATCTCGGTTCCCCAATTTCCCTAGATTCCATTCTCTGTCAACCGCCTCATTCCTTGGTGGTTCAAAGTTATCAACCCCAGGAAATGACCGCCGGATTGCTGAACGCCGATGGCTATGGCTTGGGTTGGTACGATCGCCGCCGACAATCTCAAGCCTTCACCTACAAAAGTGTCTTGCCCATCTGGAGTGACATTAACCTGCCCTCCCTTAGCCGCTATATTCACTCCGACTGCATCCTAGCCTATGTTCGCAGTGCCACCCCTGGACAAGCCTTAGATCTCAGTAACTGTCAGCCCTTTACCTATCACAACTGGTCGTTTATCCATAACGGGGCCATTCCCGAATTTCGTCATCGCCTCTATCGTCCCTTGCGCGATCGCCTCCGTAGCCCCTATTACGAACTCATCAACGGCAGTACCGACTCAGAACATCTGTTTGCTTATCTGATGCAGTTACACCAGGATCAGCCTCAAAAATCCCTCCAGCAAACCCTAAAAACCGCCCTACAAGACTTTCAAGCGTTGGCCATCAGTCATAACAGCCAACTCTCGGCCAACGTCATCCTCAGCGATGGCCAACAACTCATCGCCTCCCGTTTCGCCGTCAACACCCAAGCCCCCAGTCTCTATTACCTAGCCCAAGAAGACCAACATCTCATCGCCTCAGAACCGATTTTTCCCGGACACTGGCAAGTCTTTCCCTCAGGCAGTATCTTAAGTTTGACAATGACGGCCAATGTAACAGCCGATACACCCCAATCTCCAGACTGGATTCTTGTAAACCCCTAATGTCAGTTTTCTCCGAGTCTTCCCCCATCGAAGTCCTGCGACAAGCCCTCATTGACTGTCGTCAGGCCACCCTGAAGCAAGTTCAACCTTTAGGCGATCGCCTCTACTACCGCCAACCCCCCGGCCATCCTGAGTTTAGCCCCATCGGTTGGCATTTCGGGCATATTGGCTTCACCGAAGAACTCTGGCTATTACGCCATTGTGCCGGACAGCCCCCCCAGCAGCCACAAACCCATCGCCTCTATGCCGCCGATGGCCTGCCCAAACAGCAGCGAGAACAACTCCCCAGCCTGGCAAATACCTGCCAGGCCCTGCAACAGGTTCGCCAGCGAGTTTTGGAGTATCTACCTCGCGCCCCTCTCTCGCAACAGGCCCGCCTCTGGTGGTTCATCCTGCAACATGAGAGTCAACATAGTGAGACGATGGCGATCGTCGAGGCATTACATGGCCGTAAACCCCTCTATGTGGCTCATCCGGCTGCCTCTAACGCTCCTGAGTTCAAAAGTATCAAAATTCCCGCAGGGACCTTCCTACAGGGCAATAGCGATGGCAATGCGATCGATAACGAACAACCGGCCTTTCTCCAACATCTCGACCGTTATCACATTGACCGCTATCCCGTCACCTGTGGCCAATACCGTCGCTTCATCGAGGCAGGAGGGTACGACAATCGCGATTATTGGTCCGCCGCCGGTTGGCAGTTTATCCGCCAGCAGAATATCCAGGAACCCCTCTATTGGCCGCAACAGTTACCCCAAACTGAGGCCTCCCACTTCGACCATTATCCCGTCTGTGGGGTGAGTTGGTATGAAGCCAACGCCTACGCCAATTTTGTCGGTAAACGACTCCCCAGTGAAGCTGAATGGGAAAAAGCCGCTAGTTGGAATCCTCAGCAACATCGCCCTCAACCCTATCCCTGGGGAACCGAACCGCCCCAATCTCATCATTGCAATCATCACCGCCGACTCGGGGGAATCACCCCTGTTCATGCCTATGCTGACCATTGCAGTCCTTGGGGCGTGGCCGATATGCTAGGGAATGTTTGGGAATGGACTTCAACACCCTTTGCGGGTTATTCCGGTTTTCAGTCGTTTCCTTACCAGGGCTATTCCCAAACCTATTTTGATGGTCAACATTATGTCCTACGCGGTGGCAGTTGGACGACTCGCCCTTGGACGTTGCGTAACAGTTTTCGCAATTGGTATTTTCCTCAGGTTCGGGAACTGTTTGCGGGGTTTCGGGTTTGTGAGAGAGAATAGGGAACAGGGAACAGGGAACAGGGAACAGGGGGAGAAATTGACAGTTTTGAAGACCGTTACCTATAGTCCGGCTTACACCATTGTTCCGACTTATGAATGTTTCAATCGTTGTGAGTATTGCAACTTTCGTCGGGAACCGGGAGAGGATGATTGGTTGAGTTTGGCCCAGGGACACGAGATTTTACAGTCACTGCGGCAGATGCCGGGCCAGGGGGTGACGGAAATTTTGATTCTCAGTGGGGAGGTTCATCCCCGTCATCCTCGCCGGAAACCTTGGTTGCAACGGATTTTTGATCTCTGTCAACTGGCCCTATCGATGGGATTTTTGCCTCACACCAATGTCGGCCCCTTGAGTGAGACGGAAATGGCCCGTCTGAAAACTGTGAATGTGTCGATGGGACTGATGTTGGAACAGGTGACTCCTAAATTGCTGGATACGGTTCACCGTCAGGCCCCGAGTAAACGCCCTGAACAGCGAATTTTACAGTTAGAATTGGCGGGGAAGCTAAAGATTCCTTTTACGACAGGATTGTTGTTGGGAATTGGAGAAACTCCTGGTGATTGGCGTGATAGCCTCTCGGAGATTGCCCGGATTCAGTATCGCTGGGGTCATCTGCAAGAGGTGATTTTGCAACCTCATCGTTTGGGACAACGGCAAGAGTCGGAAATTGGAAATTTTGATTTGGACCGACTGCCGGAGGTGGTGGCGTTGGCCCGAGAGATGTTACCGTCGTCGGTGACGCTGCAAATTCCGCCTAATTTGTTGGAGAGTCCTCACATTCTTCTGGACTGTTTGGCGGCAGGGGCGCGGGATTTGGGGGGGATTGGCCCCCACGATGAGGTGAACCCGGATTATCCCCATTGGCAACGTCAGCGTCTACAGGAGATTCTGGAACCGGCCGGTTGGCAGTTGCGTCCCCGGTTGCCGGTGTATCCTCAGTTTGAGGCTTGGCTATCTGGGGAGTTGCGATCGCATCTGGCAGAAATTTCTCAAAAGATCTCCCATTGTTGAGGGATGATATGTTAGGATGGCAAAGCTAGAGACATGGGGACATGGCCAAGCGGTAAGGCAGAAGACTGCAAATCTTCCATTCCCCGGTTCGAATCCGGGTGTCCCCTTTTACCGTCAGCACCCCCGGCTGAAGCACGGGGGCTTCGTGCCCTCCCCTTCAGGTAGCTGACCAGCTTAAGCCTTAACTGGCTACGTTCAGAGCAAGAGTTAA
>LJZT01000093.1 GCA_001314905.1 Phormidium sp. OSCR
AGGGAACAGGGAACAGGGAACAGGGAACAGGGAACAGGGAACAGGGAACAGGGAACAGGGAACAGGGAACAGGGAACAGGGAACAGGGAACAGGGAATCGGGAATAGGCAACAGGCTGGTGGTTGGGGGTTAGCTTAGGCCGATGAGTGCGCCGAGAATGAGTAGACTGCTGATCAGGGCAAACCAGAGAAACTGATTGTCAGAGCGGTTGATTTGGCTGGGGTCGATTGGCTCGGGTTCACGGATGGGGCGGGGTTTAGGACGACGGGGACCGCTGGGGTTGGCGCCTTTGCGATCGCTGGCTTGGGCCACCTCCGCCTCGTTGAGATCGGGAATGCTCACGTTCCACTCGGGCCGAGAGGCCAGGCGCGGGGCTTCTAAAATCGCCAGCAGACGACGACTCTGTTGGCGGGTGGCCCAGTTGGGATGACGGCTGAGTTGACGACACAGGGAAATGGCGGCGGGATAGTCGCCTACGGATTGGTAGGCGGTGACAAGCCAAATTTGAATGTCTCCGCCGAGGGGGCTGGCCCGTTCGATGAGGGCGCTGGCTTGTTCAAGAGAGGTGACGGCTTGGCGATATTGACCCATCTCGAACTGCTCTTTGGCGGTTTCGTAGTTGATGCGGGCTAGGTCGGTTGCTTCGGGGGTACTCACAACGAATGAGAACTGAGGGGACTCGATGGCTGGTTAACCCATAGCCTCGGGGGCTGTCTGGAAACTCGACTCCGGAACTAGACGGGAGAGTTGAGCGTCGCCATCGTATCGCCATAGTACCGCGATCGCCGCAGCTACAACAGGCTCCCGGTGCGATCGCCTAGAGGTGAACGGAAGACCCGAGCAAATTTTTGTCCGTTTTCCGTCCAACCTCTCAAATGAACTGCTATGGTGCTAAGGGGACAATCCCGAATTGCCCAGACTTCTGTTGCAAAGGACGTTAGATACTTGTCCGACGCTTGGCGAATTTCAGACGAAGCATATGACCAGATTGCGTGATTGGATGGTGATTAGCTTAACAGCCGCCATCGCCCTCAATTGTGTTGAGGTTCAAGCCACCCCGAAAGCGTTAGGTAAAGACTTAACCAAACAGACCGTCTCTGACGACGATCGCGCTGTCCCCGAACAGCTCACGGTGGAGCCGTTACAGCCTGAGCCAGTGCCGGCTGAGTCTGCTGGACCTGATTCAGAGTCCCGTCAGGCTCAAGCGTCGCAAGAGCCAAGCGAACCGGATGTGTCTGATTTTCTGCAACCTTCTGAGGCGACGCCAATTGACCCGGATGAGCCGGCCCCGGCGTATCTTGACCCTCATCCCAATTTTCTACGCTTCCCGACCCGGAGTGAGGAGGTCGAGATTGTAGGAACGCAACCGATTAGCCTCAATCAAGCGTTGGAACTGGCGGTTCGTAATAATCTAGAGCTTCAGCAAAGTCGTCTCAATCTCGAACGCAGTTTGGCCAGTTTGCGGGCAACTCAGGCGGACTTGTTTCCCAGTGTCAATCTCTCCTCGAATTTAACCTGGAGTGATTCAGCTAACGCTCGTCTTAGCATCCGCCGCCAGGAAGACACCTTGGGGGAGCGATCGCCGGTCCAAAGCGACGCCACCTCCACCACTTGGAACACGGAACTGAGAGCCAACTATACTCTGTTCGATTTTGGGGGACGCTCGGCCCGGATTGCAGCAGCCGAAGCCCAAGTTCGCAATGCAGAGTTGGACATTGAGCGGCAACTCGAACAAGTCCGGTTACAGGTGAGCGAGGCTTACTACGAGATCCAAAATGCGGATATGAGCGTACAGATTAGTCGCTCAGCGGTGGAAAATGCTCAACAGAGTTTGGATGATGCTGAAGCTTTAGAGGAGGCTGGAGTCGGGACTCGGTTTGATGTCTTACGGGCTGAGGTGCAGCTTGCTAATGATAAGCAAGCCCTTAGTGAAGCCTTAGCCAACCAACGGGTGGCTCGACGACGCTTGGCTCGGGTGTTGAATGTGCCGCAATCGGTGGATCTCGCGGCGGCTGATCCGGTGGATTTGGCTGGAGTTTGGGAGTTGGACCTAGAGGAGACAATTATTTTGGCCTTCCGCAATCGGGCTGAGTTGCAGCAGCAGTTGGTCGATCGCGATATCGCTCAGGAACAACAACGGGAGGTGCGATCGCAGGGCCTGCCACAATTCTCGGTGTTCGGCTCAGCTAACCTCATTGACACCTCGGGCGATGAGGTTGGCGGTTTGACGGAGGGCTATTCAGCAGGAGTCCAGATGCAATGGAGTCTCTTTGATGGTGGCGCGCGGGCGGCTCAGGTGCGCCAACTTGAACTCGAAGAAGAGACTGCAGAAGTCCGCTTTGCTGACGCTCGTAATCAGGTGCGCGTAGAAGTCGAGGAATCTTACTATCAACTCGACTCTCAGCTAGAAAATGTTGATCGAGCTACGGTGGCCCTGGAGTTGGCCGAGGAAAGTCTTGAGTTAGCCCGATTGCGATTTCAGGCGGGAGTGGGAACGCAAACGGATGTCATTGCCGCCCAAAATGACTTAACTGAGGCTCAGGGAAATTTGGTGAGCGCGATTTTGGGCTACAACCGCTCTTTGGCTCAGTTACAGCGTGCTGTCAGTAACTATCCCTTTACTGATGAGATTCAAGAACAGTTCTAGAAGGCGATCGCTGAGCCATCTCGGGCAAAAGCCGGCGAAATCTCGAAAAAATTGGCAAAACTCGGCAAAATCTGGCGACACCTAGTCAAACAGCCTGCCCTAGGTCATCGGCTGCCACAATTTAGGGAGGATTAGTTAACAATATTTTACAAAAACCGTAAAGATTGTTAACATAAAGACACCCCTGAATTGTTGTAAGCCCAACCCACAGATGGAGAGTACCCATGGCTAATATTAAGTTTGTTAACGAGGACTTGGAAATTGTCGCAGCTGATGGTGCAAACTTACGGATGAAAGCCCTTGAAAATAAGGTTGATGTCTATAAAACTTGGGGCAAGCTAACGAACTGTGGTGGCTATGGACAATGTGGTACCTGCATTGTTGAAGTTGTTGAGGGGATGGAGAACTTGTCACCACCGACCGAAACTGAAAAGCGTAAGTTGCGCAAAAAACCTGACAGCTATCGTCTCGCTTGTCAAGTACAAGTTAATGGCGAGGTGAGTATTAAAACCAAGCCATGATATCCTAGAGAAGCTTCATTGTTTAAGATGCTCGAGGCTTTCTATGGAAGTTAATGATCTTGGTTTTGTAGCGAGTCTTTTATTTGTACTCGTGCCTACGGTTTTCTTGTTAATCCTGTATATTCAGACCCAAAGCCGGGAGAGCTAAGCCAACGACACGCCGTGATCGTTTTGGCTCACCCCAGTGTCGCTAAACCCCCAGTTTCTTCGGAAAACTGGGGGTTTAACGTTGGGACTCACTGGGGGAAGAGGGTCGTTAACGGGTCCTTAACGTGCCAGTAACACGGGACAGTTGGCATAGACTCGCACATAGTCCGACAAGGACTGTCCGAGAAGGCGATCGAGATCCGGTAAGGCTTTGGCAATGTTGGGACGGCGATCGGGCGATCCTAACACCAACAGATCGACGTTTTCCTCTTCGGCGATGCGGCAAATTTCCGGGCCAGCTTTCCCGGAGGTGATGAGACTTTTGCTTTGTAAGCCGAGACGTTTGGCTTTCTCGCTGGCGGCTTTCAACACCGGATCGTTCTCAGGGGCCACGTTCTTATCGGGTGGGTTGACGTGGGTTAGCAGCAGTTTGGCATCTTTGAGATCTTTAACCCAAGATAAGGTGAGATCTAAGGACTCTTGAGCCGATTCTGAGGCATCGAGGGCCACCATCACTCGTTTGAGCCGTTTGACATAGACCTCGTCCTTAACCAGTAACATGGGGCGATCGGCCAATTGGAAGACATACTGACTGACGGAGTTTTCCAGAATGGAGACAAGACGACCGAGTCCCCGAGATCCCATGATAATTAAATCGGCGTTTTCCTCTTTGGCCACGTCACAGACGATGGTTTTGGGATCGCCTTGCTTGAGGCGGGGGTTGATCTTACTCGGATCAACTTTAAGAGATTTAACGGCTTGGGCCAGGACTCGTCCCCCTTCTTCGAGCTTCTCGGAGACCAAATCAGCGGAGACTTGAGGGGGAACCACGTGAAGGACTGTAATTTCGGCCCGCTGAATCTCCGGAATCTCCAGGAGCTGGTTGAGCATCTCTTCGCACAACCCCCGTCCGGCGACGGCAACAAGAATTCTTTCAATCATAATTTTGGTATCGGGTATTTACAACAAGTGATGCCAGGGTGTACCGTTCGGCTGCGGTGTCCCCAAAAGTCTGTAACGACACTACCATTAAGGATAAGCCCGTTGACCGGCACAAAATTTGTAGAAATGTAGCGTTTTGAAACGATTTGTGATGCGAAATTCAGAACATCTCCCGACTGGGGCAATCCAAAACCGCGTTGTGGCTGAAGATGGCTTATGGTTCGAGTACCCCGTCCGCGCCCATCCTCACCATACGGATTATGGTGGGGTGGTTTGGCATGGACAGTATATTGCTTGGATGGAGGAGGCCCGTATTGAATGTCTGCGATCGATTGGCATTGATTACGCGGACTTAGTGGCCCTCGGCTGTGAGTTGTTGGTGGTGGAGTTATCGACTCGCTATCACCGCGCCATGCGTCTGGGGGAAACGGCGATTGTGCGAACCTCTATGGAACCGGGGGTAGGGGTTCGCCTCAATTGGGATTACCAAATTGTGCCGATGGAGGGGGGAGATCCCTTTCTCAGTGCGCGAGTGACGTTGGTGACGGTCGATCGCGAGAAAGGTAAAATTATGCGCCGTCTCCCCCCGGTGTTGGATGAGGTCTTTGCTAAGTTGACCCAAACCCCCTAAGGCTCAATCTCAGCCAGTTTGGGCAGCAGTTCCTTGAAGGCGAGACCCCGGTGGCTACAGGCTTTTTTGCGCTCGGGGGACATTTCGGCGAAGGTTTTTTCCTCGGCTTCGACCCAAAAGATGGGATCGTAGCCAAAGCCACCGTCTCCCTGGGGTTGATGGAGGATTTGTCCGGGACAGCAGCCTTGGACGTCCAAGACGATCGCCCCTTGGGGGTTGGCTAGGGCGATCGCGCAGATGAATTGGGCCTGGCGATCGCGACAGTCTTTGAGTTCCCCGAGAAGCCGTTGGATGCGATCGCCATCGCTGGCCCCATAGCGAGCCGAATAGATGCCAGGACGGCCATCGAGGGCATCGACCGCAAGTCCTGAGTCATCGGCGATCGCCCATTGGCCCGTCGCTTTAGCCACAGTAACCGCTTTCAGACGAGCGTTTTCAGCAAAGGTGGTCCCGGTTTCGTCCACCTCGAGATCGGCGGGTTTCAACTGTAAATCCCAGTCCGTATCCTGAAGATACTGCTGCATCTCCTTGAGTTTACCGGGATTTCCGGTCGCAACAATCAGAGTTGTCATTCTTTCATCGGGGTTTCATCGGGGTTTAATCGGGGCTGGTGTGCGTGGATATCGTTCCATGAGCGATCGCACCTGTTCAGCGTGATAGGAACTCCGAGTCAGGGGAGAGGCCACCACCTGCAAGAAACCAATCGATTCCCCATACTCGCGCCAAGCATCAAACTGTTGGGGGCTGATAAACGCTTCAACGCCGAGATGTTTCTGACTCGGTTGCAGATACTGCCCCAAGGTGAGGATATCGCAATCGACGGCCCGCAAATCTTGCATCACCTGACGCACCTCGGCATCTTCTTCTCCGAGTCCCACCATAATTCCCGATTTACTGTAAATCCAAGGGGCCATCTCCCGAGTTCGTTGTAATAACTCTAAACTCCGTTGATAGTCACCCTGGGGACGAGTGCGGCGATACAGACGCGGCACTGTCTCCGTATTATGGTTGAGGACTTCCGGTTGCGCCTCCAGAATGGTCGCCAGGGCCTGCCAATTTCCGCACAGATCAGGAATTAACACCTCAATGGTCGTTCCCGGAGACAGACGACGCACCGCTTCAATGCAGCGGACAAACTGAGACGCGCCTCCGTCGGGGAGATCATCTCGGTTCACAGAGGTAATCACCACATGATTCAGGTTCAGCCGCCGTACCGCTTCCCCGAGATGCTGAGGTTCGTTGACATCGAGAGGCTGGGGTTTCTTCTCGAAGTCAATGTCACAGTAGGGACAGGCGCGGGTGCAAGCCGGCCCCATAATTAGAAACGTTGCTGTCCCGTTGTGGAAGCATTCCCCAATGTTGGGACAAGAGGCTTCCTCGCACACGGTGTTGAGGCTGAGGTCTCGCAGAATCTCTTTAACGTTGCCGACTCGTTGCCATTGGGGGGCTTTGACGCGCAACCAGTCGGGTTTGAGGTTGACTTGCTCCACAGTTAATTTACCTATTGCAAGAGAGGTTGAGGCTTTATTGTACCGTGGGGGAATAGGGAACAGGGAACAGGCAACAGGGAACAGGGGGTATTATGTAACGAAATGTTACAGGAAGTCCTCGACCCTTGACATTCACTTGCAGAATGGTAACAATAGATACAGAAAGATAAATCGTTCATCTCTCCACATCACAAAACTCTGAACGTGTTGGAGCCAAGTGAGGGGAGACGGAAGTAGGGACAACTCCCGAAGGAACGCGCCTCTTTGCACATTTCACGCTTTGGAGGCGGAAACCATGGAACTCACATATCGCGGCATTACCTACAACACCAGTCCCGTTCAAGTCGAAGCAAAAGCCCCCACGGAAGTGGTTGGTAAGTATCGCGGCTTAGATTGGCGCTTCTGCAACGTTCAACCGACGTTGACTCAACAGCCGACCGTTGAACTGAAGTATCGGGGTGTCAGCTATCGCACCGATGAAGCTGGTCAAGCGCAATCAGTCTCAGAACGCTCTCGTCGTTTGATGATGAACAACACTCGTCGCAGCGAACGTCGTCATCTGAGTATGTTGAATCGCTCCTTCGCCGAGTTGGGTGCGTAGTCTCTGACACTCACTCAGTCCCACTTAAAAGCCGCCAGCAGCAACCGTTATAACATTGCTGGTTGATAAGAGAGCCGACCTAGAGATTTCTGGGTCGGCTTGATGCTTTTTGAACCTGTTTGAACATGACTGGGGCTGTTACAGAACTTTAACTTAAAAAATCAGAGACTCGACTGAGGTAACAATTGCTGTCGTTTGGGGGTCAGGCGATCGCAAATTGAGTAGAGTAGATCCAGAGAGACGGGCATCGAGCTGATTCGCTCCGAGACCCAGTTCTCGTCCCTCAGTCCATTCGTTGGAGGCTAGAATACACATCTCATTGTTATCAGTCCTAAAGCGAGCTTCTCAAGAAAACTCGCCACAGCACCCAGCTCAAGACTCACTGATTCCATCTTCACTCACTCGACTCAATCCTGTCGTCCATGGACGATAAATGAGATGGAATTGCCGGATTCTCTAGGCTGGGTGTTGTTTTTGATGTTAACAAATCGTGGGATTTTAGACCTCAATGGATTGTGTAACGTTTAGTTAAATAGCCTTGCATCGGCTCGTGAGGTTCCCTATAGTAGTAATCAGAAGCCAGAAGAAGGCTTCACGACAGATAAACGCAGCGCAGTCCACATTAGTAAACGAGGTAAATACGCTGTTAACTCTAACATCTGTCCGATTCCCAAACACAACGGCATCCGCCCAAGCGACTGACACTTCCTCCAATTAACTGACTGGGAGCAACACAGCACAATAGTCTTCGAGCTTAGTCTTCGAGCTTAGCCTTCGATCTACTGTATTCGCTGCGTCTCCAGAGAGTCTCAACTGATATGAGGAAATCACTCGTCCGACTGGTCTGGGTGCCGTTGTTGTTTGCTGCTGTTGTTTGCTGCTATTGTTGACTGCGATCGCCACCGCAGGGACACCCTCCTCAGACAACGCCTCAAAACAACGCCTCAAAAAAATTTTCGATCTTTGTATCAACCCGCACCAAAGTCTGGTATGATACTAAACCGTTGCCGAGATGAGGCCCCGCCGTCATCTCTTTAGCAACATCCCCATCAGGGGCGGTTAGCTCAGCGGTAGAGCGCCTGCCTTACAAGCAGGATGTCACTGGTTCGATCCCAGTACCGCCCATATCTTGTGACTCTACATCCAAATCCAGGTCAAGCTGTTACCGGCCGGGTAGCAGCCGTATCGGTTGTCCCCAACTTGAGTCTAGTCTAGGCGATCGCGCCCCGACCAGAACCGGATTCCCCGACTCATCGACTGCTAACCGTTCCGCCTCCACAAGTTGCACGGCGGACGTTGGTGTAGGAGCCTCCTGTAGATTGGCAGTAGCCGCCGTATCCGTCCCCTCAGACAACGACTCAGAGAACTCCTCAGACACCTCCTGGGGGAACGCCTGCCAATCTTCCCAGAGAACCTCTCCCGTCGTCGCCTCCCAGGGATGACGCAGCAGGCCTCGTCGTCCAGTAAGCACAAAACGACTCTCCCCCGTATCACAAGTCGAGAGCATCACCGGGTTAGAAATGGGTCTGGGTAGAGACACCAAGGCCCCCGACAGATTGACCGTGGGGACATTGATGCTGACCTCGCCACTAAACTCAGGGCCGAGGAGAGAACTGGCCGTAATATCGCTATGTTCCGTTAGGGAGTCGCGAAATTCAATGCCAAACATTCCCTCCGCCGTAATGCGAACCTGTCCGCCGCGACCTTCGAGAGCGTTGGCGGTAATATCACTATTGCCCGAAGCCAGCAAAGTGCCAATATCTAGGCTAATGTTGCCCCCGTCAGCGGTTCCGGCATTGGTATTGATGCTGCTGCCGTTGTCTAATTGTAGATGTTGCGATTGCACCCGAATATCTCCCCCAGGACCCGAAACCGTCTCGGCATTAAAGGTACCGCCGCTATCTAAGAGAATCTCAGCAGCCGTCACATCCAATACCCCAGCCGCACCCCGGCCGAAACTGCGGACATCGAATGCGGCCTCGTTGCGAACGACAATGCGATCGCTCCAAACGCGGATATCTCCACCAGACCCCGTCGCATCTGGGCGAAAATCTTGCCGGCCCGAGGTTGAGGAAAATGCGCTAGTTGAGCCAAAGATGGGGGCTTGACCGAATACCTGAATCTCATTAGCCGTGACCCTGAGCGTTCCCGCATCAGCCGGCCCAAAAGTTTCCGTGGAGAAACCCGCTCCATCTTGGATAACGATACGAGGACTGTTGATCGTGACATCACCCGAGGGAAAGCGGCCAACGGTTGCGGTACTAACACCACTCCCAAAGGTCCCATCCTCAGACAGTCCCCTCAAGTACAGGGATTCTCGGGCCTCAATGGTGATATTTCCTCCCAAACCGCCTTCTGTGACGACCACACTCGCCAAAAATCCGCCGGTATTGGAGGAGATTGTGCCACCGGCTACTCCTCTCAGATGAGTGGTGACCAGGTGAATATCCCCGGCGGTCCCCGTTCCGAAGACGGAGTTGCTGAAAATTCCCGTAGGAATGAAACTATCAACACGGGTATTGATGATGTCAATAGTATCGTTAGCTGCAACAGTAATCTGACCGCTGTTGCCATCGCCAAAGGTCACTCCAGCAATCACTCCCCCATCACGAAGGCTTAAAGTCCCGGTTTGGATGCCCATATCCCCGGCAGACCCCTGACTGTTGGCCAGGCTGAGGTTCAACATCCCTGATTCATGTAAATCCAGAGTTCCGGCCACCTCAATCGCGAGATCTCCGCCGAAGGCCTCGCCCCAAACCACCTGATCGATGATTGAGCCATTTTGCAGAGTTAGATCCCCATCCGTTATCAAGCGAATGTCCCCAGCGCGACCGGATACCGCCCGAGAAAAGATCCCCGTGATGACATCGTTCGGTTGCAGGCCCGCGCTGGCCATGGCCATTAAATGCTGATTGAACTGGTTAAAGCCGCCCCCTGTCAGGGTAATTCCCTCCCTGGCCTCAATCGTAATCGCGCCTCCTTGGCCTGGAGTTGTTCTCTGACTGATCAGGGCCGAATTGCCGCTGATGCGGACTTGTTGCGCCTCAATCCGCACCTCGGGGCCATTCTGGGAGAGGATGCGGGAGCCACTATCTAGGTTAACGGTGTTGTCCATGGCGATCGCGATCGTCCCAGACCCCGATGAGACCAACTGCGCCCCCTCACTCATCTGTAAGTCATGGCCCAACAGGCGAATGTCCCCTCCCTCCAGAGACGCTCCTTGAGTGAACTCAATGGGTCCGAAAGATGTCGCCGTGACATCCGCCACCCGTCCTTGGCCATCAAGATAGACAACGCTTCTGGGGCCAAAACTGCCCAATTCCACAGTTTGGGGCGAACGCATCCGTCCCCCATTTAGCTGCACTGCGCCCCCCAACAGGCTCAGTTGTGCCGTGTCTAAGCCTCTGACCGCTCCTTGACGATTGAGGGCCACCGAGCGATTGCTAATCGTCCCAGGGGTTTCACCAAACTGAAGGCCCGTAGGAACCGAAAGAGTCAATAGGGGTGCATCTTGAGAGGAGGTTGTCCCCCAACTGCTACCATCGGCAAATTGGATCTCTGCGGCGGTGGTGGCCAGAAAACTCCCGCCAATGGACAGCCGCGCCGTTTCACCAAAATGAATCCCATTGGGGTTCATGAAAATCAAATTGGCCGTTCCGTTAGCACTGAGTTGTCCATCGAGGTGAGAGGGAGTTGAGCCGGTGACGCGGGTAATAATGGTGGCAATGGCGGGACTATTATCAACGTGAACCGCAACAGATTCGGGAATGGAAAACTCCCGAAAACTGTGAAATAAGATGTCGTTGGCGACAGTTCCTCCCTCAATACGGACTTGATTGCCCTGACGCAGCGATCGCGATGGACCAGATAAGGTCTGATCCGGCTCAATCTGGGCCAGGGTTGGCCCCATCTCCAGGAAACTTAGGGCTATCAGTCCCCCGAATAGACTAGCACTGAGCAATGGTCGAGACATACCGTGAATCGGTTGTAGTTTGCCTGGGCCAAATTTCACCCTCACTGACACGCCGATTGAGATGACCAGGAGGGCGGCGTTGCGCCAATCAGCACCGGCATTCCAGACTCATTTACCTGCAACCCCTGGGCCTCAACGAATTGGGGCGTTGAGTTGGAGGCGGGGCGTTCTGCGCTCTGTGAGGGCAAGTCCGGTAAGGCTCGCCAATCTTGCCATAGTCGTTGTCCCGTCAGAGGTTGGCGGGGGTCTGCCGGCTGGCCACCTCGTCCCGTGACTACAAAACGACTGTCCACCGCGTCACAATTTGAGGCAATTAGGGGATCGGCAATGCGATTGGGTAGGTCAACTAGGGCGGCGGAGAGATTCACGTTGGGACTGTTAATCTGCACCTCACCACTAAACTCAGGACCCAGTTCGGAACTGGCGGTAATATCACTGTCTGGGGTGAGAACGTCCCGAAATTCTGTGCCGAAAATTCCCTCAGCCGTGATGCTAACTCGACCGCCGCGACCTTCTAGGGCGTTGGCGGTAATGTCGCTATTTTCCAGAGCCACTAGGGTAGCGGTATCTAAGATAATGTTACCGCCATCGGTCGTCCCGGCATTGGTGTTGATGCTACTGCCATTGCGCAGTTGCAGGGTTTGCGATCGCAGCTCAATGTTTCCCCCTAACCCGGAGACAGTTGCTGCATTGAGACGTCCACCTCGATCTAAACGAATGTCGGAACTCTCAATTTCCAAGGTTCCGGCATTCCCAGAGCCAAAACTCTGAACGTCTAAGACGGCCCCATCACGGACCCGTAAGCGATTGACATTCAGCCGTAAATCACCGCCATCTCCCGTGGAAATGCGGCCTAAATCCTCCCGGCCCGAGGAGGCGGAGACTAAGGTGGGAAATCCCGTCAGGGGCGATCGCCCAAACATCTCCATCTCGTTGGCGATAATGGTCAAACTTCCCCCATCTCCTCCAGCGGTGGCCGCCGTGGAAATAATGCCTCCATCTCCCACTTCCAGGCGATCGGTCCGTAGGGTTAAATCCCCGGCCGGAAAGCTGGTAAAGCTCGTTGTCGACGGACCACTGGTAAACAGGCCTCCGGGAGCAGCGCCAATCACCTGAATTAACTCGCTGGCTTCAATGGTGACATTGCCACCGGGGCCGCCAAAGCCGATAAACACAACCCCAGAATTGGAGCCAATTACCCCACCCCCTTCATTGAATAATTGACGGGTTTGCACGCGAACATCACCGGCGCTCCCAGTGCTAAAAACTGACCCGGTGAGAATCGCCGTCGCTAAGACCGCATCCCCCCGCGATTCGGTCAATTCCACCCGGTCTTGAGTGATTACCTCAATGGAACCGCCATCACGACTACTGGTGGTTAAGCCAATCAGAAAGCTACTTTGACTCATCAGCAGATTCTCGGCCCTGACGGTTAAATCGCCACTGCTGGCCTGACTGCCGTTCTCTGTGATATTGAGCAATCCTGAGCCAATCAGCCGCATATCGCCGCCGATATTGACGTTGATATCACCGCCGACGGCACTCTCAAAGGCCGAGGTTAAAATCAATGCCCCTTCGTTGGCTTGTACGTCTCCCGAGGTCTCAAGGCGGATATCGCCCCCCCGGCCGCCGGTGGTCAGGGAAAATAGGCCGGTAGTGCGCTGATTGGGGTTGACGCCGCTGGTGGTAATTTCAGCGACGAGGCCGTTGAGAACGGCAAAACCGGGTCCTTGTAAGTCAATGGACTCGCCCACTTGTAAGTCAATGTCACCGCCGTCTCCACTCCCGAGGGTGAGGGACTGAACATAGCCTGCACCGGCGAGGCGGAAGCGATCGGCATTAATGAGGATATCGCCCCCGCGTCCTGAAGCGAGAGTGTTACTCTCGACGGTGGCGAAGGGGAGTTGACTGCCGCCAATGACGATATCTTGGGCGTTGAGGCGAATGTCACCTCCCTCGGCGGGGCCGGGATTGATGGAGGCGACGGTTGATCCTTCTAAAATTTCGATTTGTCCGGCGTTGAGGCTGAGGGGTCCCCCGGTGAGCGATCGCAGGTTGGCCCCGTTGACTAAGGAGATGCGATCGCCCTGGAGTTCTACGTTACCGCCGGAGACTCCCCCGCCATCGAAGACAATGGCCCCACCGACAAAGGTCAGGTCAGGGGCGCTGAGTCCTACAATCTCCCCAGTAGGATTAGGCTGTTGGGCGCGATTGATAATGGGACCGGGGGCCTGGCCAAGTTGAACGCCTAGGGGGGCTGATACGAGGAGGAGGGGGGGAGTCTCTGGGGCGATCGCATTGAATTGGCCCCCTTCAAAGTCAATGGCCTCGGCGGTGGTGGCTAAAAATGCCCCTTGAAGATTGAGTTGAGCGGTTTCAGTAAAAACGATACCGTTGGGATTGATTAAGACTAAATTGGCCAGACCTCCGACTCCCAAGGTTCCAGAAATCGTTGAGAGGGTGTTGCCGGTTACACGGGTGATAATCTGTTCAACTCCTAGGGGATTACGAAATTGAACCGATTGACCCGTGTCTACATTAAACTCTTGAAAGCTATGGAAGAGATTGCCGCCCCGTTGCGCTCCCCCTTCAATGGCTTGGTTGGGACCGTCGGGAATCACCTGGGAGGCTTCGTCCCCTAAACTAGCATCGGGGATGAGTTGGGCCTGGGCAATGGGTGTTGTGATCAAGGGGGTAATAAGCGGCATTAAGGCGCTAATACTGAAACCGGCCCAAGTTAAACAAGACTTAAAACCAAGCGGGAACTGAGGTGGTGTTTTCATTCAAAAGTGTCCTCTTTTGGGACATTTCAATGTGAACAGACGAGAACTGGCAATGGTCGGAAAACCAATAAATATACGATGTTTTGCGTCCTAATTTAAGTGGCTGTTTGGCAGCGAATAGACCTCTCGTGCCAGTTCTATAACCTTGCCGATTCAGACTCGAATCAACACAAATTCTAACTCATTTTAACTCAAGGGAAGATCGGGTCCGACCGGAACAATTCCGGTGGGATTGATGGAGTTATGACTGCGATAATAATGAGTCTTAATATGCTCAAAATTGCAGGTCTCTTTAACGCCGGGATGGTGATAAATCCGTTTCACATGGTTCCAGAGTTGGGGATAGTCCCAAATATGGCGGCGGTTGCATTTGAAATGACCGTAGTAAACCGCATCAAAGCGAATCAGGGTGGTAAACAGGCAAATGTCGGCTTCCGTGAGGCGATCGCCGCAGAGATAGTCCTGTTCTCTCAACACTGACTCCCAATGATCTAAGGCCGCGAATAGCTCATTGACCGCGTCCTCATAGGCGCGTTGAGTGGTGGCAAATCCGGCTCGATAGACGCCATTGTTAATTGGCTCATAAATTGCGTCAAGGGTGTGATCAACACGCTCCTGGAGGTCTTGGGGGCAGAAATTGCGATCGCCATCCTCAATGTTACCGCCAGGGAAAAATGCCCGATCGAGCATTCGTATAATCTCACGGGATTCGTTGTTGACAATGGTCTGCTGCTGTTTATCCCATAAAATAGGAACCGTAACCCGGCCCGTCATCTGAGGATCGACCTTGAGATAGAGATCTCGAACATAGGTGGTTCCATTGACGCGATCGGGGATACAGCCGGGAGCCTCGGAGAAAAACCAGCCGTCGTCTCCCATATAGGGATCAACCACAGAAATACTAATGGCTTGCTCTAAGCCCTTTAACGCCCGCATAATCAAGGTGCGATGAGCCCAGGGACAGGCGTAACTCACATAGAGATGATACCGTCCCGCCTCGGGGGGAAAGCCTTGTTCTCCATCCTGAGTAATCCAGTTGCGAAAGCGAGTGGGGGGACGTAGGAATCGCCCTTGCTCGTCGTCTTGCTGACGCTGACTCGTCCATTGTCCATTCACTAATTGTCCCAAGGCCATGATGTTTGCTCCGCAACAGTCTGATACGAGATTCGCTGATACTACGAGACTACCGAGTATTAAGTTCCTTGAGCAACCGACTTCCGATGCTTGGATTGAGCAGGCGATCGCCCATCTCGATACCATACTCCTCGATCACTCCCATTGTGAACGCAAGGCGGCGGCGAATGCCCTGAATTTGATGTGTCGCTATCCCTCCGATGGGCCGCTGTTGCGGGAACTGACGCGGTTGGCGGAGGAGGAACTGGACCATTTCCGCCAGGTGAATGATATTTTACAGGAACGGGGGATTCCTTTAGCGCCGTTAAATGCGCCTCCCTATGCTTCGCAGCTCAAGCGGCAATTGCGCCATAATGAACCCGAGCGTAAACTAGATTTGTTGCTGGTCTCGGGGTTGATTGAGGCGCGATCGCACGAACGTCTCGGCCTGTTAGCCACTCATTTACCGGATCGGGATTTGGCGGAATTTTACCGCAGTTTAATGGCGTCGGAAGCCCGTCACTACGGGATTTTCTGGCTTTTAGCTAACAACGAGTTTCCCCGAGATGTGGTCAACAGTCGCCTCAGAGAACTGGCTCAGGCGGAGTCGGCAATTTTAGCGACGTTGCACCCGCAACCGCGCATTCATAGTTAGACGCATCGTTAGACGCATTGTTAGACGCATTGTTAGACGCATTGTTAGACGCATTGTTAGACGCATTGTTAGACGATCACAGTTCAACACTTTCGGGCCGGTGAGTTTTGAGTTCATCCCCTCCTGAACCGCCTAAACCGGATTCTCTGGGAAAATTGACCCCAGAACAGGAGCGACAGGTACAACGTTGGCAACGGTTCGCGTCCTCCAATTCCTCCCGTCGTGGGGGGTTTCCCTGGCGTTTGCTGGCTTGGGGGTTGGGGATTTGGGCCGGTTTTCTCCTGGCGGCGATCGCGGCCTTTATCCTCCTGAGTCATCCTCGTTATGTGGGGGTGAGACAAGAAGAACCTCGCGATCGCCCTTCTCCCTGGTTAGGAGTGGTGATCGTTGTCAGTTGTGTCGGCGGAAGTCTGTTGTTAGCCCATTGGCTGGAGATACAACGGCGACGCTAGTGGTGACAGACCGGAGGATTGGATGACTCAAATGCTCGACGTTACCGACATCTCGATTAGAATTAGGTTAATCTATGCAAAGCTGCTGTTTAATTCTACCTTGAGCTAGGCGATCGCCATCATGAAGTTCCCGAATGCGGGCAATATTCTGACGACACTCATCCAAGGTGATGGTGTCGGAGGGTTAGCCCGCCGTGTTGAAGGCTTAGAAGCCCATCAATTTATTAGTTTGCTGGATTTCATCACCGCAGAATTTCAGCAATATACTCGGGCGATCGAATTTCTCAATGACAGCACCCTAGAAACGATCCTCGAAGAACTCCTCGATGCGTTTACCCTCAAGATTGGGCAGATTTTGAAGGCCCAACGCACGACGATTTTTCTTCTCGATGGCGATCGCCAGCAACTCTGGTCTAAGGTTACCCTAGCGGATGGAACCTCCAAAGAACTGCGGCTTCCTTCCAATGTGGGGATTCTTGGCCAAGTAGCCAGCACCGGAAAAGGAGTCACCGTCGCCACACCTCAAGAACATCCCCTGTTTAACAAAGAAGTGGATGAATTTTCCGGCGATCGTGTCCATAACTTGCTCTGCGCCCCCATTTTTAGTAGCAAAGATCGCCAGCAAGTGATGGCGGTCGTTCAGCTACTGAATCAGACGGATCACGAACAATTCACGGAAGATGATCTAACCACTTTTGATAAATTCTCCGACACCATCGGGATCATTCTCGAAAGTTGTCAATCCTTTTATCGAGCTGCTCAAAATCAACGAGGTGTCGCGGCTCTCCTCAATGCAACGACTTCTCTTGGGCAAAGTTTAGACCTAGAAACCACCTTGAGAACGGTTATGGATCAGGCTCGACAACTCCTCAAGGCTGACCGTAGTACCTTATTTCTTTTGGCTGAAGAAAGTCGTGAACTTTGGACTAAAATTGCCAAAGCTGACGGCAAAACGATGATGGAAATTCGCATTCCCAGTAACAAGGGAATTGCGGGGTATGTTGCCTCTACGGGTAAACCATTAAACATTTCTGATGCCTACGAAGACCCCCGGTTTGACCCCTCCACTGACCAAAAAACGGGCTATATTACCCGTAACATCCTTTGTATGCCCGTCTTTAATTCCGAAGGGGTACTCATCGGTGTTACTCAACTGATTAACAAGTACCAGGGGAGCTTTACTCGCTCCGATGAATTTTTCATGGAAGCGTTTAATATCCAGGCAGGAATTGCCCTGGAAAATGCTCAACTATTCCAAGATGTTAACGTTGAAAAACAATATCAAAAAGATATCCTACAAAGTTTATCCGATGCCGTAATCTCTACGGATATGCAGGGTAAAATTGTCACCATCAATGAAGCGGCATTGGAGTTATTAGGATGTCCCATTAAGTCTGGAACAGGTAAATATCATCAGCGGGTTTGGGAAGAAAGTTTAATCGGCTGTTTTGTCTGGGAAGCGATCCCTATCGAAAGCCTAAAGTTTCGCCTCGAAGACAGTTTATCTCATGCGGCACGTCATTATGTCCCCGAGCAAAATGTCGTTTTAGGGATTTATACGATTTCTGAAGCGAATATCCTCGATGAAACGGCTATTGAACCTGATATTAAAACCTTAGAAGAGGATATCGATAGTATCGAACTGCCACTCTATCTTTTAGCAACCCTGGAAAGCGAAGAACCCGAAACCTATCGTATTTGGTACGGCAGTACCCTCAAGCATATCAAACATCCGACCCGGATTCCCAAAGCCAAAGTCTCTTCCGTTGAACGCAGTATTAATTTAACGGTAACGCCGTTAACAAACCCCGAGGGAGGTGTACGAGGAGGATTGGTGGTTCTCGAAGATATCAGCCGCGAGAAACGCATGAAAACGGCCATGTATCGCTACATGACACCCAATGTCGCCGAACAGGTGATGGCGTTGGGGGAAGATGCCTTAATGGTGGGAGAACGTAAGGATGTCACGATTCTCTTCTCTGATATTCGTGGCTATACCACCATGACGGAAAACTTGGATGCGTCGGAGGTTGTGACGCTTCTCAATCAATATTTTGAGACGATGGTTGAGGCGGTGTTTAACTTTGAGGGAACCCTCGATAAGTTTATTGGTGATGCCTTAATGGCAGTATTTGGGGCACCACTTCCGTTAACGGAAAATCATGCTTGGATGGCCATTCGTTCTGCACTCGATATGCGTCGCCGTTTGGCGGAGTTCAATGAACATCGAATTATTGACAATCAGCCCAAAATTCGTATCGGAATTGGGATTAGTTCTGGAGAAGTAGTCTCGGGAAATATCGGCTCTCAAAAACGCATGGATTATACGGTAATTGGTGATGGGGTCAATTTGAGCGCCCGTCTGGAAAGTCTAACGAAGGAATACGGCTGTGATATTATTTTGAGTGAGTACACCTATAATCTTTGTGCCGATCGCATCTGGGTTCGCGAGATTGACAAAATTCGCGTCAAAGGTAAGAAAACCGCGAGTAGTATTTATGAATTGATTGATATTAAAAGTAATGATTTAGACCGAGAAACGACGAAATTTTTGCATCTCTATAAAGTAGGACGAGAAGACTATTTAGGGCGTAATTTTGAGCAGGCGATCGCCTGTTTTGAAGCTGCCTTACAACTTCGCCCGGAGGATAAACCCTCACAAATTCTCTTAGAAACATCGCAACAGTATCTCCTCGATGAACCCCCGCCAGACTGGGATGGAGTGAGAACGATGACTCATAAATAAATACTTTTTGCTGCTCAGGGTTGGCTGAGGTTGCCACACTGACTGTCTTGATAAAAGTGTCTGAATAAAAGTGTCTGAATAAAAATGAATATCTCAAGATGTGATACCCGAGAATGTACCTGTTTGAAAATTTGATCACCGAGCAATTTAGTTTTTCCTCCTACTCTAAATATAGCAATCGAAGATTGCCTGATTGACACTCTGAAGGATACTCTGAGTTGGAAGAGAATCTCCTACCTCTTTCCCCTCTTGGGAGGGGCAGGGGTGGGTTCTCCCCTCCTGGGAGGGGTTAGGGGTGGGTTA
>LJZT01000088.1 GCA_001314905.1 Phormidium sp. OSCR
CAACTCTCCCGTGAGGAGTTAATCGATCGCTTTCAGGGAAATTAACCCCTCACGACCCCCCAATGAGAGTAGAGCCTCTGGTATGATTGCCACAGCCCCCCGCCCTCACTCCCGTGACCCGTTTCATCCACGACCAATTTGCCAAAGACTATCTCGAAGAACTCCTCACCCCGTACGGAACCATCCAATCACCGCGACGGGTGGCGGGAGAAGTCCGTCAAATCGACCTCTGGTTTAACCCCAACCCTGAACCTCGTCTCTCAGCCGAACCCCTAGGCTCCTGGCCCGAACCCTGCACTCTCCCGCCATCTTCGAACCCTACCGCAACCCCGTCACCGCCGACGAAATCCGCGATTGCGTCCTCAAACTCCTCGTCATCTCCGCCGAACTGCGACGAGAAGCCCGACGCCAGCAAACCGCACTCGCTGAGTCAAACCAACCCCGCCTCTGGATTCTCACCCCAACCGCCTCGCCTCTCTTTTAGAAGGCTTTGGTGCTACCCTGGAGGTGGAGAATTGGGGCGAAGGCATCTATCCGTTGTCAGCCCAATGGCGCAGCGCGATCATCGTCATTCACCAACTCCCTCGGACTAGGGATACCCTATGGCTAAGGGTCTTAGGGCGGGGACAAGTCCAAGAACAAGCCTTCGATGAACTTGAACAACTCCCCCCAGGTAATCCCTTTCGTGGCAATGCCTTAATGCTGCTCAATCGCCTCAAGGCTAACCTAGAAATGAACCCCAATCTAAATCAGGAGGATAGGGACTTAATTATGCGTTTATCTCCTCTGTTTGACCAACAACTTGAAGAAGCAAAACTATCTGGCTTAGAACGAGGTCTTGAACGGGGTCTTGAGCAAGGTCTTGAACGAGGTCTTGAACGAGGTCTTGAACGGGGACGGGAACAAGAACGGCGGGAGGCGATCGCCAGCCTCCTAGAAGCCCGTTTCGGTCCCCTAGACGACGAACTCAACGCCATCCTAGACCGGATGATTCGCCGTCCCTCTAGTGAGTTAATGCCCCTGCTTGTGCAACTCTCCCGTGAGGAGTTAATCGATCGCTTCCCCGAATAACCCCCCTTAATGACTGGCCAAATTAATGCGATCGCCCAGTTGCAGTAACAATTGTGCCAACTGGGGGTCGTTCTCCCGTCGTTGCGCCACCTTATCACAACTATATAGCACCGTCGTATGGTCTTTGCCCCCAAACACTTCGCCAATCTTCGGTAAACTCAAATCCGTATGTTGACGCATTAAATACATCGCCACCTGACGCGCTTGGGAAATCTCCCGTCGTCGCGATGAGCCTTTTAAATCTTCCACCGAAATCCCCATCACCTCCGCTACAACCCGCATCACCACCGGTGGCGAGGCTTCCACTTTCTCGGTGTGAGAACTCAAGACAGGCGCTAAGTTTTTCACCGTCATCGGTAAACCCGAAATGGAAATATAGGCCACCGCGCGAATTAACGCTCCCTCCAATTCCCGGATATTTGACGTATAGCGAGACGCAATATATTCGATCGCCTCCCGAGGAAGCCGCATATTCTCATATTCGGCTTTCTTCTGTAAAATCGCCATGCGAGTCTCTAAATCGGGGGGCTGAATATCGGCAATTAACCCCATGGAAAAGCGAGAACAGAGCCGTTCCTGAAGTTGGGGGATTTGATGCGGCGGGCGATCGCTGGCGATGACAATTTGTTTCCCCACCTCATGCAAGGCATTAAAGGTATAGAAAAACTCCTCCTGAGTGTATTCTTTCCCCTCAATAAACTGAATGTCATCCACCAGCAACACATCCGCCGTGCGGTAATGATTGCGAAACCCCTGCATCTTATCCTGACGAATCGCGCTAATTAAATCATTGGTAAACCGCTCTGTTGACACATAAAACACCCGAGATTGTCGGTCAATCTCCAAACGATAATGACCGATCGCCTGCATTAAATGAGTTTTCCCTAACCCCACTCCCCCACATAAAAACAAAGGATTAAACTCTCGCCCCGGATACTCCGCCACCGCCAACGCCGCCGCGTGAGCCATGCGATTATTAGACCCCACCACAAAGCGAGAAAAGACATTTTTATGATTCAATTCCGGTGGTTTCGTCTGGGATTTTGGTTCTGGAGAAATAACTTGAGGCGACCAACTCAGCTGCTGCTCTTCCACATCTCCGGTGCGATCGCTACAAAGTTCAATCGTCACCTCATCCCCCAAAATATCACGAACCACCTCAGTAATGGTCGTTAAATAATGCTTTTGCAGCCAATTTAACGCAAAGGGATTCGGCGCACGCAAGACTAAGCGATTCCCCTGCAACGACTCAACTTGCGCTGTTTGAATCCAGGTTTCAAACGTCGGTTGACTGAGTTGTTCTTGCAACCGTTCTAGAACCTGATTCCATAGGTCTTCTAATGACATATCCACTGAACAGAACCTCCTTGGCTCAGGTTCCTCGGGGGAGAACCGCCACCTGACCCCTATTTTTTGCTCAATACCCCGATTGACAAATCACCCCTCACCGCTATGAAATAGATGGTTAAAGTAAAGTAGATATCTATTTCAGCGATTTCATTCAGCAACCCAACCTATTTCAATTCTAAGAGGCCCTGTTCCTTCAACTTCGGGTTAAAGCGAAACGACTCCATCACCCCACGGGCTGCTAATCGCTCCAAAACTGTGGCTTGAACGCGACGAGCGACTTGTTTAATACATTTCGTCTTTTTCCCCTCATCTAGCGCTTCCTCAAAGGCGCTACGCTCCGCATCTGTCATCAACGGTTTTACATCAATCGGCTGAGTCCATTGCGCCTGCGCTTCACCATTTCCGGGAGGAATTGTCCCATTTTCAGTTAACCATTTTTGACGGATATCTTCGAGTAGAGTTCGACTGGGGCGATCGATGGTTTCAACCCTAAAGCTATAACACTGTTCCGGCTGTCGGATGAGATGTTGGCGTAAGCTAACGCTAACATTACGAGAATAGCCGACAAACTGGAGTGTTTCCTCGTTATCAAAGATGGCGTAAATCCCAACTTTACCCACTAGAAACTCATCGGCAACATCGCCGTTTTCAGTTAGGTACGGATGAAGGGTTAGACTGTGAAGACTTGGGAGTTCGGCGGCGGTTGACATGAGTTAAAAATGGCTAGAGGAGCGTAAACAGTAAGGTGAGGAGGGTGTCGAGTAGCGAAACCTAGTCTTGAAACCTAGTCTTGAAACCTAGTCTTAAAACCTAGTCTTGACAAGTGCGATCGCCATCCAACCGGCGATAAATCCCACAGAGGCGACTGGGTTTAAAAATTTTAGCTTTCGCCATAAAATTGGGCGGCACGTTAATAATATAATACTCCGAAGAGTCATGATATTGCTCAAATTCTGGCGGCATTCCCTTCGGGGTAGCGGTACTATAAGGAACGGGCTGAAAGAGACATTCCGTAAATTCGAGTTCAGCACAATTCAACTGTTGCCGAATTTGCTCAATAAATGACTCATGAGTTAGCCACTGAAATAACGCCTTTTGCGCCTCGGGATTAAGTTGAACCCTAGCATCGAAATTTTCAATAATTTTTAAAGACATTTAACAATTTTTAACATATTGTCCTACAATTTAGTTAACTTATCTAAATCGATGGTTAACCAAGTCCCAACATTTTAACCCGAACCATAACAGATATCAAGCCCAACCCCAATGTTGATAAGCAAATCCACAATCTACCCATTCAACGACAGGTTAATTCCCTAAAATATCCTCTGCTTCTGGCGTATAAATATACTCATAATTAAACTGAAGATAATTTGGATGACGAATCACCGAAAAGCCAAACTCAGTGACCGTTTCTGCCCGAAACGTCACCATCACCAACTCCGTCAACTTTTTGCGAGATATTTTGGGAAGTTGCACATAATAATCCCGCTTCGCAAAAAACTTTTTCTTGTCCTTGGGGACGACAATTCCATTAATTTGGTGAGCAAAGCGAATCGGTTTAATATATTTATTCATAAATTCATCCTGATTGCGTTGAATGCGATAGAGTCGTTCTTGCTGAATCCAACTCATCATAAACATCATTTTGAGCAACTCAAAGCCCAACGTATAATTAAAGGCATTATTACTTTCCTCGGAACTACCAATCAGCCGCACCGCTACTTCTAAATACTGTTCCGGCTGTCGCTGCATATCCTGAGCGCAGTGGATATAAAACTGTCGAATATATCCCCGTAACAAACTTTCCGTAAGGGGCGTTTCAATATGGAATTGTTCGAGATAATACTTAACTTTTTGGCGAGTATCACGATCTTCAATCAGGCGCGAAACTAAGCCATCCGCCGTATATTCATCGAGAAACTCCGCTTGAACCTCCGAGGGGGCTGCACAAAGAATATGACAGAGGGAGAGAACATAGCGGCGTTCATTCCAATGGAGTTGTTCCGCCCAGTCTCGCGCTTGGGGCGGAAGTTGGGCAAAAATACTATCAGGATCAAGAGAATTATCAGAAAACATAGACTCTACTGTGACGACAAAGGTGAGGCCATGAACTGAGGCCATGAACAGACTCAAGGAAGCCAAGTTTTCCCGTATCTCACCCCAGGCGATCGCCCCATCACGCCCCATCACGGCGATCGCCCAACCGACGTTTCATCACCCCTCACCCCATGAACTCAGCTTGCTCCCCAAGCGATGCCAACGGTAATCAAACCTTACTTAGAGACAAAGTGAACCCAGAAACTTCCATCCGGCGTACAGGTTTCGCGAATCATGCGATAGGAATAGCGTTGATACTTCCCAGACAAATCCGTGCGATAGCCCGTTGAGAACCATTCCCCGTAGGGATCGTGAACAAAGAACTGCTCTCGCTCCTCGTCATAGCCCACAAACACCACAATATGACCATAAGAGGTGAAGTAACCGTGAACAATCACCGGCTTCAAGTCAGCGAGCCAATCCTTCACCTCATCAAACGTGGCATTGGTGCGGAACTCATCCTGAGCACCATAGTCTCTGACAATCTTAGCTAAATCATAGGGACTATGACGACTAAGATTATTATCGAGGGCATAGCGGTAGAGTTCATCCTCGAACTGGCGAGCATCGGTGCGTTGAGGAATACCAAAATACTTCAAACACATCGCCACAGAGGTCACATTACAAGCCCCCGTGGGGTTCTCGAAATTGTCCAACTGAGACAAATAGGGACAATCGAGTTGAATGATACGGGGCCGGGGTTTCGGGTAGAGGCGAGACGTGCCAGACTCTTGAGGGGACTGGCCGAGAATCTCCACATGCTCAGCAAACGCATACCAAGTATCGAGGCCCGCCAGAGCATCATCTTGGAACATCACCCGTAAATGCTTGCGTTCCCGAGTGAAAGTATCAATGCGGAACTCGCGATCGCGGTTAATCGAGATTTTTTCGCGATCGGGTAACTCCTTCGACTCAATCGGACGCTGTTTGAAGACCGTATTCGTGAGAGTACGCAGAACGAGAGACATGGCAGCTACCTCAGCACATGAAGAGTAATCAGGAACATCCGCAACCTCGCCAATTCTGGGAATGGGGAGAAGTTAGCTGATTCCGCGAGACTCCCCGCACGATAAAACAAGACAGACACAAGCGCCGATGTTTTTAGCGTCGGGATGAACGCGGCCGTTACTTATGGTACAATCTAGGCAACCTTGCATGGAAGGCAACTCGGCGAAAACCAAGCCAGACCGACACAAGCATTGCTTTATTGACCTGCGGGACGCGGGGTAAAGCCTATCGCCAGAAAGTAAGACTCGTCACTCCGAGGAGTGGAAAGCACTTCTTTGGGTAGGAAGCCAACACTGTAACCTTTGATGAGCATGTTTGGCGGTTCACGGAAGGTATCACGTTCTGCCCCCCCCTCGCTAGATCCAAGCTAATCATGACCGACGGTTCCAATCCTAGTTCCAATCGCATCTGTATTCTCGGCGGCGGCTTTGGCGGACTCTACACCGCCCTCAAACTGGCTCAATTCCCCTGGGAAAGCTCCGCCCAACCCGAGATCACCCTCGTCGATCGCAGCGATCGCTTTGTCTTCTCCCCCCTCCTCTACGAACTGGTGACAGACGAACTGCAAACCTGGGAAATCGCCCCTCCTTTCGTCGAACTGCTAGCCAACACCCCGATTCAGTTTCACCAAGCCGACGTCGAAGACATTAACCCCGACGCCCAACAGGTATCCCTCATCGGCGGCGATGCTCCCCTCAACTACGATCGCCTCGTCCTCGCCCTCGGCGGCGAAACCCCCCTCGACGGCGTTCCCGGCGCTGCCGACCATGCCATCCCCTTTCGTACCGTTAGCGATGCCTACCGCGTCCGGCAACGGCTGCAAAACCTAGAAAATAGCGATTCCGATAAAATCCGAGTTGCGATCGTTGGCGGCGGTTACAGCGGCGTAGAAATCGCCTGTAAACTCGCCGATCGCCTCGGCAACCGAGGTCGCATCCGCATCGTCGAACGCAACGATAGCATCCTGCGCCATTCCCCCGAATTTAACCGTAACGCCGGCAAACGAGCCTTGAGCGATCGCGGCGTCTGGACCGACCTAGAAACCGACGTCGTCTCCATCAGCGACGACAGCATCTCCCTGCGTTACCGAGGTCAAATCGACGAAATCCCCGTTGACCTCATTCTCTGGACCGTGGGAACCCGCGTCGCCCCCGTCGTCGAACGACTCCCCTTCGAGCGCGGCGATCGCGGCAAAATCAAAGTCAATAGCCACCTGCAAGTGTACAACTCCCCCAACATCTTTGCCCTTGGCGACCTGGCCGACGCCCATGATGCCGACGGACAAACCATTCCCGCCACCGCCCAAGCCGCCTTCCAACAAGCCGACTACACCGCTTGGAACCTCTGGGCCTCCCTCACCCACCGTCCCCTCCTCCCCCTGCGCTACCAAAACCTCGGGGAAATGATGACTCTCGGCATCGACAACGCCACCCTCTCCGGCTTAGGCGTTACCCTAGACGGTCCCTTGGCCCATATCGCCCGTCGTCTCATGTATCTCTACCGCCTACCCACCCTAGAACACCAAGTTAAAGTGGGAGTCAACTGGATCGTCGATCCCCTGCGGGCCTTGATCACCCCCCAGTAAAAATCTCAATACAGCTAAATCGGCTGAGATTGAGACCTTTCCATGATTCGTATGACTCATAACGTTTAACCATTCAAGGCCAGAGGAGGTTATCCTTGAAACCCGCTCCTGAAACCATCGAGTTACCCCACAGCCCATCCCCATCAGACACCAACAAGCCCCAAGTCATCTTCCTCGATGCCGTCGGAACCCTCTTCGGCGTTCGCGGCAGTGTCGGCGAAGTCTACCGAGACTTTACCCACTATCAGACTGGCATTGACCTCGACGCCGAAGCCACCAACGAGGTCTTTTACGACCTCTTTCAAGCTGCCCCTCCGCCAGAATTTCCCCACGTCGAACCCCAAGATCTGTTAGAACTGGAATTTAACTGGTGGTTGGCGATCGCCTACGACACCTTTGCCGGAGTCGGTGTCCTCGATCAATTCTCTGACTTTAAGGGCTTTTTTCGGCATCTGTTTGCCTACTTCGCCAGCGCCGATCCCTGGGAGATTTATCCCGACGTTCTGCCCGCCCTCACCTATTGGCAACAGCAGGGAATAGAACTCGGCGTTGTCTCCAACTTTGATTCACGGCTGTATAGTGTCCTAGACAGCCTCAACCTGAGCCAATTTTTTACCTCCGTCACCGTCTCCACCCGAGTCGGGGCCGCCAAACCCAAATCCCAGATCTGGACTTGTGCCTTAGCCGCCCATGACTGTCCCCCAGAGTCCGCCTGGCATATTGGCGACAGTTACCGAGAAGATGTTGAGGGAGCCATTGACGCCGGGTTGCGAGGCATTTGGCTAAACCGTTCCTAGCAATCATTACCCAGATTAGGTCAAAGGTCATGAAGCCGATCATTGGTCAGACTATTCCCCTCACCCTAACCCCCTCGTCCTCAGCGGTTTTACTGACCCTAATCCTGGCTCTAGCCGCCGACTCCCCCGCCCTGGGTCAAATCACCCCAGATGCAACCTTGCCCGAGAACTCCCGCGTCACCAGCGAAGGCAGCCAACTGACCATCGACGGGGGAACCCGTGCCGGAAGCAACCTCTTCCATAGCTTTGAGAACTTTAACCTCCCCGCCAATTGGCAGGCCCACTTCAATAACCCCGCCACCGTTGAACGCATCATCACCCGCATCACCGGCAACCAAGCCTCACAGCTTGACGGTTTACTCAGGGCCAACCATCAGGCCAGTCTAATTTTCCTCAATCCCAACGGCATCGAGTTTGGCGAAAGCGCTCAACTGCAACTTGGTGGTTCTTTCATCGCCAGTACCGCCGAGGCTCTCCTCTTTGACGATGGCCGTCAATACAACGCCGTTTCCCCCTCCCTCGATGAGCCTCTATTGACCGTTACAGTCCCAGTGGGCCTACAATTTGGCAACAATCCCGCCTCCATTCGCAATCAATCCCTCGCCAGCAGTTCCCTCATCCCCAGCCTGGATGTCCCCCTAACCCTTCCCAACGCCCCCGGACTAACCGTTGCCCCCGGTCAAACCCTGGCCCTGTTTGGCGGCGACATTCACCTAGAGGCCGGCAACCTCAGTAGCTTTGGTGGACAAGTTATCCTGGGCAGTTTTAGCGACAATAGTCAGATTACCTGGCAACGGCAACCCGATACCGGTTTAGTCCTCAACCCTGACTCAACCGTTGCCGGAGGAACGGTGACTCTCTCCCAAGGGGCAACGGTGAGCAGTAGTGGCTTAGGTGGCGGGGCTATTGACCTCTATGGCGATCGCATCCACATCGAAGAAGCCGCCAGCCTACGGGCCGATACCTTTGGCCCCATCGACGGCCAAGGCATTACCATCACCGCTCAAGAGTTCCAGATGAGCGATCGCGCCTTCATCTCCAGTTCCAGTTTTAGTTCCGGGGCTGGAGGTGATATTAGCCTCAGCGGCGATCGCCTAGCGATGCAAGGAACCCAACCAGGAATCCTATTGGCGCAACTGCTGAATGGAACCTTTGACCCCACTCAACCCCAAGATGGCATCTATGCCCTCAGCCTCGGTAGCGGCACCGGCGGAGAGGTCATTGTCACCGGGGCAAATGTAGACATCAGCGAAGGCTCAGTAATTTTGACCACGGCCTTGAACCAAGGCCGGGGAGGAGATATCGAGATCAACGCTACTGCGTTTCGTCTGAGCGATAGCTCCCTACTCATCAGCGGAACCACCGCCACCGGCCAATCGGGTGATATTCGCCTGCGAGTTGACCAGCTCCAAGTCCAAAACGGAGGCATCGTTAGTACCGCCTCCAGTGCCACCGGAACCGCTCCCAGTGGCAATCTCGATGTCATCGCCGATCGTATCGCCCTAGAGAGAACCCCAGCCGGGGCCATTATCCCTGGAGGACTGTTTACCGCTACCCTGGGTCGAGGCAATGCCGGAAATCTCTCCATCCAAACCCGCCAATTAGAGGCCCAGGGCGGCATCCAAATTTCGGCATCCTCTAGCAGTGCCGGACAGGGGGGAAATTTGCGCATTGATGCCAGTGAATCGATCAGCTTGGGTGACAGCAGTGACGACGGCATTTGGCTCAGTGGCATTTTTACAACCTCCTCCTTACTCGACGTCGCCGGACAACAAGGAACCGCTAGTGCCGGCAGCCTAGACATTAACACCCAACGCCTCATTCTCAATGATGGTGCCCGGATTTCCGCCGCTACAGCCGGAGAAGGAGCCGCCGGACGTTTGACCATTCGCGCCAGTGAATCCATTGAGCTAACCGGGGAGGTGCTATCAGGTCGCGGCCGTCGCGAACCTACGGCCCTGTTTGCGGAGTCTCGCGGGGCCGGAGAGGCGGGCAACCTGCAAGTCATAACCCCCTGGTTACGAGTACGGGATGGGGCTGAAGTGACGGTACGGGGTCAGGGAACGGGTGCTGCCGGCAATTTAGAGGTCATCGCCGATCGCATTGATATCTTGAATAACGCTGAAATCGGTGCCTCAACCGTCGATGGTGCAGGCGGAAATGTGCGTCTCAATTTCCGAGAACTGACTCTCGATGCCCAGGCTCAAGTCTCGGTGAGTTCCCTGGGCCAAGGGAATGCCGGTGATGTGGAATTACAGGGACAACAACTGACCATGAATAATGGTCGAATTGCGGCTACCAGTATCTTAGGGCAGGGGGGAAACCTCAACATTACCTTAGAAAATGTAGCGATTTTACGTCAAACCAGTCAACTCTCAACTCGGGCCGGAACAGCCGCCACCGCTGGCGGCGATGGTGGCAATATGAGCCTACAACTCGGGGCGATCGCCCTCCTGGATGGCAGCAGTATTGACGCTAACGCCTTTCAAGGCTCCGGCGGTAATATCCAAGTGGCTACTCAGGGGTTATTCTTAGGACAAAATAGCCAAATTACGGCCAGTTCTCAATTTGGAGTCGATGGGACCGTCACGATTCAAACTCCCGACGCCGAAGCGGCTACTGGCCTGGTGGAATTAAGCGAACGTCCCCTTGATCCAACTCGTCAAATTGCCTCGGGTTGCGCCGTCAGTGACGGAAATACCTTTATGATTACCGGACGGGGAGGCCTGCCAAATAACCCCAGTGATGGCTTACCTGGAAGCGTCAGTTGGAGCGATCGCCGCGATTGGCGAACCCTCCCCGCAACAACAGCGATGGAGCTATCCCAGCCTAGCCCAACCTCGGACCCAATGGTGGAAGCCACCACTTGGCGGCATCAAGACGATGGAACAGTGGTTTTGTTCTCTGCCAGTCCCGTTAACCCGGTTCATCAAGTCCAAACCTGTCCCTAGTGAATTCGTTTATCTCTAAGTTTCAGGGTCAGCTAATCCAGTGATGTACATAGAAATAAAAATAGACGAATCAAACATACTTATTACCATAAAAAATATCTATTTGCAACTATTTTTGTTATTTTTTATTCATAAAAAATCCCATGATCCGTTTAAAATCAACCCATCCTTGGCGTCGTCGCGGCTTCAGTTTCGTCCTTAGCGTCTGTTTTCTCTTAGGACTGTCCCTCTGCCTGACTCTATCTCCAGGACGTGCGATCCCCGTGGCTTCTCCTGTCGAGATGACCCAGAGCGACGGCTATGCCCAAGAACAACAGGGGCGATCGCACCTCAACGCCGGCCAGTTCCAAGCCGCCGCCGACCAATTTGCCGCCGCCGCCGCCACCTTTAGCCGCAGCGGCGATCGCCTCTCACAAGCCGGCGCTCTCACCTATCAAGCCCTAGCCCTCTATCAACTCGGACAGCTCAACCCCGCCCAAACCACCATCAACCAAGCCTTAACCCTTCTCGAAACCGAAGAATCTCCCCATCGCCGCGCCGTCGAAGCCCAGGCCCGCTTAACCCAAGGCCAAATTCAACTAGCCAGCGGTAACGCCCAAAGCGCTCTGACAAACTGGGAACAGGCGGCAGACTTATATCAACATCAGGGCGATCGCCTTGGCGAACTAGGCGCTCTCACCAATCAAGCCATTGCCCTACAAAGTCTCGGCCTCTACCGCCGCTCCCAACAACAACTCGAACAGATTACCGCCCAACTCGACACCTTAGACCCCTCCGAGAGCAGCCCCCAACTGCGAGTATCAGCCCTAACCGACTTAGCCATTGCCCAACAAGTCGTCGGTAACGTTCAAGCCTCACAACACCTCTTACATCAGGCCCTAACCTTAGCCCAATCCGAAACACTGCCTCAAACCAGTTTAATTCTGCGGGCCTTAGCCAACAGTTATCGGGCCTTAGACAACATCCCCCAAGCCCAAGCTCTCTATCAACAAGCCGCCAGCGAGGCCAGAACCCCCTTAGACCGCATCACCGCCGAATTAGAACAGGCCAGCCTGTCGTTGCAAGCGGGACAGTCTCAACAAGCCGCCCAACACCTTCAACAACTCCAACCCCAACTCGCTCAGTTGCCCCCCAGTCGTCGCGGCATTTATGCTCGGGTCAATTTCGTGGAACACTATGCTCAACTCGCCCCTCCAGAAGACCATCGGGCCTTAGCCGACCTGTTGGCCGCCGCCATTGAGCAAGCCCGAGCCTTGCAAGATGGACGAGCCGAAGCCTTAGCCCTCGGACAATTGGCACAACTCTACGAACAACAGGGACAACGACGCGAGGCCATTGCCCTGAGCCAACAAGCCCTGCAAATTGCCGCACCTTTGGGCAATGGGACTGACTTAATCGCCCGTTGGCAGGCCCAATTGGGCCAGTTATACGCACAATCGGGGGAGCGGGACTTAGCCATTACGGCCTACAGTAACGCCGTGGCAGCCCTCGATGAATTGGGGCAAG
The DNA here is from genome assembly GCA_001314905.1 of Phormidium sp. OSCR. GTDB lineage: Bacteria > Cyanobacteriota > Cyanobacteriia > Cyanobacteriales > Geitlerinemataceae > Sodalinema. The sequence continues at coordinate 12,369 of LJZT01000088.1, forward strand.
ATTTAGTGGCCATTAACCCCGAAGTGCGTCTGTCCTTCCGAGATACTGTCGAACCCGTCTATCGCTCTCTAGTGAGTTTGCTGTTGCAGGACAACCCCAGTCAAGCTCAACTCAGACAAGCCCGAGATACCATTGACGCACTGCAAGTGGCAGAATTGGAAAACTTTTTCCGCGAAGCCTGTTTAGAGGCGCGTCCGACACAAATCGAAACCGTCGATCCTCACGCAGCGGCCCTGTATCCTATCATTTTGAGCGATCGCCTGGAGGTGATTCTCGGCATTCCCGGACAACCCCTACGTCACACCAGTACCCCCGTCAGCCAAGAGCAGTTTCAACAGACCCTCAGTCGCTTTCGTCAGTCCCTGAGTCTTTCCTTTCCTCGCAACCAACAACAGCAACTGTATCAACAACTCTATGATTGGCTGATTCGCCCGGTCGAAGCCGACTTACACCAGGCTCAAATCGAGACCCTCGTGTTTGTTCTCGATGGAGACTTGCGTAACCTGCCCATGGCCGTCTTACATGACGGCGATCGCTATCTCATCGAACGCTACAGCCTGGCGATCGCCCCCGGACTGCAACTTCTCGAACCTCGTCCCCTCGACAATCGTCGCCTTCAAGCCGTCGTTGGCGGCTTAAGCGAAGCCCGTGACGGATTCGCCGCCCTCCCCGGCGTCGAATCAGAAATTCAGCGCATTGGCCGCAGCATTAACACCGACGTGCGTCTCAACGAAACCTTTACCATTGACGCCACACGGGATGCCCTCAGTCGCACCGATAGTCCCGTTTTACACCTAGCCACCCACGGTCAATTTAGTTCCAACGCCGAAGAGACCTTTATTCTGACCTGGAACGGCTCCCTCAACGTCAACGAATTGGGACAACTCCTGCAACGACGGGACGAACAGCGATTTGGAGCCTTAGAATTGTTGGTCTTAAGTGCCTGTCAAACCGCCATGGGCGACGATCGCGCCCTCTTAGGACTCGCTGGACTCGCCGTTCGCAGTGGGGCGCGATCGACCCTAGCCACCCTCTGGGCTGTACGCGATCAGGCTACTGCCGACCTGATGGCTGAGTTTTATTACCAATTGGCCCAACCCGGTATGAGCAAAGCCAAAGCCCTGCAACAAGCCCAACTCTCCCTACTGCGACAACCTGACTATCAACGCCCCTTTTTCTGGTCAGCCTTTATCTTAGTGGGCAATTGGTTATAGACAGTTATAGATAGCTATAGATAGTCCCTAAATCATGGCTGGCGATCGCGCAACTTAGACAAAATTCATGAAGTCTTTACCGAGACTTCATGGTTTTAACGTAAGTTTAGCAAAGGGGGCGGCTAATATGTTAATGAGGAAGAGTACCGACAATCACAAAAACCCGAGGCGACATTATGAAGTCTATTTCACAATTATCCCGTTACCTTTTAGCCAGCCTATCCCTCAGTACCGTTCTGGGAATGGTTGCCCCTTCAGTTTTAGCCGTCACCTTTAGCACTCCTGAAGGCGTTGCCGGGACTCCGAGAACTCAAACCGGTGGTGGCGCCAGTCGTAGCAATGGCCAATGTTTCGTGGGTCAAGAAGACCTAGCTGCCATCCGCCCGATTCTTCCTAATTTTGAACGAGTTTTAACGGTTTCGGAGCGGCCATCATTCTTTGTTTCCCTTCCTCAAACAACCGCCAAAACCGCCTCCTTTACCCTTCAGGATAGTCACGGTGAAAACCATTACCGCACTGAAGTCGACTTACCTGAAGAAGGAGGAATCGTTCAGATCACCCTTCCCGACGAGCATCCTGAACTCGCCCTCGGGGAAGATTACTCTTGGTACTTTGAAGTCCATTGTGTTTCGGCCCTCGATCCCAACAATCCCACCATCGAAGGAACCGTCTATCGTTTACCCGTCGAAGACGCCCTAGCTGAAAAACTTGAAGCCGCTGAAACCGCCGTCGACGTAGCCCAGGTTTATGGAGAATATGGCATTTGGTACGATGCCCTGAGCACGTTAGCCAACGCCCAGCAGGGACAGCCTGACAATGAGATCATTGCCGAAAACTGGACTGAACTCTTGACGTCTGTTGGTTTAGAAGATCTCACTCAACAGTCCTTGAATTTCGACTAACCCCGCCTCATCGTTTAACTCCTGTTAACATCCCTCAGGGATTAACAACAATACCAACCCAAGAGCGCAGGCGATCCCGATCTCCCTCGGGAAACCCTGTGTTCTAAACTATTAGAGGGAGGACAAGCATCACGAACATATCCAGCTAAACAGAAGGCTTACACGAAAATCGTTTATGGGATCTCGATACGCCAAACTCAAGCGACGGCGGGTTCGGGTGAAGCTGTGGCGGTGGCGATTTGTCCTAATGACCCCAGCTTTGGTTACAGCCATCTTTGTCTTCGGGCAAGTCTGGGGTCTGTTTCGCCCCTGGGAATGGACGGTTCGGGATCAACTGTTTCGCTTACGCCCTCCCGAACCGATGGATTCTCGACTGCTTATTGTGGCGATTGATGAACCCGATATTGTGGCCGTGGGACAATGGCCGATGCCCGATGCGGTTTTGGGAGAGCTGTTAGACCGCATCCGCCAAGGAGATCCCGCCGCCATCGGTCTGGATTTATATCGAGATCTCCCCGTTGAACCGGGCCATGAAGAACTCGTCGAGATTTTTCAAACCACACCCAACCTATTTGGGGTCGAGAAGTTGATTGGCCATACGGTGGCCCCCCCACCGGCGTTAGAGGACTCAGGACAGGTGGGAATCTCGGATCTCCTGCCTGATGCCGATGGTAAGATTCGTCGAGCGATTCTCTCGGCAGAAGATTCTCAGGGGGTATCACGGCTCGGGTTGGGGATTATGTTAGCTCTACACACCCTTGAACAAGAGGGAATTTCCCTGGAAATGCTCGATCCCGAGCGGATGCACTTAGGTCTCGGACAAGCTCGTTTTGTGCCGATTACGCCGGAAGTCGGCGATTATTTCTCTGAGGAGATTGGTGGCTATCAAATCCCTCTCAATTACCAAAGTCAGACCTTTGAAACGGTCACCCTCAGCGATGTGTTGTCGGGAACCGTTGAGCCTGAGCAATTTCGCGATCGCGTCGTCATTGTTGGTCCGCTGGCCCCGAGCCTAAACGACTTTTTCTACACCCCCTACAGTAGTAACCTCAGCCAAGACCCCCCGCAAATGCCGGGGGCTGTGGTTCATGCCAATATCGTTAGCCAAACCCTAGCCGCCGCTCTCGATGGTCGCCCCCTGTTGCGCCTTTGGCATCGCGAGGCTATTTGGCTGTGGATTCTGCTTTGGTCAGGATTGGGAGCGGTAATGACCGGGAAACTCTTGTTCTGGGCGCGATCGCGTGGCTACAACCTCGGACTCCTAGCCGCCGTTATCACCATCAGCACCGGCGTCACCAGCCTCAGTGTCATCATGTATCTGAGCTTTCTCCAGGGCTGGCTCACCCCCCTAGTTCTCCCCAGTTTGGCCCTAGCCACCACCTCCATTGTCATCGTCAACAGTGATCATCTCTCGGAATTGCGCCGGGCCAACCGCAAACTCAAACGGTCTTCGGTTCGCTTAGCCCAGCGGGTTGAGGAGCGCACCGCTGAACTGCGTCAAGCTCTGACCGCCGCCGAAGCCGCCACAGTGGCCAAAAGTGAGTTTCTGGCCAATATGAGCCATGAGATTCGCACTCCCATGAATGGAGTCATTGGGATGACGGATTTACTGTTGGTGAGCCAACTGACCCCAGAACAACGAGATTTCCTGCAAACCATCCGCAGTAGCGGCGAAAGTCTTCTGACCATTGTCAACGATATCCTGGACTTCTCGAAACTCGAAGCCGGGCGCATGGAACTCGAATCTATCCCCTTTAATCTCAAGGGCTGTATGACCGATGTAACGCGCTTACTCTACGCTAAAGCCGAGAGTAAGGGCCTCGAACTGCGGGTTATCCTCGATGAGACCATTCCCGCCTCGGTTCAGGGTGATCCAACCCGGTTACGACAGATTTTTATCAATTTGGCCGGTAATGCCATTAAGTTTACTGCTCAGGGGTCGATTACGCTGCGAGCGCGCCGCTGCGATCGCCCCCATTCGGGATTTGACGAGCGGGACCCTCAATCTCCCTCAGACTCACTCCTCATCCGCTTTAGCGTCCAAGATACCGGCATCGGCATCGCCCCGGAACATCAACATAAACTCTTTCAATCGTTCTCTCAGGTGGATGCTTCCACCACCCGTCAATATGGCGGCACAGGCTTAGGATTAGCGATTTGTAAACAATTAATCCAGTTAATGGGCGGCGAGATTGGCGTGGACAGTCAAGTGGGCCAAGGGTCAACCTTTTGGTTTACCGCCCGTCTCCAGCCCGCCACCGCCGGAGTCAGCGAGACCTTCGAGCCTGGCCCACAATCTTTGCAACTCGCCGCTGTAACGGGTCATGAACATCCTCAGCCGCGTTCGGTCAAAATTTTGGTGGTTGAAGACACACCCGTCAATCAAAAGGTGGTTCGCAACCAACTCAAGCTAATGGGCTATGAGGATGTTGTCTGTGCCGAAAATGGACAATTGGCCCTCGATCGCCTGGCGCAAGACTCCTTTAACATTATTTTGATGGATTGTCAAATGCCCGTCCTCGATGGCTATGAAACCACCCGTCAGATTCGCCAAAAGTACGGGGACAGCCTTCCCATTATCGCCATGACCGCTCATGCCTTAGACGGAGAACGAGATAAATGTCTGGCGGCGGGAATGGACGACTACATCAGCAAACCGGTGAAACGAGAACGATTAGCCGAGCGTTTAGAGTTTTGGCTCGCTCAGTCCTCACCCGCCCCCAGCGGTGAGCCGAACTGTTCCTCAATGCAAGCGCCTCAAGAGGCGACAGCCCCTGAAACACCGTCTGAAACACCATCTGAAACACCATCTGAAACACCATCTCAAACACCATCTCAAGAGCCAGCCGATCTAATCTTGATTGACGCACAACAGATGGCCGCCATCACCGACGGCGATCTCGAGTTTCAACAAGAACTGCTCGAAACCTTCTCCGATGACGCACTCCAATCCCTAGACGGGATCAAAGCGGCTTTGGAGCAACAGGATTGGCAACGGTTATATCAACTGGCCCATAAACTCAAAGGAGCCAGCAGTAGTGCCGCCATTTTGCACGTGCCGGATTTAGCCCGCCAACTTGAATCTCAGGCGCAAACCTATGACGAAGAGGGGAGCGAGAATCATGGTGGGCGCAATGGAGCCACCCCCGTTGCTCCAGCGAAAGCCGATTTATGTCAACTGCATGAGATTGTCGAGACCCTTGAGTCGACGCTGATCCAACTGCGGTTTAAAGTAGAACGAGGTTCACTCCAGATTCCTGGTTAAGTAGTTCGACAATGCCCCTATTTTCTGACTCGCCCTGTCCCCAGTTGATCGTTTCCAGGCCACGAGTCGCTTGGATGCTGCCGGTTTTGGCGAGTTTAAGCGTCACCGTCCCAGCTCAGGCTGATACCGTGCTTCATTGGTCCTATCCACCGGATAACCACGAAACCGTTGCCGATCGCATCTTCATCATCGGCACAGCAGACCCCGAGCAACGGGTGTTAATCAATGGTAATCCCATTTATCGCTCTCCAGCCGGTCATTTTGCCCCCTCTGTGCCTCTGGAGATGGGCGAGAATGTGATTGAAGTCCAAGTGGGCGACAACCGGGTGCAACGCCGGGTGACGCGCCTCTTGGGAGGGCCAAATTTCCCAGATGATGGCTTAGGGTTTGCCGAGGGGTCCCTGGAACCGGCCGTTGACATTACCCGACAGGTGGGAGAATTAGTCTGTTTTAGTGCCTTAGCGCCAGGGGCGGACTGGACGGGTTCGGTTCGCCTGGGCAATCGTCAGATTCCCTTGCTTCCTGAGTCAACGTCGAGTGAGTTACCGAGTAACGCGGCGGTTCTCACCGGGGAAAATCAACCTCAACGAGCTAGGGCCAGTCGCTACCGAGCTTGTCATCGTTTCGCTAATAGCGGTAACTTGGGACGGCCCGTTTTTGAACTACGACGGGGCGATCGCCGTCTCCGAGAAACCGCAACGGGAAGCGTTGAAATCGTCACTCCCAACGTCAGTCCCCTTCGAGTTGCCCGTGTCATCAGTGCTGAAGCCGTGTCTCGAACCGGCCCAGGAACCAGTTATTCTCGGTTAACTCCTATTCCCGAAGGCGTTGAGGCGGCGATTACAGGGAGCGAAGGAGACTGGCTACGCCTCGATTATGGGGTCTGGGTGCATCGGGATGAAGTGGAAATTCATGAAGCGGGCGCATCTCCCCAGGCGGTGATTCGCAGTATTAGTAGCCGCCAACGGGGCGATCGCACAGACATTTATTTTCCCCTCAGTTCTCGCGTTCCGCCTCAAGTCCAACAAGAGGGGCGACAGTTCCGCCTCACCCTCCACAACACCACCGCTCAGACGGATTTAATCGCCTTTAACGCCAATCCTGCCATTGAGGGCATGACCTGGCAAGCCTTAGACGGCGATCGGGTTCAATATACCTTTGAGATGAACTCGCCCCAGCAATGGGGCTACGATCTACGCTATGACAACACCACCCTGGTGCTGAGTTTACGCCATCCCCCCCAACTCAACCCCAGCCAACCCCTCGCCGGAACAACCATTTTTCTCGATCCGGGCCATGGGGGACCTGAAGATTTCGGGGCCACCAGTCCGACGGGGATTCGGGAAAAAGAACCCGTCCTCACGGTGAGTTTACTCTTGCGAGATGAACTTGAACGGCGGGGAGCGAGGGTGATTCTCTCCCGAGAAACGGATATCGATGTGGGGTTGCGCGAACGGATGGATATGATTCAAAAAGCCGAACCCACCCTGGCCTTAAGTCTCCATTACAATGCCTTACCCGATAGTGGTGATGCCGAGAATACCGCTGGTATCGGCACATTTTGGTATCACCCCCAGGCTCAGGATTTAGCGGTGTTTCTCTACCGTCACCTGGTAAATGACCTCAACCGCCCTGAATATGGAGTCTTTTGGGCTAACTTCGCCCTCACCCGTCCCCAAATTGCTCCCTCGGTTTTACTGGAATTAGGGTTCATGATTAACCCCGATGAGTATGAGTGGATTATGGACGAACAAGAACAGCAACGCCTGGCCCTATCTCTCGCTGATGGTATCGAAGCCTGGCTGGCCCGGCAACCCTAAAGTTTTTTTACTGCCTGGGGAGGGAATGGCGATCGCGTGTTAACGTCGTGATGGCAAGCCCCACAGATTAGAGGCAAGAGGCAAGAGGCAAAAGGCAAAAGGGAGGTTTTCCCTATTCCCTTCCCCTCTTGGGAGGGGCCAAGGGGTGGGTTATCCCTATTCCCTGTTCCCTATTCCCTATTCCCTGTTCCCTATTCCCTATTCCCTGTTCCCT
>LJZT01000094.1 GCA_001314905.1 Phormidium sp. OSCR
TCCTTGGTAGCCACCACCGTCAAACAGGAAGTCTACACCGACTTGACCACTCTCGCCAACGGTGAACACACCACTGTTGAAGCTGGGAAGTTCAAAGGTTGGAGGAATCTCGTCGTCTTCAGTTTCGTCTTCGTCAAGTTCATCGTCGGACGCCTCATTGTCGCTGTTGGCAATGTCGTCGTCATCTTCGGTTTCGTCGTCGGAGTCTTCTAATTTATTGGAGGTTTCCTCGTCACTTTCGTCGTCGGAGTCTTTTAATTCATTGGAGGTTTCCTCGTCACTTTCGTTTTTATCCGATTCTTCTAATTCATCGGCAATCTCTTCGTCATTTTCGGCATCTTCTTTATCGGAATTTCCTTCCTCGGAATCTTCCTCGTCACCTTCGTCGTCGGATTCTTCTAATTCATCGGCAATCTCTTCGTCATCTTCGGCATCTTCTTTATCGGAATTTCCTTTCTCGGAATCTTCCTCGTCAGTTTCGTCGTCGGAGTCTTCTAATTCATCGGCAATCTCTTCGTCATCTTCGGTTTCGTCGTCGGAGTCTTCTAACTCATTCGATATTTCTTCGTCACCCTCATCTTCTGATTTCTCGACTTGACTGGAGGGTTCTTCGTCACCGTCTTCTACGCTATCTTCTCCATCTTCGTCTGGAAAGGGGATCTCTTCTCCAATGTCCTCCTCTGGGACATCGTCGTTGTCTATATCGACGGGATCTCCTGAATCGTCGGAATCTGAAGTCTCATCACTGCTGCTGTCTTCAGATTCTCCGGTGGACTCGTCACTGTCGTTATCTATGAAACTAGAGTCCGTCTCAGACTCGTCACCGTCGGGAAAATCCATCTCGTCACCGTCGGGGATATCGGAGAGACCGATCGCATCGTCTTCACCCGCGTCCACTAAACCACTGGGGGTATAGATGGGTTCGAGGATAAAGGTCTGGGCGAAATCTTCGAGGGAATCGGCTTGCTTACGTTCTTCTTGCAAGCGTTGTTTGAGCCAAGAGGTGAAGTGAAACAGAAACATAGTGGTAGATACTCCAAAGCAACCGGACGAGAGTGATGATCAGCAAAAAGTCTATCGGGTCACAGCTCGTTTTATCGCTAAACTGGACCCAATTCATGTGTTGTATCGACTGTCTTAAGTTAATAGCTTTTTTCTTTTTTGTCTAGGGGATTTTATTTTGTTATTCGCCAAAAAATCGCCGTTTTTTATAGGTCTAAAAAACCTCTTGTAACTCTGTCACCTTAATAATGAGAATTTTACGGAAGGCGGAGAAAGTTGTAATTTTTCTTCACACAAGACCGGGCGATCGCCCCCCAACATCCCGGACTTCCCCAATCGCTCAAACCCTTACCCCATCAGGGAAAAGTCGCAAATGGCAAAAAAAAATTGAGACCTCATCTCAATGCCTAGGGAGCAATCCCCGGCAAAACATTAAGTTTTATGAAAATTTAGCGGCCATCATGGCCTAAACAACTCAGCCGAAGGTAGAAATCTACCCTCGGCTGATGACTCCAAAGCCGATCGCCGGCCTAACCTGACCCCTATCTGGGCTTAATCGTCCCAACCCGTACCATCATCAAACTGATGATCCTTCCAGAACTGTTCAGCAAAGGCCACACTGGGGTGCATCGGTGGCTTCGGCTGACTCGATAACGGCATCCCCGCTTGCTTCGGGGTGCGATCGCCCTTACGGGAATTACAAGTACTACACGCCGTCACCACATTATCCCAAGTATGCGTTCCTCCCTTAGACTTAGGAATCACATGATCGAGGGTCAGATTCTTGCGACTCCCACAATACTGACACATATGATGATCCCGCCGCAGCACCTCTCGACGACTCACCCGAGGCACTTTCCAAATTCGCTCTGTTCCCGTGAACTTCATGCGAATATGCTCAGGAACCTCTAAGACCATCGACGGCGATCGCACCTGCCAGAAACTGACATTCTCAGTAATCTGGAGCGGTTCAGCCTTTCCCGCCAACAGTAACACCACAGCCCGTCGTACATTAATCCGGCTAATCGGCAGATAGTTTTGAGAAAACACAACCACCGACTGACTCAAAACATTCGTTATGCCAGTCACAATAAACCTCCCTATGCAAAACCCCCACTTCAGAAGCCAATCGAAGCGGGGGTGAGAATCGTGAAGACCCGAGAGGGGTAACGGTTTCGCTGATCAAAAAACCAAGCGTCTAACCGACTCGCCCCACAGCGGTAACTATCCGCGTTATGATTCCACACCACCCGCGCCCTATCATTTCAACGCCCAAAAGCCAGCCATGACGGCGCAACGAGACACCTGCCGCCCCAGACAGGGCGGCGGTCTCATCATCAGCTAAAAATGGCAGAAAATGACAGTTCACGGTGTAACAGGTAAAACAGTGGGCGCTTTGAATACGCCTCCCTGCATACTACACTAATAGTACAAATATTGTCCACCTCTCCTTGGAGTCCATGACCCATGCCCATTCAAACACACCCACAGACCTCAACCACCCAGATGCAAGTTACCAGTATCCGCCTCGAACGCAGCCTCAAAGATAGACTCAAAGAACTCTCCGGGTCCCAGGGCTATCAAGCCCTCGTCCGCGATATCCTCTGGAATTACGTCCAATACCAATCCGGCGACTATAAACCCGAATTTAGCAAAGCCGATATTCGAGCCAGTCTACCGGCGATCGCCCAAAAACAAGAACGCTGCGTCCTCACCGGAAAACTCATCGCCCCCCAAGAATCGATGCTGTTTGGACTCACGCTACAAGGAAGTCTCGTTCCCCTAAGTTTAGACAGCCTGAATCATTAATCATCCCAAACCAAAAACCTCCCGTCATCTCAGACAACGGGAGGTTTTCACTCAACGGGGTTCAACCAAAAACCCCAAACGCCGGACTCTAGCGGCCCTTCTTAACATCCTTAGCCATGTTACGGAACATATCCATACTGGTGTCCGTACGGGTGTTACGACGCTCAAAAGTCTGACCGAGACCACCACTACTGCTAGTGTTTGTGCTGCTATTGGCATTCATACTAGCACCCGGCGTATTTCCCACACTGGGCGTCGGTTGGCTGTTACCAAACCCACGTTCTTCCATCGACGACACATCAACTAAGCGTTCCGTCTCGCCTTGGTTGAAACCTTTCTGTCCCTTAGGAAACGTGCGACGTACCTGTTTTGAGGTTCGCATATAGTCGATGTCGCCAAAGGTTTTAGCAGCATCATCGTCCAGGAAATAGGCCTGACTCGGCTGTTGCTGCTTAATCGTATTCTGTTCTTTCTGCTTCTTGCGTCCAAAGAGTCCGCGAATAAATCCAGTCATAATATAGCGTTCCCCAGCTGGTGCGTATTGATTTCACTTATCCAAATCATAACAAAAGTTAGCAGAGTTTTCTCATAAATCTTTAAAAAAGCTGAAAATAGCATCCGGCGATCGCCATCCCATTCGCCAAAATTAACGGCAGCAAGCGGCTTAACGCCCCTGCCCCCCTGAATGAGTCTTGTGTTAATTTTTATAAATATTGGTTGATTTTTTCTAAATGATGGCAGTCGTCGGGGCGCAGCCATGATAGAGCGCCCCAAAGCCAACTACTCCGCCCCTTCAATGGGCGCAAACCCATGACGCTGGATATTTTCCGTAATCGTGCGCGGTTCGAGGAACTGCAACAGATAATCGGGACCCCCCGCCTTCGAACCCACCCCAGACAACTTAAAACCACCAAAAGGTTGACGAGAGACGATCGCCCCCGTAATCCCTCGATTCACATAGAGATTTCCCACCTCAAACTCCCGCATCGCCCGTTCAATATGAGACGGAGTCCGCGAATAAATCCCCCCTGTCAGGGCATAATTCGTGCCATTGGCCACCGCCAACGCCTCATCAAAGTTAGCAACCTTCAACACCGCCAACACGGGGCCAAAAATCTCCTCCTGGGCGATCGCCGCCTCAGGCGTAACATCCGTAATCACAATCGGTCCCACAAAATAGCCCGGTTGCGGCGACGGTAACTCCACCGCCACCGTTCCCTCCTGCTTCCCTTGGGCAATATACTCACGAATCCGCTGCTGGGCCTTCGCATCAATCACCGGCCCCACCTGAGTTCCCGGCTTCGACGCATCGCCCACATTCAGCGATCGCACCGCCTCCGTCAACCGATCCACAAACGCCTCATACACCGACTCAAGCACAATCACCCGAGAACAAGCCGAACATTTCTGACCACTATAGCCAAACGCCGACTGCACCACCCCAGCCACCGCCTGATCGAGATCAGCACTCTCATCAATGATGATGCCATTCTTGCCGCCCATTTCCGCAATCACCCGTTTCAGGTGTTTTTGCCCCGGTTGCAGCATCGCCGCATCCCGATAAATCTGACAACCGACTTCCTGAGATCCCGTAAACGTAATCATGTGAACATCCCGATGTTTCACCAAATGGGCACCAACGGTCGATCCCTTCCCAGGAATAAACTGGAACACCCCCGGAGGAATCCCCGCCTCAATCAAAATCTCCGCCAACTTGGCCGCAATCACACTCGACACTTCCGCCGGCTTCAACAGCGTACAATTCCCCGCCACCAACGAGGCTACCGTCATCCCCGTGGGAATCGCTAGGGGGAAATTCCAGGGGGAAATAATCAAACTAATGCCCCGAGGTTGATAGTGATAGCGATTATTTTCTCCCGGAATATCATAAGCCGTCCCCGCTTCTAGCCGTTCCATTTCCGAGGCATAGTAGCGACAAAAATCGATCGCCTCCGAGACTTCCCCATCACATTCAGCCAGGGGTTTACCCACCTCCAACAGCATCCAAGCGTTGAGTTCATGACGACGCTGTTCCATCAACGCCGCCGCCTGGCGTAAAATGCCGGCCCGTTCCGCCACCGGCGTTCCTCGCCACGCCGCAAAAGCCGCCTTGGCCGTGGCCACCGCTTCATCAGCCTGTTCGACTGAAATCAACCCCACCGTTCCTACAACTTCTTCAGGATTCGAGGGATTCAGGGATTGGGCCGTCTCTTGAGTTGAGACAAACTCCCCATTCAGCCAAGGTTGATAAGATTGCCCCAACTGTTGCCGTACCTGAGATACTGTCTGCCAGGCGCGATCGCGGATCTCAGCTTGAGCGTAATCACAATCAGACGCATTGGCAAACGGCAACCCCAGCGGGGCAAACTCCGGCTTCTGAGGATCAAGTTGCGGCGGGGCGATTAACGCCTCAATGGGGCGATTTTCCAAGTTTTGTCGTAGGAAAGAACTGTTCGCCGTGTTCTCCAACAGACGACGAATCAGATAAGACATCCCCGGTAACAATTCCCCATAGGGACAATAGACGCGTACCCGATGGCCCCGCTTGGCCAGGGCCTTGGCTAACTTATCCCCCATCCCATAGAGAACCTGCATTTCCAGCCGCCGGGGAGGAATGTTGAGGGTTTCGGCGATCGCACAGGCCAGGGCCTGCGATCGCACATTATGACTACCAATAGCCGCATACAAATACTCGTGATGTTCCAACAACAGCCGTGTCAACCGTTCAAAATTGAGATCTGTGGCAGCCTTATCGTTATAGACTGGTTGCGGCCAATCATGTTGTTGAGCGCGAATCGTCTCACGATCCCAATAGGCCCCCTTCACCAACCGCACTGTCACCGGCGTTCCTCGTTCCTTGGCCCAATCAATCAGGCCCCGTAAATCCGCCTCCGACTCTCGCAGATAGGCCTGTAGCGTCATTCCCACATCACTGCGATCGCGAAACTCGGGTTCCAAGAGAATTTTCTTGAGAATCGAGAGAATCAGATCCTTATACTCATATTGCTCCATGTCAAAGTGAACCGCCGCCCCAGTCGCCTGACTATGGCGCAAAATATCCCGGACGCGATCGCTCACCCGCGCTTCACTTCCCTGGGCATCGAGAGCATTAAACTGAGAATAAAACGCCGTCAACTTCACCGACACCTGCGCCCGAGGCAACGCTTCACCGTCGGCCTCATCAATTTGCGGAATCGCCCGCCAATCTTGCGCCGCCGCCGCCAACTCGCTCATTAACTCACGATAGCGGTCAAAATACTGTTGCGCTTCTTGTTCCGTGATCACCGCTTCCCCAAGTAAGTCAATCGTAAACGCCAACTTGTCTTTACGCAGGCGTTTAACCGTTTCAATGACTTTCGGGAGGGTTTCCCCAGCAATATACTTATAGGCCAGGGTTTCGACCCCAGTAGCCACCGTCGTCGCCGCCATTTGTCCCGCCATAGAATCGCCGCCACTGAAGCCAATCAGTTTCTTTAAGGCCTCAGGGAGTTCCACATCGTCAGTGGTGAGATACTCTTGCAAATGACGAGCAATTTCCGCTTTACTCCGCAAAGCCGGTAAACAGTCAATAAAACGGAACAGTTGCACCCGTAAACCGGGGTTCCCCATAGCCCAATCGAGCAATTTATCATCCCAGCGCATCTGTTCGCGCACTTTCGCGAAAAATCCACCCGCTTCGCGGGTTGCGGCCAAGAGTTCTCGGGCAATGTCCTGAGTTTTGGCGTCGTAGGGGGTTGAATTAGAGGTTGGGGCTACCACGATATAACGACCTTTGGCAATGAGGAGGGTTGGACAACTAGACAGTCTTTTATTCTACAGGACTCGCTGACGATTCTGATTCGGGACTTTGGGGGAAAGGGAGTCGATTACGGTTGAAATGTTCTGTGCGATCGCCCTAAGCTGAAACTCGTTCTTCAAAATGTCAGGAAATCTTGTTTTTTTCAGGACATCATGAAAAATAAACCATGACCGTCTCTCTCGATCTAATTTTGGTTCCCCAAGGCCCGGAATACCAGGCCGTCAAGCGGGCAAACTTGCCCATTCCCATCATCCCCATTCCCGCCGGCTTAACGGCCGTCGAAGCGGCCCTAGAAAGCGAGTTATATCCGGGGTGCGATCGCAACGCACGAGTCTTAGTTTTAGGGTTAGGGGGAAGTTTATCCCCGAACCTCGTTCCGGGGGATGTAGTTCTCTGTCACACCTGTATCAATAGCCAAGGGGAACAGCAACACGGCGATCGCCATCTCCTGGCCCAACTCCAACAGATCTACAACCATCCCCAGCAGGCCTCAGCCTATCAAGTCGCCTATCAAGCCGCCTACAGCAGCGATCGCATTATCCATCGCGCCCAAGACAAACAGCACCTCGGCCAAACCAGCGGCGCGGCTGTGGTTGAGATGGAAGGCTGGGCCATCTGGCAACAGTATCCCCAAGCGGCCATGATCCGCGTCATCAGCGACGACTGCCACCATGATTTACCGGACATATCCCAAGCGATCGCCCCAAACGGCAAATTAAACCCCCTCGCCCTAACTCGCGCCTTCCTGAAGCAACCAGCCGCCGCTATGAGGCTAATCCAAGGCTCCCTAACCGGACTCCAACAACTCAGCCAAACCGCCCACCAACTCAGCCCCCATCTCAAAAAGTAGCCCCCCTCTTGCCTCTTGCCTCTTGCCTCTTGCCTGTTCCCTATTCCCTATTCCCTGTTCCCTTCTTCCCCCTCTTGCCTGTTCCCTATTCCCTGTTCCCTGTTCCCTTCTTCCCCCTCTTGCCTCTTGCCTCTTGCCTATTCCATGACCCCCCATCCCCTACACCAACGCCGCCGCCGTCTGCGTAGTCGCCGACAACGCAAACGAGTCGGAACCCTCTGGCGGCTGCTGATCGTCGGCAGTGCCGCCGCCGTTTCTCTCTGGTTCTTCTCCCATCCCAACTGGGTTGTGCGTAGCCCCGAAGACATCGAGATCCAGGGCAACCAATGGCTACCCGAAACCCTCATTCATCAACATCTTGCCATCTCCTATCCCGAAACCTTACTGCAACTCAATCCAGAGGCGATCGCCACCCGCCTCGAAACCAACCTACCCATCACCCAGGCCCAAGCAAACCGGCAACTCCTACCACCGCGCCTAATCATCCATCTTCAAGAACGTACTCCCGTTGCCGTGGCCCTCTTACCCCCCCAAGCCGATGCCAACGGCGTCATCCAAGAACAAATCGGCCTCCTCGATGCCCAGGGACTCTGGGTTCCCCTAGACAGTCAAGATCTGTTTAGCCAACTTCCCCAACTGCCGAACTTGCGGGTTCGTGGTTCGAGCCAAATTTACGAAAAGTCCTGGCCGCGAGTCTACGCCGCCTTAGCCGCCAGTCCCCTACAGGTGACAGAAATCGACTGGCGCGATCCCAGCCGTGTGATCCTCCACAGCCGCGAATTAGGAGAAGTGCATCTCGGTAGCCTGGGGGAGAACTTCGAGGCTCAACTCGCGGCCCTCGATCGCCTGCGAAATCTTCCCCAAGAGATCGACCTCAACCAAGTCGATTATATTGACATACAAAATCCCGAAGCGCCCTACGTACAAACCCGAAGCCCTAGCCCCAGTCCATCACCATCAGCGGATTGAACGGCCTTGCCAGTTGTTGGTATGATGGGTTATTCTCCGGTCGAGTCGGCGTTGTTTATCTCCTTGATGGGGCGATCGCACGCCCTCAAAACTCGGGTCTTGAACCAGCAACATCCTTACCTCGATATTTCTGAGTTCAAAGACGGAGGCAACCTCTTAAAAATGTTAAACTTCAGACGGATTCCCTCAAGACTCCAATACCCTATCCCTTGATGTCGGTGTTTCCGTCGCCGGTCGTGTCCTAGCAGGTTTTTAGTCCCCGAACTGTCCTTCCCAAGCTGAAGCCAGCTTCTCGGACTCTCCTCAAGAGGCGATCGCAACAACCCCTTGCACCGTACTGTTGACGTTTCAGTTGCCGAACCTCGAAACTTCTTGTTAACCGATTTCGCTCGATTCCAATGACCTCAAACAGTCAACTCGCGTCGCATCCAACCCCCCCTTCTGAGGGACAATCGAATTTTCCAGCCGCCGCAGATCACCCTAACCCCTTCGGCAACGCGGGCTTGTACGGAGAGCGTTCTGATGACCGACGAGTCCCCGAGGAAACCCCCACTCCCAGCTCAATTCAGCCGAGTAATGAGGCCAAAATTAAAGTCATCGGTGTTGGCGGTGGTGGAGGAAATGCCGTCAACCGCATGATTGCCTCAGAACTCTCGGGGATCGAGTTTTGGACAGTGAACACCGATGCCCAGTCCTTAGTTCACGCCACCTCCGCCAAACGGATGCAAATCGGGCAAAAAATCACCCGAGGCTTAGGGGCCGGCGGAAATCCCGCGATTGGACAGAAAGCCGCCGAAGAATGCCGCGATGAACTCATGGCCGCCCTCGAAGGGGCTGATTTGGTCTTTATTACCGCCGGGATGGGCGGTGGGACTGGAACTGGGGCCGCCCCCATTGTGGCGGAACTGGCCAAAGAAGCTGGGGCCTTAACCGTGGGGATTGTCACTCGGCCCTTCTTGTTTGAAGGCCGTCGCCGTTCGGAACAGGCAAAACAGGGGATTGAAGCCCTACAAAGTCGCGTCGATACCCTGATTGTGATTCCCAACGACAAGTTGTTGGCCGTGATTCCTGAACAAACCCCAGTTCAGGAGGCGTTCCGCTACGCTGATGAGATTCTACGTCAGGGGGTGCAGGGGATTTCCGATATCATCACGATTCCTGGCTTAGTCAACGTCGATTTCGCCGATATTCGGGCTGTGATGGCCGATGCCGGTTCAGCGATGATGGGCATTGGCCAAGGTTCTGGTAAGTCTCGCGCCCGAGAAGCCGCCGCCGCTGCGATTTCGTCGCCCTTACTCGAAGCCTCCATTGAGGGCGCTCAAGGGGTGGTCTTTAATATCACTGGGGGCATGGATTTGACCCTCCATGAAGTCACCGCCGCAGCGGAAACTATCTATGAGGTGGTTGATCCCAATGCCAACATTATTTTTGGGGCGGTGTTGGATGAACGGATGCAAGGAGAAGTGAAAATGACCGTGATTGCAACCGGCTTCTCGGGGCAAAGTTCCGGCTATGATGCCAATCGCATGGCCCAAACCCCGGAACCGACGCGATCGAGTGATTATATTCCCCCAGCCCCCCGAGATCCCGTGGGATCGCCTCCTCCTCGCTTTGGGGTGGGCCTCGATATTCCTGAGTTCTTGCAACGACGGCGGGGACGGGAATAGGCTATGGTGTCGGCTTCGCCGCAAGCGTCTGTTAAGATTCCGGTGGCCCTAACCATCGCTGGTTCTGATAGCGGGGGTGGGGCCGGGATTCAGGCGGATTTGCGGACGTTTGCCTTTCACTGTGTTCATGGAACCAGTGCCATTACCTGTGTTACGGCCCAAAATACTCTCAGTGTGACGCGGGTGGATGCTCTGCCACCGGAGAGCGTGATAGCACAAATTGATGCCGTTGTCAACGATATTGGCGCAGATGCCATCAAAACGGGGATGCTGCTCAATGCTGAGATTATGGCGGTGGTGGCGCAGCGGTTGCAGGAGATTCACTGCGATCGCCTCGTGGTTGATCCGGTGATGGTATCGCGTACAGGGGTCTGTTTAATCGACGACGCGGCCATCGCCACCCTACGCGATCGCCTCATCCCCCAAGCCGCCATCCTCACCCCCAATCGCTACGAAGCCCAAATTCTCGCCAACCAAGAGATTCACACCCTCGACGACATGAAAGCCGCCGCCGAAATCATCCTCAAACTCGGTAGTGGCGCGGTATTAATCAAGGGAGGCGGAATGCGCGGTAAACTCTGTGGCGTCGATGTCTGGTTTGACGGTGACACCCTCGAAGTGCTCAGGACCGAAACCGTGGGAACCCATCACACCCATGGCACTGGCTGCACCATCTCCGCCGCCATGACGGCTAATCTCGCCCTGCATCACACCCCTCTCGATGCCACGAAAGAAGCCAAAACCTATCTTACCCAAGCGCTACACCATTCCTTGGCGATCGGTGAGGGTCAAGGTCCTGTTGGTCACTACTTCCCCCTCCTCAAATCCCCGAAAAGCCAATGAAGGGCAAAAAAAATTAGCCCAAAAAACCTAGCCCAAAAAACGTAGGGGCGAAACATATTTCGCCCCCAACCTCACCGGATACCCGCAAAACGGTCTTAACCGAAACGACCGCTCACATAGTCCTGAGTTTCCTGACGAGCCGGATTGTGGAAAATTTTGGTCGTTTCGTCGTATTCGACTAAATAGCCTACCTTATTGCCCTTCTGAGTCGCCTCAGCATTGTAAAACGCCGTTAAGTCTGACACCCGCGAGGCCTGGTGCATATTGTGGGTGACAATCACAATCGTGTATTGCTCCTTGAGTTCATGGATGAGTTCCTCAACCCGCATCGTGGAAATGGGGTCTAACGCCGAACAGGGTTCATCCATGAGAATCACATCCGGCGAAAGGGCGATCGCCCGGGCAATACAAAGCCGTTGTTGTTGTCCCCCAGACAGGGCCATGCCACTTTCTTTGAGTTTATCCTTGACCTCATCCCAAATGGCCGCCTTGCGTAGCGATCGCTCGACAAGTTCATCAAGATCACCCTGGTAGCCATTAATCCGCGCCCCAAAGGCAATATTTTCAAAAATCGACTTAGGAAACGGGTTAGGTTTCTGGAACACCATCCCAATACGACGACGGACAGATACCGGGTCAACGGACTTAGCATATAAATCCACATCATAGAAGGTAATCTTCCCTTCCACCCGCGCCCCCGGAATCAAATCATTCATCCGGTTAAAACAGCGCAAAACCGTACTTTTACCGCAACCTGACGGGCCAATAAAGGCAACAACACGGTTTTTAGGGATTTTCAAGCTAACTTCCCGTACCGCTAAGTTATCACCATAAAAAACATGAAGATCATCTGTTTTTAGCGCGGCATCAGGGGCCATCGCTTGAGAATCTTTGAAGGACTGAGATTGATGAGAAGGACCAGAAACCATAAGACAAAACACCTTGGAAACAAAACAACAGGGCGAGAACTCTGAGACGTGCCGTTAAGACCTTAAACCTTCCCGGTCACAACTCAACCATTCCCTAAACTTTTTTGGCGCGAATAAAAAACCGACCGAGCAAGCTACTAATCAAAACAATCACAATCAGAACTAAAGCCGCAGCCCAAGCAAGTTCTTGTTGTGCTTTGTAGGGAATAATAGCAAAGAAGTAAATTAGCACCGGCAACGTTGCCACTGGCTCAGCCGGATTCGTTGACCAAAAACTATTATTAAAGGCAGTAAACAGTAGTGGTGCAGCTTCCCCAGCTGCCCGAGCTAGGGCTAAAACCAACCCCGTCACAATTGCCGGTAACGCTGCCGGTAGGGTGATTTTCATGATCGTTTGGAAGCGTGTTGCCCCAATTCCGATGGCCGCTTGTCGCATTTCACTCGGCACAAGAAGCAGGGATTCTTCCGTAGAACGAATCACAATCGGCAACATCAAAACCCCAAGGGCAACTCCTCCTGAAAACGCGGAAAAATACCCGAGAGGAATAACCACGACGGAATAGGCAAACAGTCCAATTAAAATAGCCGGAACCCCGGTTAGCACGTTGGCGGAGAACTTAATGAGATAAGCGACACGGGTTCCCCGACCAAATTCAGCTAGATAGACTGCCGCTAGAACACCAATCGGAAAACTAATGGCAGCACCGAGGCTCAGGGTCATAATACTGCCAATGATCGCATGGCCGACTCCGCCTTCTGTTAGGCCGGGTGGCGGGGGAAGTTCTGTAAATAACTCCGGCCCCATACGTGAGAAGCCTTTGCGAAGGATATCAATCAGCAACAGTACCAATGGAATCATCAGTAGTGCTGCACAGATACCACTCACAACTGTCAGAACTTTACCCAGTAAAGCCCGGTTGCCACTGATCGCACCAGAGGTTAAATCTGGCGCCTCAAAGGATGAACCCGATGGATTCTTGCTGGTTTCTGGAATACTCCCCATAAGACATTTCAGTAAAAGTACAGGAAATTGGCTTACTCAATGTTTTGATAACGACGGATAATCAATTCCGCAAACACATTGACCAATAGCGATAAAATCATCAGCACAACCCCGGCATACATTAAGGCTGCCACTTGGTCACGACCGGCTTCGCCAAACTTGGAGGCAATCAAGCTAGTAATGGTCGAACCCGGCTGCAAAATCGAGACATTAATTCGGTTGGCATTCCCGATGAGCATGGCAGCGACCATGGTTTCTCCCAAGGCGCGTCCCATGGCTAACATGACAGAGCTAATGATACCTGAGAGTCCCGCCGGAATCATAACCCGGAGGATTGTTTCCCAGCGGGTTGCTCCTAATGCTAGAGAGCCTTGACGCAGTTCACTCGGTAGCACATCGAAAGTACTACGAGTTAGGGAAGCAATAATTGGAGTGATCATAATAGCCAGGACAACTCCAACCAGCAACACATTATTGCCGCGAGGAGCATCGCCGCCAAAAATGGGAATCCAGCCCAGGGTATTGTTAATCAGGCGGAAGACAGGGCGTAGAGCAGGAACGAGGACAAAAATCCCCCAAATTCCCAAGACGACACTGGGAATTGCAACAATCAGTTCAATTGCAAAAGAAATGGGAGTCCGAATATATTGGGGGACAAAATCTTCCGTCAAAAAAACAGCAGTGCCAATCCCCAAAGGAACTGCCACCACTAGGGCGATAATTGTGGTAACTAGGGTTCCATAAATCTGTGGCAGAACACCATAGACATCGTTAACCGGGTCCCAGGTTGTGCTGACAAGAAAGCCCAAGCCGAAGGTTTGCATCGCCGGCGTGGCCGTAATAGCAGTTTGCAGAATAATCCACAATAAGGTCGCTCCGGAACCAACAGCTAAACAGAGAGTCAGTCCCCAGAACCCGAGATCGAGAATCCGGGCTGTGGAGGCGCGCTTATAGATATCGAGGGATGGGTTAGGACTGGCAAAATCGCGATCAGTTCCTGAAGTCATAATGATCGTTGGGACAATGGATAAGGAATGTGCTGTCCCCAGTTTGCAGGCCGGGGACAGTTAGAGGTTCATGTTAACCGGCATCCACGGCGTCGAGTTCTTCTTCGATCCGATCGACGAGGCTGTCGGGCATGGGGACGTAGAAGAGTTCTTCGGTGATGGCCCGGCCTTCAGGACCGAGGACCCATTGAAAGACCTCTTTCATGGTTTCCCATTTTTGGGCATCGTCATATTCGCGATAGACCAACACCCAGACTAAGCCGGAGATGGGATAGGCATCGGGGTGCGGGGGATCGGGAACTGTCAGGTTGAAGTCGTCGGGAACTTCAACGCCATCAAAGGCTAGAGAGGCGTTAGCTGGCAGAGGATCGGGGTAGTTACCCGATTGGTTTTCAATGCGAGCAACGGGGAGTTCGTTCAACTGCGCGAAGGCGTAGGACACATAACCGATGGCCCCTTCGTTTTGGGAAATAGCAGCGGCAACCCCTTCGTTCCCTTGACCGCCAATCCCCACGGGCCAGTCAACGGAGGTTCCGGCGCCAGATTGCCAGTCTGGACAAACGGTGTCTAGGTGGTTGGTGAAGACAAAGGTTGTGCCGGAACCGTCGGAACGGTGAACCCAGGTGATGGAGCGATCAGGTAGGTCTACGTCGGGGTTGTCGTCGGCAATGGCTGGGTCATTCCAGTTGTCAATGGAGCCGTCGATGATGCCGCAATAGGTCTCGCGGGAAAACTGTAGTTCTTCATCAACACTGGGCAGGTTATAGGCAAACACGACATAGCCACCGACGAAGGGAAGCTGTAGCGGTTCGTAGGGATAGTCATCTCGGAAGGATTCAGCGCGATCGCCCTCGATGGGGGCTTCACTGGCCCCAAAATCGACCGTTCCGTTGATGTACTGTTCCAGTCCGGCTCCACTACCAACAGATTGATAGCTCACTTGGACGTTGGAATCGACTTCCCGGTTGTAGGTATCAAACCAACGTTGGAACAACGGTGCCGGGAACGAGGCTCCGGCTCCATTGATGACAACTGTTTCACCGCCACCACCACCACTTGGGCCTTGTGCAGCTTGGTCGGGGTCGGGGGGTTCCCCAGTCCCACAAGCGGTAGTTAGTCCGGCGGTCAGCGCAGCCAGTGCGCCGAGGAAAACACGTCCCTTAAAAACCATAACGTAATTGACTCTCTCTTTGATTTAACCAATGGTGGCGCGATCGCACATTCGTCGCCAGGCTAGATTCTATAGATACTAGGTGAAGATAAGGTTAAGGTCTGCCTTGGATCTTGACAATTTATCTTCAGCGCCGCTCAAGGGTGGACGGGACGTGAACCCTCAGCGGCTCAGGTTTGGTGCAATCCTTATGAGTCTTCAGCCGGAACCACATCAGGTAATGCCCTCCTGAAGTAATACAGCCAAACTAAACCCAAACTCCCTAATATGATGCCGGCAAAACTCACCAGTTGTGCTACGCGCACGGGACCCAACATAAGGCTATCCATGCGTAATCCTTCGATGAAAAAACGCCCCAAACTATAGGCAATTCCATAACAGAGAAACAGGGTTCCTGGCTTGAGGGACAGTTTACCCCGTCGCCCTTGGAAAAATAGCCAAATCAACAGGGAAAATACTAAAAGATTCCACAACGATTCATAGAGAAATGTGGGGTGAAAATAGGATTCTTGTAAGTATTGAGCCGGGCGCATAGCCGGGGGGATATACAGCTTCCAGGGTAGGTCTGTGGGTCGGCCAAAGGCTTCGGAATTAAAAAAATTGCCCCAGCGACCAATGGCCTGTCCGAGAATAATCGAGGGAGTAATGACATCAAACAACTGCCAAAAGGAGAGTCGTTGCAGACGGCAAAAGATTAAGCCGGCGAGAACTCCGCCGATGATGCCCCCATGAATGGCAATTCCACCGCGCCAAATGGCAAAAATTTGACCAGGGCGATCGGCATAGGCTTGCCATTGGAAGAGAACATAATACAAACGGGCCATAGGAATGGCTCCGAGTAATCCCCAAATCGCAAAATCCCCGACCAATTCGGGGTTTAAGCCTCGTTTTTGGGCTAGAAATTGGGCCAGGGTGACGCCAATTAAAACAGCACTGGCAATGAGAAATCCATACCAGCGGATGCTTAGGGGGCCAAGCTCAAACAAAATCGGTCCTGGCGAAGCAAACTGAAACGCCAACAGACCACGGAAACAGATCATGAAATTGCCTAGATCGAAAAAATTCAGGGTGGATGACTAAGGGAACAGGTAGCAGTTCCCAACCTGTCCGTCCATCATAAATCAGATTGTGCCGTGGCGATCGCCCCAATTTGTCTTCAAGAATCGATTTGAGGGTCAATCCCCTGAGAGGTCATTGGATGGATTGGATGGATGGGATGGATTGGATGGATTGGATGGATGGGATTGAGCCGATGGGACGGTAAGATGTTTTTTGAGCAATTCCGCCAGGCGATCGCAACTGACGGGTTTCGTGAGATAGTCATTGCAACCGGCATCGAGACAGCGTTGGCGATCGCCTGGCATGGCCAAGGCTGTAATCGCAATAATCGGTATGCGTCCTAGCTCTTGACGACTGCGAATTTCCCGGGCTAAGGTCAAGCCATCGAGTTCTGGTAAATGAATATCCAATAAAATTCCATCGGGACAATGATTATCGAGCCAAGCTAAGGCTCCATAGCCATCGCTCACACAATGAACCTGATAGCCCCAAAACTCCAAAATATCCTTAAGTAATACAGCATTGTGGTCATGATCTTCAACTAGCAGTAACGATGAAGTTGCTGCAACGTCTAACGGGGCCAGAGTTTTCCTCCAAGGTGTCTCAGCATTTTCCGGCACCGGTTGCCCAGCCTCTCGGGGCAAAACAATTGTAAATTCACTGCCTTGGCCCGGAGTCGAGTGACAAGTGACTGTTCCACCATGAAGTTCAGCTAATTTACGAGTTAGAGCCAACCCTAAACCTGTGCCTTCATGATGACGAGATAGGGAACTATCTAACTGCTGAAATGGTTGAAATAATAATGATTGCTGCGGTTCAGGGATGCCAATTCCCTGATCCTGAACCGTGAAATATAGATAATTCTCATCATCCGTTACATCTAAATTGACTTGAGTTCCCGATTCTGAAAACTTAATCGCATTGGACAACAAATTCAACAGCATTTGACGTAACCGCAACTCATCGGCCAGAACTCTTTTCTGGGGATCAGTGGAGTGCAAATTCACATCAATGTTTTTAATCCGAGCCTGCTCACTCATCAAGGCGATCGCCTCATTACAGACTTTCAACGACGGAATCGAGGTCAAGGATAGCTCGATTTTACCGGCTTCAACTTTTGATAAATCTAAAATATCACTAATCAACCTGAGTAAATGCTGACCACTTTCATGAATCCGTTTTACATAAACAAGTTGTTTTTGATTCAGATGTCCAAACAACTCTTGCAACAAAAGATTAGAAAATCCTAAAATCGACGTTAATGGCGTTCTTAATTCATGGGACATATTCGCCAAAAAAGCAGATTTCATACGGCTAGATCGCTCTAATTCCAGATTTTTAATTGCCAGCTCAGATTGACTCTGCTTTTGCTCTGTAATATCGCGATAAATCAGGGAAATGGTATCAATCATGAGCGAGCGATCGCCCACCGTTTGCTCCAGCCTCAGATCCGCTCGATTCTGATCTTCTCGTCGCATCACGGCCACAGAAATCAAAGCGGGGAACGACTCCCCAGTTGCCCGCTGGCAGGTGACTTCCCCACTCCAACCGAGCTGCTCATTCGAGAGAGCCTGTTCTAATAGCCACTCCATAGAAACCGGAGCAAAATCAGGGTAAAACAAACCATTACTAGCACCAATTAGGACATCCCGCTCATAGCCAAACATACGAACTGTTGCCGTATTTGCATAAATAATTGTCCCCTCAGCCGTCACAATAATCGTACTATCATAGGCTGAGTCAACCGCCTTCATAAACATCTGTAACTGGCGGTTAAACTGTTTGCGCTCCGTAATATCCCGTGCAATACCTAAACCACCCACCAAACGTCCTTGTCGATACAGCAAACGTCCGTTAACTTCTAAATATCGAGTTGTTTTATCAGCCGCTTGCACTTGAAACTGAAAATCTTTCAACTCACCGGTTTTCAGCAACGTCTTAAATGCCTTCGCTGTTGCTGAGCGATCCTCTGGAGTAATAAAATCTAAATAACATTTACCCTTCCACGCTTGAGGTGTACAGCCCAGTAACCGTTCACCATAGGAATTGATAAACGTCAGCTTACCCTGTAAATCAACAGCATAAACCATGTCATTAGCCGCTTCAACATAGGCTTGGAAAAGTTGGCTGTCGAGGTCAATATTGGAGTCAATATTGGGGTCAAAGTCATCATCTTCCCGGTTCCCTTCCTCCTGAGATACCTCCTGAGATATATAAGGCAACCTTGAGCCGGCTAAACCATCGGCAACTAACCCTCGATCAGTATCAGAACTCTGTCGCTGTTGCAACGCCTGTTCTAGTTCAGCCACGCGACAACGTAGCTCATAATTTTCACGTTCGAGGGACATAAGTTTCGCACCAGATCAGTTAAGGGATGGTAGCTCACAAGAGAAAGAACAGGAGATGAGGTCACTCGGGGATACTTCGACTTCAGTCAGCCATCAAGCCAGACTAGAGCCATCAAGCATTGGTCAGTCAAAAACAGGAGGGGACCAACAGCCAGACAAGAGTAAGATTAGAGAACCTTAGCTGATTCCGCAAGAAGCCCCGCGCTGTAAGACGAGATGGATATAAGCGGGAGAAGGCCGCGCCACCGATGTTTTTAGCGTCGGGATGAATGCGGCAGTAACTTATGGTACAATCCGGGCCGCCTTACATGGAAGG
>LJZT01000096.1 GCA_001314905.1 Phormidium sp. OSCR
GTTGGCTCCACAAGTCTACCACATATTTTTAGTCAAAATTCATCTCACCGCTAAGCCTTCGGCTCTAACGGGAGTCTTCTTTTGACATTTAAGATAATGGACAATTGATAATTGAGAATTTGAGAATTAATGACGAGCCAATCATGAGCATGGCGACCCGAGCGCGGAGGGTTGGCCTCAAGGCGCGGTTGAGTACCGACACGGCTCCAGGTTTACCGTTCCTATTCTATCGGCTTGTTGGCCGCTTGAGGGCGATCGCCCAGGGCAGACTCACTCCTGGCCAGCGTCAGCTTCCTCAGAGTCCGAGTCAGACGGGGTCACAGCCTGGGCCAGCAGTTGGTCCAGGTTGAGATAGAGCAAAACCTGCTCCTCAGGCAAATTGACCAGCTTCTCTAGGACAAACCCCAAAGACCCCTGACGATAGGAGGCGGGAACCTCAGCAAATTGCTCTTCCGCCACATCCAACACCTTGGGTAAGCGATCGGTGGGAATGGCAACCTCTTCGCCCCCATGGGTTTGACAAATTAGGAGATAATTCGGCTTTAAGTCCGGTTTTTTATGAAAGAGTAACACCCCTAAATCAAGCACAGAAATTGTTTTACCCTGGTATTGAATTAGTCCATGTCCGTCATTAAACGTTCCATGAATATCTAGGGTGGGCAACACCCGAATGACCTGCTGAATCGAAATTGCATAATCATCGCGATCAAGGCGCAAAACAACTAACTTTTGCTTTGAGACTTGCTGCCGTTTCTTGATGTTGAATCGGCGTAAACGAGGATGCAAAACAGCGTTTAGAATAACCATAATAAATATAGCAAAATTTGGTCTGAATAGGACAAAAGAAGGGAACAGGGAACAGGGATAACCCACCCCTGCCCCTCCCAGGAGGGGAAGAAAAGACGTAGGGGCGTACCCTTGTGGTCGCCCGAGGCAAGAGGCAAGAGATTCTCTTCCAACTCAGAATATCCTTCAGAGTGTTAATCAGGCAATCTTCGATTGCTATAAAAGCTAATTATTAAGGACTTCAAGAAGTAGGAGAAGATGTTAAAATTTTGGCGATCGCCCCGAGTAACGCAGCTTCATTATAAGGCTTGGTGAAATAGTCCACAGCTCCGAGGTCTAAAGCCCGTTGACGATGTTTAGCACCACTACGGGAGGTGAGCATCGCCACGGGAATTTGGCATAACTCTGGCTGGGTTTTGATGGCTTCTAACAGTTCAAATCCATCCATTTTGGGCATTTCAATATCAGCAATTACCAAATCACAGGGGAGTCCTTGAACCAACAGATCGAAGGCATCTTGTCCATCCTTGGCCAGTTCAACTCGGTAGTTGGCCCCCTGCAATAACAGAGAGAGTAACTGGCGAATCGTATAGGCATCATCCACCACCAAAATCGTCCGAACCGATGTCCCAGATGCCCCAGGGGAGTGCGCCTCAACCCGTAGAGGCGTGGCACTATGAGTCGGTTGCACTTGGGTGATCAGGTCATCAGTATCCACAATCAAGACCACTCTGCCATCCCCTAAAATGGTACTGCCCACCAGTCCCGCAGGCTTCCCTAAGGGGGGCGGAATCGGTTTGACGACAATTTCTTGCTGGCCCACAAGGCGTTCTACGGCGATGGCTAAGACCCCTTCCGCCGAGGCCAGAACTAAGACCGGAATTGTGTCTTGATTCAGGGGGTCTGGGGAGGGTTCATCTTCTGTGGGATAGTTGTAGTGAAGCAGGTCTTGTAGGCGAGTCAAACAGATAAATTCGCCACGCCAGGGTAGCATGGTCTGATTCCCGAGCATTTGCAGTTGTCCCGCATCAATTTGCAGAATTTCCTCGACAGCATCGAGCGGAACTGCCAGGGTTTGATGATCCACTCGCACCAAGAGAGCATTGGTGATGGATAACATCAAGGGCAGCTTGATCATAAAGCGAGTTCCCTTACCCGGCTGAGAATCCACCTTCAGGGTTCCTCGGACTTGGCGTAGGTTGGTGGTGACCACATCTAGGCCCACCCCTCGGCCAGAAAGTTGGCTAGGGTGGCGGCTGGTGGTGAAGCCGGGGAGTAGGAGGAAGTCGTAGATATCGTTTAGGGAAAGGCTTTCTGACTCTTCTGCCTCAATGAGTCCCTGGGCGATCGCCTGTTGGCGGATGGCGTTGGCATCAATTCCCCGTCCATCATCGCTGATGGTAATGAGGGTTTGTCCTCCTTGATGACTGGCGGCAATTTCAATCTCTCCGTTGGGGGGTTTGCCCGCCTCTCGTCGCTCTTGCGGGGATTCAATGCCATGGTCGAAGGCATTACGAACCAGTTGAATGAGGGGGTCGCGCAGGGCATCGACTAAACTTTCATCGAGTTGCGTATCTCGGCCGAGTAGGACGAGGTTAACCTCTTTATCATGCTGGCGGCCCAACTCCCGCAAGGCCCGAGGCAGATGGTCCACACAACGGCTAAAAGGAACCACTCGTAGATTGTAGACCCGCGATCGCAGTCGGTCGGTAATGCGGCGAATCTGCTCGGTGTTGCTGTCGAGTTGCAGGGAGAGGTCGTCAATCCGTCCACTGGATTGGGCGATGGCCTGGGTGGTTTCAATCACCGACTGGGCGGTACTATGAAAATCACTATAGCGATCGAGTTCTAAGGAATCGAAGCCGCGATTTGGGGACTCTGAGGCGGAGGAATGAGGCTCAACGGAGAGGCGATCGTATTCATCCCGCAAATCCCGGCCAAACAGATTTAACTCCAAGACACTGCGGCGAATCCGTTTGGCTTCACTGCGCAGTTGGGCTTGTTGGACTTCGAGATGGGTGCGGTGAATCACCAATTCCCCCACCCAGTTCACTAACTCCGTCAAGGCTTCCACATCAACGCGAATGGTGGGCCGTTGGGAACTGGGGGCAACGGTTGGGGCCGGTTCAGGCTGGGGCGGGGTTGGCTGTTGGGGGTCGGGGTCTGGGCTGGCGAGTCCTAGGCGCTGTTGACGGGCCTGTTCTAAGGCGGTAATGATGGGATGGGCCTGGCCTTGAAGCTCCTCGGGACTCAGGTCCGCTCGCGTCACCAACTCTTGTAAGGGGTCAATGAGGGCGGCGATATCCGGTAAGTCCAGCAGTTGCACCATCCCTGAAAGTTGTTGGTAGAGGCCTTCGAGTTGGGTTTGGGTTTGGCTGAGGTTGTCCGGGTTGACTTGGCTGATCAGGGTCTCAAAGGTCTCCAACAGGGGGGGCAGTTCCATTTCAAAAATGCCCCGTACAATACTGGAGTTAACAGAGGTTTGCTCCTCCTCCTCGTCAGAGGACTCGGGCACCTGATAGTCTGCCTCCAGGGCCTGTTTTAGGGGCAGGAGATCCTGATAATCTTCGGGGGCGATCGCCGCTTGAGTGCGAGTTTTTTCCAATAGCCCCTTGAGGATATCGACCCCGGAGAGAAGATCATTAATCAGTTCAGGATCGAGTTGATTCAGGTCAGCGCGATCGCGCAGGATGCCGAAACAGTCTTCCAGGGTATGGGCCGCCGCTGAGAGTTCCGTCAGTCCAAACATCGAGGCGGACCCTTTAATTGAATGGGCCGCCCGGAAAAGCTGTTGTACTTGTTTTTGCTTCTGCCCTGTTGCGCTCAGGGTCTCCATGGCCAGCAGGCTGGTCTCCATCGATCGCAGAAACTCCTCGCTTTCAGCGATAAAGGTTCCCAGTAAGGCACTGAAATCATCCATAGTCCGCCCTTCTCTCCCAGATATGGCTAACTTTGAAACTTGGCGACGGATTTTTGCAGTTGTCCCACGGACACCGAGAGACCATCGAGGGTGGTGGTGACATCTTCGGCATTTTCGGCGGTACTATCGGCAATTTGACTGACATCGGTCATGGTGGTGGAAATCTCCTCCGCAAAGGCCACCTGTTTACCGCTGGCCTGGGTGATGTTTTGAATTAGGCGATTCATATCCCGGCTGACTTGGATAATATCCACCAAATGGGTTTTGGCTTGGGCCGCCAGTTCAGTCCCTTCGACCACTTCCTGGGTTCCCGTTTCCATGGCCTCCATGACGCGGCCAATTTCGGCTTGAATGGTGGCCACGATGTCTGAGATTTCCTCGGTCGCACTGGCGGAGCGTTCGGCGAGTTTGCGGACTTCTTCGGCCACCACCGCAAAGCCTAACCCCTGTTCTCCGGCCCGGGCCGCCTCGATGGTGGCATTGAGGGCTAGGAGATTGGTTTGGGAGGCAATTTGCGAGATGGAGGTGACGATTTTGCCGATTTGTTGGGAGGATTCCCCGAGGCGTTTCATCATCTTGGAAGTGTCGGCAATGGTGCGCCGCAGTTCGTTGATGCCTTCGACGGCGCGATCGACGGCAACGCCCCCAGCTTCGGCGGTTTCGGCGGAACTCTGGGCTACCTGTTCGGCTCGCTGAGCGACATCGGAGACATCTTTGATGGAATGAACCATCCCTTCGATTTTGGCTAAGGCATCCTCAAGTTGTTGGGCTTGGTTGCGGGCTTTTTGGGTCAGTTGATTGGTACTGGCGATGGACTCACTGGTGCTGACATCGACTTGTTGGGCGAGTTGTTGGATGCCGTTGACCACTTTGCGGAGTTCACTGATCAGATAGTTGAAAGAGTCGGCAACGGCCCCGAGGACATCATTGCTGACTTCGGCTTTGACGGTGAGATCTCCTTTGGCGGCGCCTTTGATTTCTCCTAGGAGTTTTAAGACTTGCTGAGTCAGGATTTCGGCTTCGGCTTGCCGTTCCTGGGCAATTTTTTCGAGGTTTTCTTCGGCTTGTTTGCGATCGGTGATATCTCGCAGAGAACCCGCCACTCGCAGCGCCGTTCCGTCGTCATCGCGTAGGGTGTCGCCCATGGCACTGTACCAGCGATATTCGCCGTTTTTACAGCGGAGGCGATATTCGACGTTATAGGGGGTTTTGCCGCTGCTATCCGCGACATGGTCGTTGAAGGCCGTTAGGACGGCCTCGCGATCGTCAGGATGCAGAGCGTCCGTCCAGCTTTCGAGGATGTTGGGCAGATCCTGTTCGTTTTTATAGCCGATCAGGTTACGGAAGCGTTGCGAGTACCAGATCGAACTTTGCGGGTGTACGGTATCTCCCTCCACCAAATCCATATCCCAGAGGCCGTCATTGGCGGCGGTGTTGACGAGATCAAAGCGGGTGTTGGCATCTTGTAGGGCCGCTTCGACTTGTTTGCGATCGCTGATGTCAATCCCCAGTTGCACCACCAGTTCTTCCCCATTGGGATCGGTGCAGGGAAATTGATACATCTGATAGGTTTGGCCGCCAGTCGGATCCTGCCATTCCCAGGTTTGGGAGCGGGAGGTGGTTTCGTCCTCTAAATTGGCGTCGGGACGACTCAACCCTGGACGATCCCCCGGGACGGGTTCCGGTTCAGACTCGGCCTCTGGGGCAAATTTTTCGTGAAATTGACGATTGGCAAATCGAATCGAGCCATCTTTGGCTTTGAGACAGAGGAAGCCGGGGATACCATCGAGGATGCTAAAGAGTCGCGCTTGTTCCTCTTTGAAGGTCTGTTCGGCGGCTTTGGCTTCGGTGATATCTCGTGCGAGTCCGAGAACGGCGAAGACGTTACCGTCTTGATCTCGTAGCGGCAACTTTTGGGTATCAAAGATATGCTCGGAGCCATCGGCCAAGGTGACATAATCATTGCCGTTGCGCAGGGCTTTTCCCTGTTCGATGACTCGTTGATCATCGGGACGAAAGCCGCTGAGATTCTGTTCTGGGTCGCCAAAGATCTGATCTAGGGGTAAGCCGATTTCGATGTCATCTTTGCCGTTCATGGCCTCGGGGGTTGTACCCAAGATTTGGGCCAGGGTTTGGTTGGCTAGGAGATAACGAAAATTCTGATCTTTAACGAAAATCAAATCGGAGATATTATCAATCACGGCCCTCAGCAGCATCTGCTGATGGCGGTTGGCCTCTTGGCTGGCGGCTAGTTGTTGTTGGGTGGCACTGAGGGTTTCAGGGGAGACGAAGGAGAAGACCCTGGGTAAACGGGGAATGACGGTGATGGCGGTGTAGATGGCGATGAGGGCGTAGAGACCGTTGAGGGTCCCTGAGAGCCAGTTTTGGGGCTGCCAGAGGTTGCCGATCGCCCCGAGATAGGTGACTCCCCCCAGGAGGAGGAAGGCGGCTAGGGGGGGCAGCCTGGCGGTCAGGGGTTGCTCTCGCTGTTGACTCATCTGAACCAGCAGACTCAGGGCTAAACTGAAGTAGGCGGCGGCAATGAGAAGGTCGGCCCCGAGATGTAAGCCGAGGGGGGAGGCGAGGGCTGAGAACGATAGATTGAAGGAGTCTTCCATGTCTGGTCATCGTAATCGTTGAACAGGGGCAGGGGATTACCAACCCGAACAGGTGGCGATCGCCTCGATGTCTATGACGCTAAAGAGTTGACCCTGATGGTTATAGAGTCCCTGCAAGAAGGGAACGAGGGAAGCACTGGCTTCGGCTGCCGATCGCATTTGTTGGGGATCTAGGGTGACGACGGTGTCTACGTGGGAGACGGCTAATCCCAATATAATGAGCGATCGCGTCGAGTCTTGGAGGGTGGGCGCTTCTACGATTAAGATCCGACTGTCGGCATGGTTGAGGTTGAGGGGTTGCAGTCCTAAAAACTTGCCGAAATCAGCAATGGTGAGAATATCCCCCCGCAGGTTGGTTAATCCTAAAACAAAGTCGGGGCTGTTGGGAATGGGAGTCAGTCGCTGCTCACTCAGGCGCAAGACTTCGCGCACGGAGGTTAGGGCGATGGCGAGGCGAGTCTGTTCTTGCTCAAAGATGACGTATTGGGTCTTGTTAGATCGCGCTGAGTCAGGAGTTAGTGAGGGGTCAGATGGCATCACGAATGGGAGTCCGACAGGAGACGTTGGATAATTTGCACCAATTGTTGAGCTTCAAAGGGTTTCCCGAGGTAGGCATCTGCACCTAAGTCACTGCCCCAACTGCGATCGATCTCGGTGTTTTTTTGGCTACAAAAGACCACCGGTAATTTTTGGGTTTTGGGGTTGGCCCGTAATTCTCGGAGGACTTCAAAGCCATTCATACGGGGCATGATCACGTCTAAGACGACTAAGTCCGGCGGGGCCTTCTGGATCTGGGCGATCGCCTCATCGCCGTCACTGGCTTGTTCTACTGTCCAGCCTTCGTCTTCGAGAATGCGGCTCATGACGGCGCACTCACTTTCGACGTCATCCACCACTAGGATCGTTGTCATTGGCACTGACTCCTGAGTTTTGAGAGATTAACGGCCCAGGTTCTGGGTTCTTAAGATCCGGGCAATGGTTCGCCGCAGCTCGTCGGCATCAAAGGGCTTGGTCATATAATGGGTTGCACCCGCCAAACGTCCTTCCATCTGCTCGCTTGCACCGTCCCGCGCCGTTAATATGATAATGGGTAATTTTTTAAATTCGGGGGATTTTCGGAGAATTTTACACAATTCTAAACCATCGACACCGGGCATGGAGATATCGAGCAACATCAGGTCAATTCCCTCATGGTACAACTTACCCAGGGCTTCGACGGTGTTACTCGCCAAGAGAACTTGATACTGTGCTTCCAGGGTTTGTTGAATCATTCCCTGCATGGAGATACTATCATCCACGGCTAGAATTTTAGCCTTGGTTTTGGGGTTAGTGGCCATAACCTTTCAGCGATTGATCTGTCTAGTCTGGCATTTTAACGTTTTTGCGGCTGGCTTTGAGTTTTCCCCGTTGTTTTTTCTTGTCAACTCGCTTACGTTTCGCACTACGGGAGGGTTTGGTGGGTTTACGTTTGGGGCGGGTGACAGTGGCGCTTTTGAGAAGTTTTTGCAATCGATTGAGGGCATCTTCTCGGTTTTGTTCTTGGCTGCGGTGGGTTTGCGCTTTGATGATAATCACGCCATCTTTAGTGATGCGGCGATCGCGCATCTTGAGGAGGCGCGATTTATGAATCGGCGACATGGAGGAAGCGTTGATGTCAAACCGTAGTTGAATGGCCGAGGCCACTTTATTGACGTTTTGCCCCCCCGCGCCACTCGAACGAATCGCCGTCATCTCGATTTCACTCATCGGGATGCTGGTTTTGTTGGAAATTTGTAACATAAATGAGAATCGATTACGGGCAACTGCCAGATTACAACAATGGTGCGTTGCGGCAGTTTTTCAAGTGTTGTCTTTAGTTTACATCGGTCTGAGCCGCGACGCACCCTACCGGTTAATTCATGAACAATAGACAATTGCGGTAGGGGGTGTTCCAGCTTCGGTCAATGTGGGATTTTTGGCAACAGAATTAAGCTTGCCGGAACGCACCGTATTCGGGGACAATATGACCGCCAGGGTGTATTGCTATGGGGAAAAAATTGATGATGGATTGTTGCCGGATTATTACAATGGT
Organism: Phormidium sp. OSCR; assembly: GCA_001314905.1. GTDB lineage: Bacteria > Cyanobacteriota > Cyanobacteriia > Cyanobacteriales > Geitlerinemataceae > Sodalinema. Next base: position 8,396 of record LJZT01000096.1, read on the forward strand.
GCGTTGCGGCAGTTTACCAATTGTTGTCTTTAGTTTACATGGATTTGAGCCGCGACGCACCCTACCGGAATGTCCTTTAGGGGGTCACGGTAATTAACTGTTCATCAGCATCCGATTCAGGATTGAGAATCACGATCGCCCCCTCATCACAGAGGACCCCAATCGCCCCGTCAATCCCCTCTGGGGTCATATCTGGAAACTGCGATCGCGTACTCTCCATTAACACATTACGTCCCACTAACTGCTGAGTTTTCACTAGCGCAAACATATATTCTTTGAGACGTTCCCGCATTAACGAATCTTCACTTTGAACTCCATCTAAGGTTTGTTGTGGCAATAAACTGCCCAGATTTCGTTCAAAAACACCGAGATTTTGCAACAAGCGACAGCTTTGCAGGACTTCTGAAGTCACCACCAACTCTTTTAACTCCTGACGATTGACAGGGCGATCGCCCACCAGTAAATCTCCCGCTTCAGCGGCGTTAACCAAGTTATGATAAGTGGCTAAAATCTGCAAGGATTCAATTTGGGGAATAATATGTTTATGAATTGAATCTACAAATAAAGCTTGATAACGGCGATAACCCTGATTCTTGGGGACCCCTAAATTTTCCGCCCGAATTAGATAAAGATACTGACACGTGTTTTTGCGTAAAGCTTCTTGACAGGATTTCATAACTCGACAAAAACTGTTTAAATTGGGTTCTTCAATCCAAATCACTCCAATTCGTCCCAGGGTTAACGACCAATAAAAACTTAGGGAATAGCGGCTATACGTTGGACTTTGTAAGAGTTTGGGTTCGACTCCTGTCACATTTAACGCTTCTAAGGCTTCTCGTAACATTTTCATCAATTCTGGGGCAGAAAACTGACGAATTTCTTGAACCGTTTTACGGGATTTAGCCAGTTCTTTCTCCCAAGTTAAGTGAAACGCCGCCAGTTGATCGACTTCTTGGAACACTGGCCGATTATCTTGCAGCCTTAGTTTAGCTTTCTGAAACTCCTGTCGCCCCAACATTAAGACGGAACGAGGTAAGGCTTTATTGCCGGGGAATTTACGATGTAAGTCCGCTTCACTGAGGGGATAAAGAGACGAGTTTGCAGGCGAATCCGCTTGTTGATGAAGGGGCGACAAACGACGTTCCCAGAGGGCGATCGCCGCTGGAATATCCACTGGCCGCAAGTGCAATTCTTGATCAACACGGGCTAAATCTGCTGGCTGGACATGGGGCGAGTTTTCACGCCAGGTATCCGTAATAATACTAATAATGACCAAAAAGTTTTTTAATTTTTGGTTGTGAATAATTGAATTGACGTTGAATAATGCTTGCAAGTCAATATAGCCGCGATCGCTGCGATCGACATTATCTAAGTTATCAAAACATAAGACAATCGGTTGCGTGGCGGTGGCGATGCGACCAAAGTTACCTAAAATATTTTGCGCCTGATGTTCAGTTTCAATGGAACTGCGGACATTTAAGAGTTTTAAACTTTCCTGATCTAGATCATCACCTTTCAGCCAATCACAGGCGAGAGAATAGAGGTCAGGGTTGGTGAGGTGATAGAGAATACTGAAAAATTCATTGGCATTATAGATCCCTGAGGGATATGTCGATTTGAAATTATGAATAAATAAATTGCGCTCGCCGATGACTTTTTTCAGCAATCCTTCATCCCGAAACGCTGATAAACTATTCAACCAAAGGAGTAATTGTGATTCCTGTTCTCCTTCAGGAATACAAGTCAAACTATCAATTGTATGGCGCAACGTATGACGCCAAATATAATCACTCTCAGGCCAGGGACCAATATAGGCAAAAAAGGCTTGGGGGTTGAGGGTTTGTTTTAAACGCCCCAGGAGAAAGCTTTTACCCGAACCGGAATCTCCCGAGAGAACTAAGGTTCGACTACGGCGATCGCCTTCCACCTGCTTTAATAGCTGTGATACCCCCAAGACAATCTCTTGATGAATCGAATGGATAGTTGATTGTTGGCTATGATCATCATGCCAAAAATTACCAGGACGAAAAGTCGTCGAGTCAAAGGGATTCACAGTCCGTTGAATGATTTGGTCGATAGAAACCATAGCAGAAAAGGCAAGAGGGATGCAGGCAAAAGGCAAAAGGCAAAAGGCAAAAGGCAAAAGGCAAAAAGAGAAACGCCATATTAGGGCAATTATTTGTAGTTACCCTGTCTGTTTAGACTTCCGGCAACAGGCTAAACGGGAAAGGGTTAGGTGATCGAAATGATGAGTTGTTCTTCTAGGGGGACGTTGGGATCAAGGATTTGTAGGGGGCGATCGCTTAGGGATAAACTCTGAATCAGTTGGTGAACCTGTTGTTTACTCGCACCGCCAAACTGGGCGATCGCCTCTTCAATCAACTGTTGAATCGCCATACATTGCTGGTTCAAAACTCGGTTGATCATAAAATCTTCAATAGCTTGTAAAGATTGTTCTGCTGAATCTTGACTCGACGTGATCTCAAAAAAGCCCAACTGTTGCAGTAACGGACAATCTTGTAAGACCCCCGTTTGTCGGACTAAAGATTCTAAACGGCTACCATTAGGAGTTTCCTCTCCCACCACTAATTCCCCCGATAGGGCATCATTCACCAAAGCATGGTGAGTCGCCAGATATTGAACCGAGGTTAAATCAGACATAAAATGGTTATTTTGCGGTTGACCAAAAATCTCCGTATAGAGTTGATAGCCACGATTTGTCGGTGAACCAACCCCCTCAGCCCGAATTAACTGTAAAGACTGACAAAGCTGGTTAGACAACGCCTCTTCACAGCCTTTAAGGAGGTGAAAAAACTTGACCATATTCGTATCTTCTGACCAAACCATGCCCACTCGTTCCGTGGTTCCCGGATGACGATAACTAATCGAATAACTAGCATAGGTACGACTTGGAAGTAACCGTGGCTGCACATCTTCCATTTGTAAAGCCCGAACGACCTCCGCTAACATTTGCACTAACTCAGGGGCGGCGTATTGACGGATTTTTTGCACCCGTTCACGGGTTTGTTTAAACTTCTTAATCCAGACCAGTTTGAAAGCCGCAATAGGATCACTTTGGGCATCGGTGGGAATCGCGGGCGCGTCTAGAGTTTTCTCGCCAGACGTATCTTGAAAAACATCGACCTGTAATCGTTGTAATTTTGCCTCTTGATAGAGTCGTCTTCCCAAAATTAAAGTGTTACGAGGTCGGGTTTTACCACCGGGAAATTTGCCATCTAAAGCCGGGCGAATGAGGGGATAAATGGGAGACGTTGGTTGAGGGTAAGTTTGGCGATGGAGACTATAAAGACGGCTGGCCCAGAGGGCTTCGGCTTGATCAAGACTGATTTGCTTGAGGCGTAGATTAGCATCAAGGCGATCGCGATCCGTGGCCGGAATATGAGACGCATTTTGTCGCCAAGTATCGGTAATAATGCTAATAATAAACAGAAAGTTCTTCACTTTCTGGGTATGTAGCATCGCGTTCACCCGAAATAAGGATTCTAAATCGGGATGTCCTTGGCGATCGCGGGCAATGTTATCAAGTTGATCAAAACACAGCACAATCGGCAATGTCGCCTCAGCAATGCGCCCAAAGTTAGCCAAAGTTTTCTGGGCAGCATCTTCCGTATCAATTGTACCCTGAACCCCGAGTTTCCGTAGAGACTCATCATCTAAATCATCACCGCGCAACCATTCACACGCAATGGGATAGAGTTCTGAATCAGTCAGATGATACAAAACACCAAAAAACTCTTGAGCGTTATAAATTCCCGAGGGATAGGTTTCCAAGAGTTTACGGATAAACAATTGCCGTTCCCCCCGTAACCAATCTACCAGTCCTCGTTTTTTTAAGTCTGAGAGTCCCTCTAACCAGATTAACAGTTGCGATTTATCCAAACCCTCGGGGGTTTCTAACAGACTGTCAACGGTATAGCGCAGAATATGCCGCCAGATATAATCACTAGCGGTGAAGGGTTCAATGTAAACAAAAAAGGCCCGAGGAAGCCGGTTTTGATTGGGGGTTTGCAGTTGACGTTTGAGTCGGCCCAAAAGATAGGTTTTCCCAGACCCCGTTTCCCCTTCTAAAAGTAAGGTGCGACTGCGCCGATCTTCAGACACTTGATCTAATACGCTCTCAATCTCCTGGAGAACTTCTTGGTGAATCGAGTCAACCGTGAGTTCAGGATTCTGGATTTCCTGCCAAAAATTCCCGGACCAAAAGGTTTCCGTATCAAAGGGGTTGGGGGCGCGTTGGATAATGCGATCAATCTCGGTCATAGTGATACCGGGAGGTGAGGGAGTCAGGGTTAACGTTAGTTACGAATCAAGAAAAACAAGGGGCCGCCAATGTCTTGGGGGATTCCCGCTTCAATTTGCTCTGGACTATAGTGAGCCGCTTCCTGCAACGAACTCAGTTCTAGGCGATCATCTCGTTGCAGACGATAAAGGGCGCTATCGAGTTCAGCGCGGGTTAGGGGAGGTTGTAAGCGCTCCCGCAGATAGAAGATGGGAAGGTAGTTATGGGTGTCGAGTTGGCGATCAAGTTCTTCAATGACATACCAAATATCGGCATCATTTGGCTTTTCCGTCAAGCGTCGCTGCGGATTGATCGGTTCATGGGGTTGCTGTTTGGCGAGGCTATCGTGGGAAATTGAGGCGTTCCCGTCCCGTTTACGCAGAAATTGTAGATAGCAGCTAAGATGATCCAGGCTCAGTTCTAAGCCGCTTCCCTTGGGAGTATAGTCATCGTGGAGATAGTCTAGGCCAAAGTTGGTCAGCCAAACATCTTCAATGCGTGTGGCTTCGGCTTTGATGAGTCCCCGTTCACTGAGTTTTTGTAGCACGACTTGACGGCGATCGCTCGCTAGGTTGAGATCTTTGGCGCAAATGACACCCTCCGCACAAGCTCTTAACACCGCAATCTCATCTTCCGTCACAGGGAGGCGGCTGGTATCGAGCCGCAGCAGAGCCATTCCTGGAGGTGCAATGCGAAATTCAACAATCTCCTCACTACAGTCCACCAGTCCGCGATCGCGGAGACTCCGACAGATATTATCCCGCTCTGCGGCTTTGGTGCGATAGTTGGGTTTCACCTGAGAGATGGGCGCTCGGTAATTCGGCGCTCCCAACAGATTCAAGACAAATTTCAGTTCCCGCGTGTCCATCCCGTTCAAGTTTTATACGATCAACCCCATCATATTTAACCATAACGGCCGGTTGACCAATTCCATCGTCCTAATTTCTGCATTCTAGTCTCTCCTCACTCCCTTCGCCTAATCTGCCTGATTTTTTTGACCTAAATTATTGACCATATGATTTTTGTTTGGTATAATCATGGATGACAGCCAAATAAACAAAGGAAAGGCGGGAGGGGCTTGGTTACTAGACGCGAAGCCAAACATCTAAGCTGCAAACTTTTACTAAATATCACATAATAATCAAATAGAAATATATAAAGAACCTCTATCGTCTATTAACTATTAACTATTAACTATTAACTATTAACTATCAAGGAAGCCAGCGAGGATTAAAACCATCCAGGGGAAGTTGTTCAGGTTGAGGACGAGTCAGTTCCCCTTGAGAATTAACCAGAGGGAAGAGAATCCACAGTTCGCTAGCCTCAATCACCCCACCCGAAGAGGTCAGCGGTGCATCAGGGCGTTCATTGGGTGGAACAACACTAAGACGATCAAAGAGAATAGCCTGACCATCAGGAGCTAAACTCATACTGAGATCCGGGGAACTGCCCTCAAAGCGGATGAGCTCCTGAGACTCCTGAGTCTCCAAATCGAGCGCGAGAAGATAAGGTTGTTCAATATACTCATCCGCCTCCAGCAGTTCAGTCACCAGAGCGTAGATGTAGCGCCCACTCGGATCGAACTCAGCATCGAGAATTGAGCCACTGGTACGTAGAATTTCTTGAGGTTCACCGAGATTCGGCACAACGACCATCGAGCGAGTATAGTCAGTATTGAACTTGACCATCACAGCAGCGCGTCCATCTTGGGTAAACCCCATCACACGACCATATTGAGGGAAAAATTGCAGCGGCTCATCTCCCTCGCGGCCCGGTTCAATTGAAAGTAGGGCCACCCCTTGACCTTGAGCGATCGCCAACTCCTTACTATTGGGTGCAATGACAAATTCTCCACCAGGTTCAGTGGGGAAACGTTCAGGATCATCTCCATCGCGAATGACCCAGAGGCCAAAGTCACTTCCAGGGCGATCGCGCCTCGCTCGTTGAACCACAATGGTGGTTCCATCAGGGGCCAGAGCAAATTGTAGATTTTGATAGATCTCGTTGTCGAGGATGCGTTGAACCCGACCCGGTGCATCAGGATCTTTGGACGTGAAATCGAGCCCCGTAGTGACCGTATAAATTTGGCTATCCGTCAGTCCCCGACGGTCCGCCTTACGGTCCAAAGCCGAAAAGAGGATGCGATCGCCATCAGGATACATCTCAAAGCTAAGAACACTCAAATCTGAAGGGGTGAGAATCGTTTTTTGGTCTTGGCTGAAGTTATACAACACCAGTCGCCCCCGTTCGCCATCCTCAGAGCCGAGATAGAGCATCACGCGATCGCGAGTCTCGAAGGAAGCCTCAAAGGGGTCAATATGATGCTCAGTATCATCCGAATCTGCAAAGCGATCGCGCGCCCCCGAAAGGTTTAGAGTGTAGTTCATCCCATAAGGAGCCGGATAGAGAAGGGTGTAGGCCATGCGTTCCCCCGCCCAACTAATTTTCCCCGGAAGAGGCGGATCAATTTGCAGATTACTCTCAACCGTCTCACGATTCATGGGACGATTAAAGCGTAGCGTAAAAGCCCGATCAACCGAACTAATCGTTGTTTCCTGCCAACTAAAGCCGCGAACCCGAGGAATACTTTTATCCCCACCCACGAGTAAGACAATTGTGATTACACTGAGGACGACCATGGCGGCGATCGCCACGCGGTCCAGGGGTTGAGGGAACGAATCACCTTTCATACGCCAAGGGAATAAACAACACATACCATAACAAAACGCCTGTCAGACTCATGAGATTCATCGCCTAAACGAGCAGAAGAATCCCAGAATCCAACAGACGCACTTGTCAGACAAGCCAGTCACCCGTTCAATCTGAATTTAAAACAGACCAAAGGTGAGAGACTTATCAATCGGAAGAGTCGCCCCAATTCCCAACCAAAGAGTTACCAAGGTTCCAAACAGGAACATCGAGGTCGCCACAGGGCGGCGGAAGGGATTTTGGAACTTATTAATGTTTTCGATGAAAGGAATCAACATCAAACCCAGAGGAATCAGGGTTTGTAGACCAATTCCGAGCAGCTTGTTAGGAACAACACGCAGAATCTGGAAAACAGGATAGAGATACCATTCCGGCAAAATTTCCAGAGGTGTCGCAAACGGATCGGCGGGTTCACCAATCATAGCCGGGTCGAGAACCGCCAAACCAACAACACAAGCCAAGGTTCCCAGGATAACCACCGGGAACACATAGAGGAGGTCATTGGGCCAAGCGGGTTCACCGTAGTAGTTATGACCCATCCCTTGGGCTAATTTGGCGCGTAGTTTAGGATCACTAAGATCCGGTTTTTTCAAAGTAGACATAGTATTTGGGTGTTCTCCTGCAAAGGGATATGCTGCAACAGGGCGGTTGTCCGTGGTGATTCAGCTAGAGATTAGTTTAGCAAAGCCGCCCTAACTCAGCCGGCTGAGCAAGCCACGGAGCCTTGACGGGTCGATCGCCCAAGGGGTCACCTCGGGTTACACGGGTTTGTTTACAACGGACCCGAAATCCCTTGTTTACGAATCATCAGGAAGTGCAACAGCATGAACACCGCAATCAACCAGGGGAGGACAAAGGTGTGCAAGCTGTAGAAGCGGGTCAGAGTTGATTGGCCCACGCTGGTTCCACCGCGTAGCAGTTCCACCATGAAGCTACCCACAACAGGGATGGCTTCGGGTACACCGCTAACGATCTTGACCGCCCAGTAGCCCACTTGGTCCCAAGGGAGAGAATAGCCAGTGACACCGAAGGTAACGGTAATCACGGCCAGAATCACACCCGTGACCCAAGTGAGTTCCCGAGGTTTTTTGAAACCACCGGTCAAGTAAACCCGGAAGACGTGCAGAATCATCATCAACACCATCATGCTGGCAGACCAGCGGTGAATCGAGCGAATCAGCCAACCGAAGTTGACTTCCGTCATCAGGTATTGAATCGAAGCGTAAGCGTCCGTGACCGTCGGCTTGTAGTAGAAGGTCATCGCGAACCCAGTCGCAAACTGGATTAAGAAGCAGACCAGGGTGATACCACCCAGGCAGTAGAAGATGTTAACGTGAGGCGGAACGTATTTGTCGGTGATGTCGTCGGCGAGCGCCTGAATTTCGAGGCGTTCGTTAAACCACTTAAAGGGTTTAGACTCAGTGACTTCCTTAGAAAACATAAAGTCAGTGCGTTAGATATATTGCGGTTTGTGAAGTTTAGCACGACACCCGAGAACCGGGCATCGTCATGCCCTCAGGCAGACCGAGGAGATCCCAGACATCATCACGAGGTCGACATCTCCCGACAGGCTCGAAGGCGGAACAGTTAAAGTCTCTTATAGAAAATGTAACACAGCTTGGGCATTCGGGGGGGAACCCAGAGCGGCGATCGCCCCAGACAACAACTCCAGCCTCCGGACTAGGCAGATGCCCAGAACTTTGGCACACTGAGGAAACATTAACATTTCTCAACTTTGGATGCCGGGTTTTCTCATGCACAAACGCGCCGTTAGCTTCGGACTTCTCCTCTCATTGCTTTTCGGACTCCTCGGCTGGTTGGGGGGAATGCCCTCAGCCTTAGCCCTGACCGAAGAACAGAAACTCGTCTCAGAGGTCTGGCGAGTCGTCAACCGCGCCTACGTCGATGATTCGTTTAATGGTCAAAATTGGTGGAAAATCCGCCAAGAAGCCCTACGGCAGCCCCTAACAACCCGTGAAGCCGCCTATGACACCATCGAAGAGATGCTGGCCAAACTCGACGACCCCTTCACACGACTGTTACGCCCCGACAACTACCGCAACTTACAAGTCAACACCGCCGGCGAACTCACCGGAGTCGGCCTACAGATTGCCATTGACCCTGAGAGTAAGCGCATTAAAGTCATTGCCCCCATTGCCGAGTCCCCCGCTGACGCAGCGGGGATTCAACCGGGGGATTTAGTTTTAGCAATCGATGGCGTATCCACCGAGAATCTCTCTCTCGATGAAGCCGCCACCCGGATGCGAGGAACAGTGGGGACAGCCGTGACCCTACAAGTGCAACGCTTCGATGAAGACCGAGTCGAGGATATTGAAATTATCCGCGATCGCATCGCCCTTAACCCCGTCAGCTACAATCTCACCCAAGCCGAAGACAGCACCCCCATCGGCTATATTCGCCTCACCCAATTTAGTGCCAACGCCAGCGAAGAAATGACCCAGGCCATCAGCGACCTGGAAGACCAGGGGGCCGCCGCCTATATCCTAGATTTACGCAACAATCCCGGCGGCTTGCTACAAGCCGGAGTAGAAATCGCCCGTCTCTGGCTCAACGACGCCACCATCGTCTACACCGTCAACCGCCAAGCCGTCTTAGGCAGCTTTGACGCCGGCCATGATGCCCTCACCGACGCTCCCTTAGTGGTCTTAGTCAACCAGGGTACCGCCAGCGCCAGTGAAATCCTCGCCGGGGCCTTACAAGACAATCGCCGCGCCCAACTGGTGGGAGAACGCACCTTCGGCAAAGGCCTCATTCAGTCCCTCTTTGACCTCTCTGACGACTCAGGAATTGCCGTCACCGTAGCCAAATACGAAACCCCCAGCCACAAAGACATCAACAAACTCGGCATTACCCCCGACTTCGTAGTGCCTCAAAATCCTATTCGCCGCGACGAAGTTGGCACAGCCGCCGATTTGCCTTACCAGAAGGCGATCGAACTGCTTACCGACGGCGCTGTGGTCGCCCAAGCCACCTAATTCAACCCATACCCCATCCTCAAAAAAGCAGACCTCGGCAGCCAACGGCTGATTAGCCTAGCCCCCGATACTTGGGTTACCTCAATGTTGCAAGAAGGCTCCCGCCATAATCTTTGATTTGGCGGTGAGATGAATGGCAACCCACAAAAAAGAATACAGGATTTGTGCTTAT
>LJZT01000097.1 GCA_001314905.1 Phormidium sp. OSCR
GACGGGGTTTCGGGGCAAAAATGCTCTGGGGCTAGACAAACCTGATGAAGCAAGAATCCCCCGTTATAATCTTTGATTTAACGGCGGGAGTGTCAATGTAGCCAGCGTCTGTTGAGGTCGGGCGAGAACCGATCGCCCCAGGTTCTCGTATCTCTAGTGATAGCATTCATCGGTTTAATCATGAAACCTTCTATGAGAATTTTAGGGAAAACCGCTGCCATTACGGTTCTGCTGGGATTTGGTGGACTGGTGGCCCATGGGGGGGTTGGGAGAATTTCAAGCTTCGCCATTTCAGTCTGACTCAGGTTCTCAATAATACGGAAAAGGCCGTTGAGGATGCGCAACAGTCGGCTTCACCTAGTCATGAACCTCGTGTTAATCCTTCAGAACTTCTCGATGGGGGGCCTGGGAAAGATGGGATTCCCAGTGATATGCTTTTGCGAGTCTGGAATCCTACCCCTGTAGACCTTGGCGAAATGCTAAGACCGCCTCTAGGGGATTCGAGGATGTTACCTGTTGGGTCAATTGGGAGATGGGTAAATCAGGGAGTTGGGCGCTTCTGTCGCTTTTCTGATATCTAGACTCGCTCAAAACGTAAATTTCTAATTGACCCCATTGCCAAAACCAAACTTCAGGAACCCCCAACCCTTCATAGATAGCCAGACTATCAATTCCACCTGAGGTAATGACGACTTCTAGAGCCAGGTCGGGATAGGGTTTTTCCTCATGGAAACCGTAGCATTCATCGGGTTCAATCCCCCGGCTGTTGGCTTCTCGGCGAAAGGTCGTTGACCCCAATCCCCAGAAAGGAATTCGCGTTTCATCGAGATATACCCCTAAGAGTCGCGCCAGGTTGCGCTTGATGAGTTCATGATTGCGACTCGGAGACACCAGTTGTAATTGACCCTCTAGGCATTTTAGGCGCAGATTGGGAAATTCATCGCCGATTAATTGCAGAAATTGCTCGTATTTTTGCCAACTTACCCCTTGGATAAGAAGCTGTTGAGGACTGTCTGACTGTATTTGAGTGAGCATAATTCAAAGATAAAATGATGAAATTGCAACAAAATGGCGCTCAGTTCAAATCAATTTGAAACCACCCTAAAACACGTTTTTATACTTGTTACGGACTCGTTCATAGATTTCGTCCATGGTTTCTAAAAAGGAGCGATCGCTATCCCAAAATGCCGGATTATCACCCTGTTTTTTAACGACAATTCCTGAGACCTGTGCGCCCTCATGGCTAGGCGGCGTTTCCGGAATCCGTTGAGACCCAAGCCAAAATTCTTTTAAACTCACCGAATCTGGAACAGCTTTGGTTTTGGGGATAGTATAATAACTATCAACCGGTTCCGGTTCAATGTCTTCTTCCACTAAACCACTGGCTAAGGCTTTCCCTAATGGGCTTTTCATGAGTTCTTTCTGTAAAGCCTCTCGGGTTAACCCTCGTAGTTCAAACAACAAAAAGGGGTCATTGTCGAGTTCTTCTGCCAACAGATAACAAACCCCGGCAATATGTTTACAGGGATTAGACCAGTCTGGACAAGTACAGTCGGTTTGAAAGTCCTGGGAACTGTAGGGAAGGAAATTATATCCCGCATCTTCAAAGCATTCTTCGATATTTTCGGGAATTTCGTTTAAAAGCAGCCGAGAGACAAAACTGGCATTAGTAGAGAGTTTCTGGATAATTTTAGTCCAGTCTTTTTTAGGAATTGGAGAGATTTTAACTTCGGTTTTATAGAGAGGTTCTTTATACACCCCAAAATAGGGATTCACAGAGCCGCGAACATGAGCTAAAACATCTCCTTTATTTCTCTCAAAGTTGATGATTTTGCGAGGATTTGCATAGGAGCGACCCCGCTTCAAACGGTTGGGGTCGCAAAACGATTCTAGGGCTTTAATAAATTTTTGTCCCCACCAAGTTTTGCTTTGTCCAGCCATGATTCTTTCCTCCTAATGTTTTTGGGCAACTCTAAGGTGTAGATTTTCCCTTCCCCAGAGGGGTTCAGGGTCAGGTCTCCCAGTTCCGAAGTTCCCCGTTCCCTTTTGCCTTTTGCCTTTTGCCTTTTGCCTTTTCCCTCCTGTTACAAAACGGCATTTCGATTGAGGGCGATTAGGTCTTTAAACGTGTCATTATCTAATTCCGTAAGCCAGGACTCGTCTGCCCCGACGACGGATTCAGCTAACTTCTGTTTATCCTCAATCATTTTGTCGATGCGTTCCTCTAATGAACCAAGGGTGACAAACTTATGGACAAACACATTTTTTTCCTGACCAATACGGAAAGCCCGGTCCGTGGCTTGATTTTCGACAGCAGGGTTCCACCAGCGGTCAAAGTGAAACACATGGTTGGCTTTAGTCAGGGTAATTCCCACCCCCCCAGCTTTTAAGGAAAGAATGAAAATCGAGGGAGGAGTATCAGGATGTTGGAACTCTTGAATCATGCGATCGCGCCGCTGACGACTCGTAGCCCCATGGATATAATAGGTGGGATAGCGGCAACTGTGACGCAAATACTGTTCCATTGCATCGCCAATATCACGGAACTGGGTAAAAATTAGTACACTTTCACCTTCAGCAATCACTTCATCGAGCATATCCGTTAAACGAGAGAGTTTGTGCGATCGCCCTGGACTAAACTCGCTTTCATCTTGCAAAAATTGCCGAGGATGATTGCAAATCTGTTTTAACCGAGTCAGGGTCGATAAAATCAATCCCTTGCGTTTAATTCCCTCACTCTCGACTAAACTATTTTCCACCTCTTGAACGACCGCTTGATACAGCGATGCCTGTTCCTTCGTCAAGTTACAATAGACTTTTTGCTCAATTTTATCCGGCAAATCCTTAATAATTAACTTATCTGTCTTCAGCCGTCGCAAAATAAATGGCTCAACTAAATTCTTTAACGTCGTGGCTTCTCGCACACTATTATTACGTTGAATCGGAACCTCAAAGGACTTACTAAACTTATTTTGAGTCCCTAAATAGCCAGGATTGAGGAAATTGAAAATTGACCATAAATCCAGCAACCGGTTCTCAATTGGCGTTCCGGTCAACGCCAAGCGATGCTGCGCCTTGAGTTTCAAAATTGCCTTAGTTTGAGCCGTTTTCGGATTCTTGATATTTTGGGCTTCATCCAAAACAATGCGCTGCCAATCCACCCCATTAAACAGCTTGGCATCCTTACGCACCAGAGTATAGGAGGTAATCAGCACATCCACCTCCGCCGCTGCTTGCTTAAAGGCCTTATTTTCCTGAATCCGGTTTCCCCCATGATGCACCTGAGTGCGAAGCTGGGGGGCAAATCGACTCACCTCTTTCTGCCAATTCCCCAACACCGAGGTGGGTGCAATCAATAGCGTCGGGGCCACTGGGGTGTCAGCCTCTCGTTCCTGAACCAACCGCGCAATCACCTGAACCGTCTTCCCTAACCCCATATCATCGGCTAAACAGCCGTTGAGTCCCACCTGTTCGAGGAAACTCAACCAAGCCACTCCTCGCTTCTGATACTCTCGCAGGGTTCCCTCAAAGCCGGGTAAGTCCTCCACGGGAGTCAGGCGAGTGGTATCGTGCAGTTGCCGTAACATCCGTTCTAGAGTGGCATCCCGTTCCACCTCCAAGGCTTCATCTACCTCAGCTTGGCGTTGTAACAACTCCATCAAGGTCATGGATTGCTCGTTTTTCCCCTGTTCATCCCAAAATTTTAGGGTTTTCTCCATTTGCGCCAAGTCCAGTTCCACCCACTGGCCGCGAAACTGAATCAGGGGTTGCTTGGCCTCGACTAATTTTTGCCATTCCTCCCGGCTGACGGGTTCATCACCAATGGCCAATTCGTACTGATAATTCACCAGTTGTTCGGCGTTGAGATAGCTTTTAGCTGCACTACTTCCCGCCGACTGACCGCTGCTGGAGGCTTTGAGGCGCAATTTGGCCCGTCGCCGTCCAGAGGGAGTCCACCAGGCGGGAAGCAAGACTTTATAATCGGCATCTTCCAACACCCAGGCACTTTCATGTAAAAATCCCCACGCCTCTTCACTCGTCAATTCGACACCAATAGGTTGCGGGGTTTGTAAGCCGTCCCAAAGTTTGGGATACATTCGCGCAGCATAGCCTAAATTCAGCAACAGTTCCATCTCAAAATTTTCACCCAAATACTCTTGAAGGACTTGTTGCTGAGAGGATTCTCCATGCCAATAGTCGGCTAGGGAAACCCGCAAAGAGGGGTCGGCTTTGGGAGAGACTAAAAAGCTGAGCCACCAAGGGTCATCGGGGTCTTCTGGGGAAATCAGTTGAATGTAAAGATTGAAGGGTAAGCCTTGATAACTCTGAATGATTTTATGGCGCCAAGCCTGCCAGGTTGTATAGGTTTCTAAAAACTCCTCGGGTGGGTCGAGAGGTTCCAGGATTTGCCCTGGGGTCACACAAGGGTTTAACACCGTTTTCGAGAGCTGGTCGTTCAGTTTTTTCGTGGTCTGAAAGTGACTGGCAAGCTGGGTGATCATACATTCGCTGAAATGCCGCAGCAGGGTCTCGGATTCGTGAAATTCTGGAGAGTTTGGAGGCTTAGACCACCCAGAACCACAGGCAATCGGCATGGTCGGGGCATAGGCTTCGATGAGGCTTTCATAGTAGGGTGAGACAATTTCCCAACCGGCATAAATGGCAAAGGGTTTCCGTTTTTTGCGACTTTTGGGCTGAGTAATATGATATTTAAAACTGGGAATATATTGGTCTTTTAAGATAACCTCTCGAAAGGCTTGGCTATAGTGATACCAAAAGAGTAAATCCGCCCCAAGTTGAAACTCATCACTGTGATGAAGGCAGAAGAAATGGAGGTCGTTGAGGATGGCGATCGCATTACAAATTTCCGTTTTGACGGAGGGATTGATTGCGGTAATCGTTTCGAGACGGTAACAGAGAATCTGCCAAAATTGAAACTCAAATGCTTGCTCTGACTCGGCTTCTAAATAGGTTGCCAATTCCCAAGAGAGAAGCGGTTGATTGTCGCGACTGGGGAGTAAAAAGTATTGAGGTTGAAGACGGTAACTAATTTTTCTGGGAGCATCATGCAAGCCGAGGTTATCATGAACAAACTCCTCCAAGGCTTTGTCCGAGAGGTGAAAGGGATGAATTCCTGGGACTTTTTTCCTTTTGAGTTTGTCTTGGCTTTCTACCCAGATATAAAAGGCTCCCTCTTGAACAAAGCCGTCCCCGTCTTCGGGAATCCAGGTTCCATGTAAAACCTTGGTCATGCTAACCCCCCTGAACCAATCACGATCGCCCGCCTGAAGTGGCCAGCGGTTGGGCCGATTCTACTACAGAGACCGGCAAAATGGCATATTAGAGAATTGGCTTAACCCTTCGACTCCGAGGACACCTGAGACAAACCCTCCTCGGTATATTCATTGCCGGGCAACTCCAAACAATACCCGGCCCCGTACACCGTCTTAATATACTTGGGATGGCGAGGATCTGGCTCCAACTTGGTGCGTAAATGGCGGATATGCACCCGAATCGTCTCGATATCATCATTAGGATCATAGCCCCAGACTTCCTTGAGGATATCGCTGGGGGACACGGTTTGTCCGTGGCGTTGCAAGAGACAATGGAGCAGTTCAAACTCCAAATGAGTCAGTTTAACGGTTTTATTGAACCAAATCGCCTCAAAGCGCTCCGGAACTAGGGTTAACGAGCCATAATTGAGGATTTCTGTATGTTTCGCCGCTTGGGGGATGCGATCGGTACGCCGCAAAAGAGCGCGAACCCGAGCCAACATCTCCTCAATCTCAAAGGGTTTCGTCATATAGTCATCAGCCCCGGCGTTAAACCCTTCGACTTTCTCTTGGGTTTGCCCCAAAGCTGTCAACATCAACACGGGAATATCCGCCGTGCGCTCATCTCGGCGTAGCCGTTGACAGACGGTAAAGCCATCTACCTTCGGCAACATCAAATCCAAGACAATCAAATCTGGAACTAGCTGCATGGCGAGGGCTTGCGCTTTCACACCATCTTCAGCTTGGCTTATGTCATACCCTGCCATTTCCAGGTTGATGGCAACCAGTTCAGAAATTGCAGGGTCATCGTCGATGATGAGAATCCGGGGCATCGTTTACAACTCTTGACAATCTGAGGGTTAATGTTAGTCGTTAGGTTAAGGTTCATCACGAACCATTACAGAAGACAAAAAAACCTTTACTGATTATACGCTTTGTTATTCGATTTCGTCAGAAAAATTTAAGAATTGCGGCAAATCTTCTGGGCCAGAGAGATTCTCAAGCCCCAACGGAGGGGTGAACCGCCTCACTGGTAAGCACTTGTCCCCGAGAAACCTGTAAAATCTGTGAACTGTTGAGCCACTGGGCATCAAACGCCCCCAGATGCGTCGTGGAAATGAGAGTTTGGAAGCGATCTTCGATGGTTTCGAGGAGTTGATTTTGTCGATGCAGATCCAACTCCGCTAGGACATCATCGAGGAGTAACACCGGCGGTTCCCCGACAACGGCCTCAATCAGTTGCAATTCTGAGAGTTTCAGAGCTAACACCAGAGTACGCTGTTGCCCTTGGGAGCCATAGCGTCGGGCCGGGGTGTTGTTAATCGAGAGCATCACTTCATCCCGATGTGGCCCGGTGAGGGTGGTTCCTTGGTGTTGTTCGGCGGGGTGGCGATCGCGCAATTGCTGCAAAAACCCCTGACGGACTACCTCAGCATCGTTAAAATTGGGGATATCTTGCACCTGGGGAGCATAGTCAACGGACAAACACTCGCTTTGGCCACTAATCTCTTGATGCCACCGTTGAGCCAAAGGCGCAATCCGCTGCACCGCTCGCCAACGCCGTCGCATCACCCGCGCTCCCGCCGTCGCCAGTTGGAAATCTAACACGGAACGCATGGCTTCATCGCCCTTGTGAGAGCCGCTACGACGTTGTTTGAGCAGGGCATTGCGGTGGCGTAAAATCTGACTATAGTCTTTTAACAGATGGGCGTAGAGGGGTTCGAGTTGAATCACGAGGCCATCGAGCCAGCGGCGGCGATCGCCTGGGGAACCGCGCACTAAGTCCAAATCTAGGCTGGAAAACTCCACGACATTGAGCAATCCCAGAAAATCCACCTGACGGCGACAGGCTTGGCGATCGACGAAAACTGTACGGCGGCCCGATCGCCGCAGCCGAATTTCTAAGTCAATCTCCCCGGTGATGCGTTCGAGGCTACCGCGAATTTGCCCCATAGCGGCGTCGTTTTGCACCAACTCGCGATCGCTGGTGGCCCGTTGGCTTTTCAGAGTCGACAGTAGGGCCACACTTTCTAGGAGATTCGACTTTCCCTGAGCATTATTCCCCACCAGAATCGTTTTCGGCGCGGTAAAGTTCACTGTTTGAGCCGTATAGTTGCGGAAGGCTTGCAGGTTCAGGGACTTCAAATACACGTTAAGGCTACAGGTTAAGGCAAGAGATGAGAGAGGCTGGGGAGCTATTCGTCAAAAATGGCGGGAACCCGTTGACGTAAGGCTTCGTTCAGTTCCGGGAGGCGCGATCGCATCTGCCAATACCAGGCGACACGTTCACGATAATGCAACGACAAGAGGCGATGATCACGAACCCAGTCATAGGCATTTTGGGCCAGTCGTCGCCGCCAGGGGGTATCCGTCACCAGACGGCGGAACTTCTCTTCAAACTGATCCAGGGTTTCGTATATTACCCCAGTTTGCCCATCTTGGACGGAACGAGCATACACCGTCGGACTGGCCAACACCGCCACCCCCTGGCCCGCCGATTCGATAAACTTAAGATCGGATTTCATGGAGTTAAACTCGGTGTCGTTGAGGGGAAGTAAGGCTACATCCGCCTCTCGTAGCAGTTCCTGATAGCGAGTATAGGAACAGGTGGGTTCAAACTGCTTGTGAGGCGTCTCCAGGATATTGAAGAATCGTTGATCGTGGACGACTTGCACCTCAACGCGATCGCCCAAGGGTTCGAGAACCCGATTTATTCTATCAACCAACGGTTGCCAATCCCGTTCTCGGTTCAAGGCACCAAAAAACACCGTCACCCGGCCATCCTGACGATACTCTCGCGGCGGGGGAAGTTCCGGGAGTTGGTTGGGGAACACCTTGACATAGGGATTAAACTGACGCAAAAACTCCGCCAGGGGTTCGGTGGAGGTTTGGATACAGTGACAACTACGATAGGTAATAAAATCTTCTTCAATATGCTCTTTCCAGAAACGTGGATCATCGTCAATCTCAACGACACTGAGATATCCTGCTTGAATGAGCTGACGTTGTTTTTGTGCTGCATTGGCTTTTTTGAGGCGCGATCGCTGCCAAATAAACACCTTTTCTTCCCCCGGTAACGCCGCGCCTAGATTAACGGTATAAAGTTGGGCATTGGTGCGAACCCCAGGAATAGTCCGAATGCAGCGATCGGGTTGATACACCCGTACCTGATCCGAGGCAATTTTGGAAATCATCGCCGTCTGCACAAACAGTCGTTTCGGCGGCTGATCTCCTTTCCACGCTCGCACTAAATACGCTGCTGTTTGATTTCTTTTTTGATGAGCTTCTACGGGAATTTCATACCTATTTAAAATAGGTTTGACTTGTTCTAAAAATTCCTCAGACTCCCCTGAAGTATCCGGGCAACGCTCCATCTCAAAAATCTGCAAATTTGCCGCAGCAAAATACCTTTTAATATTGTCAACATCCAGTGTATCCTGATGTTTCCCTTGGAGTAGTCCTAAAATTGCTCGCCAATGGTAAGGATTGGGAACTGCACAAACAACCTGTCCCCCTTGTTTTAACCACAAACAAATCGTTTGCAACAGTTTAACAGGTTCTGTGACTTGGGCTAGATTGGTAGAAATCACCACGCAATCAACGGAACCATGAGGGATATTTAGGTTGGCTAGCTGAGGAATAGCCGAGTAAAAAACCTGATCTAATTGTAGCTTTGCCGAGATGAGACTCTCATGGTTATCATCAATTCCAATATAGCATCCATGAGGATTAATACGTTTATAAGCCGAGCCACGTTCTCCCGTCTCACAGCCAATTTCTAGCACCATTTTGGCATCAGGAGGAATCAAATAAACCAGAGGTTCTTTTGATAATGTATTTTTGTCAAATTGTTGCCGTTGTCCTTGCAAATAAATTGAAACTTGAGGGTGATTATCGAGTTTCAGCCGCTCTAAATCTGCCTGATGTTTTTGAAAAATATGGCGGCGCAATCGGTGTTTTTTTTGTTCCCCGCCACGGAGATTAAAATGGTCGGCGACGCTTTCTTTGCGAATATGATAGTGTAAAATCGCCTCGGGAACCGGTTGTCCAATAAATCCCTGAAGTGCTAGGGCAATAAACAGATCGTAATCTTCTAATAACAGTAAATTTGGGTCAAACCCTCCCACCATTTCCAAGGCTTTGCGGGAGAACAACGAATTAACATGAATAAATGGAGATTTGAGGAGTTTTTCAAGTGACCAGGGTTGGGCAGTTACGGTATGGCTCCTATCCCCAAATAAAACCATAGTTGGGTAAAGCGGGCAATACTCATCTGGAAGATTTTCGGCTTTTTGAACTAAAATTTTAATATAGCCAGGAGCAAAATAATTATCGGAATCTAGGGGTAAAATATACTTGCCTTTGGAGATAGAAATCGCTAAATTCCTCGCAGCCGCGACTCCTCGATGGTTGGCAGATTTGAGCAGAGAGAAGGAAAACTGCGATCGCAACTCTTCCAAATACTCAACTGTGCCATCTGTTGAGCCATCATCAATAACAATATGTTCGATATTCGGATAGTTTGATTGTTGAACCGACTCCAAGGCTCGGCGAATATAACGTGTATCGTTGTAGCAGGGGGTAATAATACTAACTAGAGGATAAGACATGGGGAATAGTTAATAGTTAATAGTGAATAGTGAATAGTGAATAGTGAATAGTGAATAGTGAATAGTGAATAGTGAATAGTGAATGGTGAACACTTAGCCCTCACACCTCTGATGGAGGAGATGAATGATATAGGGGGAATTTGTTATGGTTTCCCTGGGTGGATTGGGTAAAAAATCGGGTGAAATCAATCACTAACCATCGCCCGTTCGTTGTAGTTGTTGGTGTTCGACAGCTTCAAAGAGAGCTTGGAAATTACCTTCGCCGAATCCTTGAGCTATAAGAGTTTTTCCCTGAACCTGAATCGAACGACGTTCGATGAGTTCAAAGAAAAATGTCGGTTCCTCAAAAATGGGTTCCGTGAAGGTTTGTAGAAGTAAAGCCGGATGGTTTGCATCTTGCCAATCGACGAGAACTTCTGCCTCCATTAGTCGCTGCCATTCTGGCTCCTGTAAACAAAACCCTGGTTTCTGACGTAAGCCATCATAATAGGTTCCGGGAACGTTGAGAAAGGACAACCCCAATTGTCGAAGTTGCGGCACCCAATGTAGGATATCAGGAGTTTTGAGAGCGATATGTTGAATCCCTGCTCCCCGATTGTGATCCAAAAATTCTTGAATTTGGGAATTGCCCGATGTGGGTTCGTTGATGGGGAACTGAACCCCAGTTTGAGGATGAACTAAGACTTGGGAATGGAGCGACGATCGCGCCGTGGCGATCGCAAACTGTTGTTTCGGCTCAAACCCCAACACCTGGCAATACCACTTTACCGCCGCCGGTAGCTCTCCGGCCGAAACATTCAGCACACAATGATCGATCGCCACCACTGGGCCAGATTTGCCTCGCGTCTCCCTAACCCTCACCCCTTGATAGCCCTCGATGAGCGTATGTCGTAGGGAACCCCAGGCGGCGATTTGAGCCATCCGTTGCCCCGTCGAGGAATCGTGAGGCGGTATAGTCACCCTAACCTGGGGATGAGCGCAAATTTCCGCCAGATTTTGCACCCTTAGAGCGATGTCAGCCACCCCTGGAGGGTGTTTTCGCAAAAAGTCAGCAATGGGGCTGTTAGGCGAGGCAGGAGAGGAGAGATGAACCCGCAAATCCGCACAAGTGAGGCGTTCTTGGTAAGTCTCAGGGGTAGACACACAAGGTTGAGCGTCAAAGCCAAACCGATGCACAAACCAGTCACGCCAAACCTTTGCCGAATCAACGTAGAAGTGAACGTGGTTGATCTGTACCATATTCTATAAGAGACGCAGTAGATGAGATAGCAAAATCGGTCAGGAGTCGGAGAAACTATGGGTGGACAGGTGACGGAACGTGCAGACGATTGGGCAGAGGATTGGGCGAATACCTGGACTGGGGGAACACTTGTTCATTGGGAAGACGTGAGTGAGGCTGATCGCCATCGCCTCAGAGAAGCGACAACGGGGGAGACTCCCGCAGCCATCCTCTATCCCCACAGCGTCGAGGCTTTAACCGAAGCGATGCGGTTCGCCCACCGTCAAGGAATTGCGGTAATTCCCATGGGGAGTGGCTCTAAACTCCATTGGGGAGGACTTGTCGAGAACGCTCCCTGGGTGCTCTGTACCCGCCACCTCGATCGCCTCGTAGAACACGCCGTGGGGGATTTAACCGTCACCGTCGAAGCCGGAGCAAAATTGCGGGCCATTGAGGAAATTTTAGCGAAATCTCAGCAGTTCCTGGCGATCGACCCCACCTATGCCGATGATGCCACGATTGGCGGAATTGTGGCCACGGGAGATATGGGAAGTTGGCGACAGCGATATAACAGCATTCGCGATCGCCTCATCGGGATTTCCTTCGTTCGCCATGACGGGGAACTCGTCAAAGCCGGGGGACGAGTGGTGAAAAATGTAGCCGGCTTTGACTTAATGAAACTCCTCACCGCCTCCTACGGAACCCTGGGAGTCATTACCCAACTCACCTTCCGTCTCTATCCCATCCCAGAGACTTCGCAAACGCTGATTCTGACCGGGGAAGCCGCCCCAATTGGCGATGCTGTCATGGCGATTCGCCGCTCATCGGTGGTTCCCACCGCCCTCGATCTCCTCTCGGGGGGACTGGTGCATGAATTGGGGCTGGGGAATGAGAAAAACGGCGATCGCCTCGGGTTAGCCATTCGCCTGCAAAACGTGGCTCCCAGCGTACAGCAACAAAGCGATCGCCTGCGGGAGTTAGCCGAAAACCTAAATTTAGAGCTTAAAATCTTCGACGACGACGCGGAACAGGACGTTTGGCGGCGATCGCAAACCCGACTCGAACAAGGAACCTCTCGCGATCGCCTCTTGCTCAAATGGGGAGTCCGCCCCACCGCCATGATCACCACCCTAGGGGCGTTAGACCGCCTTTTGACTCAAATTAAGGTTCCCGCCGACACAGCACCGGCGATCGCCCGGTTTTACGCCGGAAGTGGCTTAGGACATCTCAACCTTCCCCGTTCCCGAGTCACGAGTCATCTTCTCGGACAACTCCGCCGTCATTGTCAAGCCAACGGCGGCTTTCTCACAGTATTAGAAGCCCCCCAATCCCTCAAACATCACTGTGATCCCTGGGGCTATACCGGGAACGCTCAACGGGCAATGGAACAGATTAAACACAAGTTTGACCCCCAAACTCGTCTCAGCCCTGGCCGATTTATCGTTTAATCCTCTAATCCTCAACAGCGACCGGGGAGAAGCCGCGAAAAATCGATCTATGATTGATGTCAACGTCAAAACTGGTCTCTTGACAAAACATTTCTTGACAAAACATTTCTTGACAAAACACCCATGAATAAGCTAAAGCAGCAAATTTCTCTAGTTAGCGAACTCCTCTTTGCTCAGGATACCCGTGACATTTATGCCAAATCCTTTTCCTTGACAGGTAAGCTTCTCAAGGAAATTTTTACCCTACTTTGGATGATTTTTTGTTTAGTGTTCCTTGTCTTTTTTTGGGCCGGGCAATACGTTCGACAAATTACCTACAATACAAAAGTCTGGTATCAAAACCAAGAGAATCAGCATAGTGAAAATCGCTTTGCCGACTTCAGTAAATCCCTCTTAGATGTAGGGTCTTCAGGAAGTCGCTATGTGATCGGCCAAGCCAAGCAACAATTGGGGATTCAAGGCGATCCCAAACCCATTCCAGCGATCGCCCCCGTCGCCACCGTCAACGTAGAAACAGTCCCCGACGATGACGCCAGTGATAACACCAGTGATGATACCGGTGATAACACCAGTGAAAATGTCTCTCCCTCGGAACCCGAACCCCAAGAATCTGAAGCCACATCTGAGTCTCCCAACCCCGAACCGGAGTCTCCTAAAGCCCAGTCTCCCGAAGCCAACGAAATCGCCGATCCCTTCGACGAATCCGACGACTCCAAAGCCAACGAAACCGCCTAATCCCTAACCTCAAAATGAGTACCAACTGAACCCTCAAGGGTAGGGAAAAAACCACCTCTAAATCTTTCCCCTCTTAGAAAGAGCCGGGGTGGTTTAACCCTACACCCTATTCACTATTCACTATTCACTATTCACTATTCCCCATGACCTCCATCCCCGCCAAAGATAGCAACTTTCTCAACCAAAACCCCCATCTCGGCGAATTAACCCCAGCCGAGACTGGATTTGACGCCAAACATCCGCCCCAACAAGACTTAATTGATACCTGTGTTCACTGTGGCTTTTGTCTATCGACTTGTCCGAGTTATCGGGTCATCGGTAAAGAGATGGACTCTCCCCGAGGCCGCATTTATATGATGGATGCCATCAATAAGGGAGAAACAGACCTGAAACCAGCCACCAGTCAACATTTTGACTCCTGCTTAGGCTGTCTCGCCTGTGTCACCACCTGTCCTTCGGGAGTGGAGTATGACAAACTGATTGCGGCCACCCGCCCTCAAGTCGAGCGAAATGTCCCCCGTTCCCTCGGCGATCGCCTGCTACGTCGTCTCATCTTTAACCTCTTTCCCTATCCCAATCGCCTGCGGCCCCTCCTCTATCCCCTCCTGGCCTATCAAAAATCGGGATTACGGCAATGGGTTCGCTCCAGCGGCATACTCAAACAGGTGTTTCCCCGCCTAGCCGCCATGGAGGCGATTCTGCCTAACATTACCTCAGACTTCTTTCAAGGGGACTTCCCCGATGTCATTCCCGCCCAAGGAGAGAAACGCTATCGAGTGGGGATGATCCTCGGCTGTGTACAACGGTTGTTTTTCCACCCCGTAAACGCCGCCACAGCGCGGGTTCTCACGGCAAATGGCTGCGAGGTCGTTATTCCCAAAACTCAGGGCTGCTGCGCCGCTCTACCGGCTCACCAGGGACAGGAAGCCCAAGCCCAGGCGATCGCCCGTCAGATGATTGATAGCTTTGCCGGTACTGACGTTGACTACATCGTCATTAACGCCGCCGGCTGTGGCCATACCCTCAAGGAGTATGGTCATATTTTGCAAGATGACCCCGACTATCGCGACAAAGCCCAAGACTTCGCCCGTCGCGTTCGGGATGTGAATGAATTTTTAATCGATGTGGGCTTAACCACACCGCTGCATCCCTTAGCCGATGGGGAGTTGGCGATCGCCTACCAAGATGCCTGTCATCTCATCCACGGGCAAAAAATCAGCAGCCAACCCCGGCAACTCTTGCGTCAAATCCCCCAAGTCTCCCTACGAGAATCCGTTGACGCAGCCCTTTGTTGCGGCAGTGCCGGAGTTTACAATATGCTACAGCCCGAGGTAGCCGATGAACTCGGTCAACTCAAAGTCGAGAACCTCAGCAACACCGGTGCCGATCTCATCGCCTCGGCTAACCCTGGCTGTTCCCTGCAAATTCAGAAACATCTGCAACTCCAGGGGCGAGATATTCCCCTCTATCACCCCATTCAACTGTTGGATTACGCGATTCGTGAGCAACGGCTAGAGGTTCCGCTATCACAAAAAAAGGTATCTGTCAATAGATATAGCAAAAGTTGGTCTGAATAGGACAAAAAACAGGGGACAAGAAGGCAAAAGGCAAAAGGCAAAAGGCAAAAGGCAAGAGGCATAACCCACCCCTGCCCCTCCCAGGAGGGGAAGGCAAAAGGGAACCCCGGAACAGGGAACAGGCAAGAAGTAGGGGATTCTCTCCCAACTCAGAGTGTCCTAAGCCAATCTTCGATTGCTATAAAAGCGCAGCTAACGTTCCATCAAATGGGAGCCGGGAGCGCAAGTCACCGTTCCCTCAGGGGTATCTGGGGGAATCGGCATGGCCGGAGGGGTCATCTCCGGTTCATCGCTGCGACAAATGCCCACCAGAGAGACCTCTAAACCCCGTTCATTGGCAACCATAAACACCCCGCTAGTGAAGCTGCGTAACTCCTCTCGCTTGGGGGTAGCTGTAATGCGAACACTCTCAGGAGTCGTCTGGCTCACCTCAAGCTCAATCCGATAGTCATCGGTGTCGAGGGGAACGGGGTCAGAATTGAGCGGTTCAAGAGAATCGGCGAACTCCCGGAACTCCAAATAATGAGTTCGTTGAGCGCGGCTAATATCGATGAGAGCATCTAACACATTGGCCTCCACGAGACGAGCCGGCAGTTCCGTTGAACTCGAAACCCGCTCAAAACGGGCCACATTCTCGTCAAACTCAGTCGGGCGGGGTAAACCGGGTTGAGTCCCCTCAATTTGAAACAGTAACTCCCCCGATTCCGTGATTTGGGCGATGGTGGCCACCGTCTCCCCATTCGGGAGCATCAAATCAATAGCATTGGGCGAGCCTGAAGTGATCTCATAGCCAAATTCTTGGGACACCGTGCGTCCTCGGGGCAGGGTAATAATGAAATGGAGAATCCCCGCCTCAGTGAAAATAAAGGTCAGAGGTTCACCACCGAGGGCTGAGGGAGAAAACCATTGTCCCAGAATCGCCTCAGCGAACTCTGGGGCTGGCTCAGCTTGGGCCAAACGGGATTGGGACAGGGTTGAACTTGGATGGGATACCACCATTCCTCCTGGGGAGAGGATGACCCCCGTTGTCAACACAACCATCATGGTGCAACGAGAGATAACGCCAGATAACAAGGTCATAACTTCTGAAGCTCAAAACGCCAAACAACTTCACCCAGAGTAATCGGCCACAACCGGAAACATCGTCAATCTGAGGACACTTCCGGGGATGACTCTCGAATCACCCGAGTTTTGGGTGGGGGGTCATCACTGGTGGTATCTTCATCAGGGGTTCCCCGTCCCTGTAGGTGTTTGAGCAACTGTTGGGCCGGAGAGACGGGTGGCGGATGACTCACATGGAGTTGAATCTGGGGGCCAGTCCGGGCCAGGCGAACGATAGACCCATCACAGGCGGGAATTTCCTCGATGGGAGCATCTTCGAGATAGGTTCCGTTCGTCCCTAAATTCACGAGGTACCATTGGCGTTGTTCATCGCAGTGGAGTTCCAAGTGATAGCGAGAGACGACGGCACTATAGAGGACGACATGGTTATCCGGGGCACGACCGATGCGAATAACTGTGTCATCCTCAAACGTCCAGCGTTTCAGCGGGATGGATTGGTGGGGGTGGAGGAGAGTTAGAGTAATCACGCGACAGAAAAACGGTGAGGTAGAGAGGCAACCCGGAGAACAACCCAGGACTCGAGACGTAGACTGGCTAAGACTGGCTAAGACTAGATCGTGGTTTTGCCCAATTCAAGTTTAGGTCAATGGGTTTAGAGCAACTGCCAATATGTTCAACATAGTACGTTTGCCGTTCGGGTTGAATGGTGAGGAGGATCTGCTGTCGCGAGGTTCACCTCACTCGGCTGACGTTGAACTGGGGGTCACTTCGGCCCCGGCGGCGGCATCAAGTAACCAGTAAATCTCCCCATCTACTGGTTGAATGAGACGGGAGGGATAGGTGGCTTCATCTCCTTCTCGGGCAAACACCTGGGCCACAGCGGTTTGTTTGTTCTCACCCGCAACGGCAAAGATGATGGTCTGCGAGAGATTGAGAACGGGAACAGTTAAGGTGATGCGGGGTTCTCCGTCCTTGTTCCCCACCGTGACGCTGCGATCGCAGACTTCCAAGGCCTCGGTCTCGGGAAACAGGGACGCGGTATGGCCGTCATCCCCCATGCCCAACAGCATAATATCGAACTGCGGAAACTGCCCTGATTCTAGGCCAAAAAATGCTTGTAAGTGTTGGTCGTAGGCCTGGGCATCTGTCTCGGGATCTTGGCCGGCGGTAGGTATGGGATGCAGGTTCTCGGGGGGGAAGGGAACGCGATCGAGCCAGGCTTCACGAGCCATGCGTTGGTTACTATCGGGGTGTTCTGGGGCCACGTAGCGTTCATCACCCCAGAAGATATGGAGTTTGTCCCAGGGTAAGTCATGGCCGGCGATCGCCTCGTAGATCGGTTTCGGGGTACTTCCCCCGGATAGGGCGATGGTGCAGGTTCCCCGTTGGGCGATCGCCGTCTGGATTTTCTCGACAATCAAAGCCACGCTGCGATCGATCACCGCTGATTTATCGGGAAGAACGTCGATGTACTGAGTCATAGTCATTGAAGCCATTCGGGTAGGGTTTGCCCGATTCTAAAGTACCCCGTCTTCAAAGCCAACCAAGTCAGGGACAAAACCCTCAGGGGTCAAACCCCTCTTGCCACAGGGCGAACCTTTAGGTTCGCCCCCATATGGCTTCCTCCCTAACGACCGAGATCATGTAACGACTCAATCACCTCAGTACAGTGTTGAGTTACCGCCTCTAACCCCTCGCGATCGCCTGATTGCGGGGGGGTAACGGGTTCTCCGATGCGAATCGTCACCGGAACCGATCGCGGCTTGGAGGAGCCTTGAAAAATGGCTTGCGTCCCCCAAAGACAAACCGGTAAAATCGGGACTTGAGCTTTGGCTGCAATCAAAACAGCACCGGGTTTCGGGTTGGGAATGCGACCATCGCGGGTGCGGGTTCCCGAGAGAAAGACTCCCGTCGCCCAACCGTTATCTAAATACTCTAAAGCCGAACGAATGGCACTGCGATCGGCGGCTTTGCGTTTCACCGGATAGGCCCCATACAAACGAATCGCTTTGGCAAAAATTGGATTTTTAAACAGTTCTTCCTTCGCCATGTAAGCGACTGGACGCTCCACGGCACAAGAAATCATGGGTGGGTCAAAATAACTGGCATGATTGCTTGTGACTACCAACGGCCCGGATTTGGGAACGTTCTCGACACCATAAACCCGTCCTCGGAAGTAACTATAGAACAGTGGACTCACCACCGACCATTTAAACAGATGATATAAGGCTAAGTTGTAGCCAGGTTCGCGGTTTTGGATCATGGGGGAAGGCAAAAGGCAAAAGGCAAGAGGGGAGGAGAAGGGAACAGGGAACAGGGAATAGGGAATAGGGAATAGGGAATAGGGAATAGGGAATAGGGAATAGGGAATAGGGAATAGGGAATAGGGAATAGGGAATA
>LJZT01000098.1 GCA_001314905.1 Phormidium sp. OSCR
GCCGCATTCATCCCGACGCTAAAAACATCGGTGGCGCGGCCTTCTCCCGCTTATATCCACCTCGTCTTACAGCGCGGGGCTTCTTGCGGAATCAGCTAACGGCCTCAGACAGCTCGACAGAACTACTACTGTTTGACCTAGCCTGACCAATTTCTCAAACGACCGTCAGACCTTAAAATGGGGACTCTTGCAGAGAATAAGGATATCTGAACTATGGACGCTTTACCCGAAAACTTGCAACACCTCAATGGGAGGGTGGCGATCGTCACCGGGGGGTCCCGAGGCATTGGCCGGGCCACCGCCTTAGCCCTGGCCAGCGAAGGGGCCAATGTGGTGGTCAACTATGCCAGTTCCAGTGCCGCCGCCGAGGAGGTGGTCGCGGAGATTCAGGCCATGGGAAACGAGGCGATCGCCGTCAAAGCCGATGTTTCCCAAGAAGACGAGGCTAACGCCCTCATTAAAGCCGCCACGGACACTTGGGGACGAGTTGATGTCCTCGTCAATAATGCCGGTATTACCCGCGATACCCTGTTAATGCGCATGAAGCCCGCCGACTGGCAAGCGGTGATCAATCTCAACTTAACAGGAGTCTTTCTCTGTACCCGCGCCGTCACCAAACCGATGCTAAAACAGAAATCAGGACGGATCATCAACATCGCCTCCGTCGCCGGACAAATGGGCAATCCTGGACAAGCCAACTATAGCGCCGCCAAAGCCGGGGTCATTGGCTTCAGCAAAACCGTAGCCAAGGAATTGGCGAGTCGGGGCATTACCGTCAATGCCGTTGCACCGGGGTTTATTGCCACTGATATGACCCATGACATTAAAGCCGATGAGATTCTCAAGTTTATCCCCTTGGGACGCTTTGGTGACGCGACAGAAGTAGCCGGCCTGATTCGCTTCCTGGCAGCCGATCCCGCAGCGGCGTATATCACCGGACAAACCCTAAATGTCGATGGTGGCATGGTGATGGCTTAAGCCACCTCAAAAATGTTCCGCCGTTTGGGCGATCGCATCAAATTTAAAGCGTTTCGGGAAATCGGTTTCCCCATAGAGGTTAAACGAGATTGTCGGTTCATCGCCCAAGACTTCAATCGAATGAATCGCACCGGGGCTAAAGGTGATCATTTCTCCTTCACAGACGATGCGATCGCCCACTTTTTCAATAGCATCCCCCTCAGTCCGTCGCCAAAAATGGTTCCGTTCACAGCCACTCAACATCGCCACTAGCCCCCAAGTGGCATGATTATGAATGGTCGATGTTGCCCCCGGTTTCCAAGACACCAGTTGCACCGTCAGAGGGTAGTCTTGTTCAGTATAGAGTTTCGACACCGACCAACCCCGTTGCGCATCCGGGGGAACATAGGCGCTATCGAGCCAGGTTGCTGTTTCGAGGAACTCACACACCCGAGGCGCGATCGCCTCCAATCGTTGGCGATCGCTCTTGATCTCCTCCAGGATATCCTCAAGTTCTGTGAGAAATCGATAAAGTCGGTAAGGGCGATAGGGAGTCCAAGCTTGGAATTCAAGAGACTGGCAGTCTCCATCATCAGTAATAAACCAATTCATCAGCGTTATCCGTTGCACAGTTTTACTAGAGTACGGGCGATCGCGCATCCTAGATGTGACGAATATAACCTCAACCCACGACGAATAGCCCTATTCCTTGCCCCTCCCCTCTCGCCCCGGTTCGGTTCTCCAATCTCCTAGTGTTGTCAACCGAAATTCGGGAAGTAACATCTTTTCAGTACGGTTGTCTCCCTTTCAGTTTTCGAATACAAACGCCACAATAAAAACAACAACGAAGGGAGAACAAACCTCTCCCCCAGGCAGTTTAAAACAGCAAATTGGGAGGACATCAATTATGCAACTCTACACCCTTAACCCCTTCAACGAACTCGAACGCCTCGAACGTCAAATCAACCGCGCTTTTAACGAAATTGCCGGAGAAGACAACTCTCGCAACTGGTCAATTCCCATCCAACTTGAGGAACGAGGCGACGCCTTTATCCTGCGGGCCTTACTCCCGGCCATCAACCGCGAAGACTTAGATATTGAAGTCACCCGTGAAAGCGTGGCGATCGCCGGTGAGTACCACAAACCCCAACCCGGTGAAGACAACAAACGCTTCTACAGCGAGTTCCCGGTGGGCAAATTCCGTCGCACCCTTAGCTTACCGCTTCCTGTCACCAATAGTGATGCGACAGCAGAATACCAAGACGGAGTGCTAACCCTCACCCTTCCCAAAGCCCCTGAAGCTGTCCATCGAGTGGTTAAAGTCAATGTTTTCGGTGACAGTCAACCTCAACAACTCGAAGCCGAAACCAGCAACAGCTAATCAATCCTTGTGAGAGGTTCTCCTCACAACCGACAGCCCGCCCCAGCGGGCTTTTTTTATTCCCTATTCCCTATTCCCTATTCACTATTCACTATTCCCTGTTCCCTGTTCCCTGTTCCCTTCTTCCCCCTAAATCGAAGGCGTTTTCACCTTACCAAAACGGCGATCGCGTCGTTGATAAGCCAGCAACGCCTCACGGAACGCATGGCGATCGAACTCCGGCCAAAGCGTATCCGTCACATACAACTCCGCATAAGCAATTTGCCACAGCAAAAAATTACTAATTCGCATCTCGCCACTGGTACGAATCAGTAAATCCGGGTCACCCACCCCAGCCGTATAAAGATGCCGTTCAAACAGACTCGCATCAATCTCCTCCGGCTGAATTTCCCCCCGTTGCACTTGTTTGGCAATCTCCTGACAGGCCGCCACAATCTCCTGGCGACCCCCATAGTTGGTCGCCACCGTAAACTGAATCCCCGAATTTCCGTCCGTTTGACTCATCGCCGCTTCAATTTCCCGCTGGAGAGACGCCGGAAGCGTACTTAAATTACCCACAAAGCGAATTTTGACATTCTTCTCCATCATCTCCTTCAACTGCTGTCGCAGCACCCGCTCAAACAGCATCATCAAGAAATCGACTTCCTCAAGGGGTCGTCCCCAGTTTTCCGTCGAAAACGCATAAGCCGTTAACGCCTGAATCCCCCAATCATCACAACAACGAACCAAGGCTTTCAAGGCATCAACCCCCCGTTGATGGCCCACCAGACGTGGCAGTCCCCGACGCTGCGCCCAACGTCCATTGCCATCCATAATCGCAGCAACATGTTTCGGCAATCGCGTCGGATCGAGGTCAGTGGGTAACGTTCCTAAAAGGGTTGGCTTCGCACTCATATTATTTTCCTCAATCACCACCGCAAACCCGCGTTCATCAGCCATGAACTCGATCGCATTTCGGACGTTAACCCCTGCATTGTATATGCTCGCTTGCTCGTTAAAACGGTCGTTATTGTTTATCCTTGGGCGTCGAAGGCGCAATCCCGAAAAATCGAGAGATGGCCGACCCCCCCTTATCACTCAATTGGCGAGTTAAGTTGCGCCAGTTGGGGGCCATAACTTCCCCATCGCCTTTCGTTGAAAAGTAAGCCTCTAAGAGTTCCTTGAGTTTACTACTGGTCAAGGGACGATTAAGAGTCCCCCGTTCCGCCAAAGAGATTGACCCTGTTTCCTCTGAAACTACCACACAGACGCAATTTTTGACCCGTTCTGTAATCCCCATCGCGGCCCGGTGGCGTGTTCCCAACTGGCGCGACGCTTTCCGTTCCGACAGCGGTAGGATAGCACCGGCCGAAATAATGCGCGAGGCCCGAATCAAAACCGCACCATCATGGAGCAGAGTACTGGTTTGAAAAATCGTTTGTAAGAGTTCCTTGGAGACCTCGGCATTCAGTTTAACACCTGGCACTGAAAAGTCTCGTTCGTCAATCGGTTGCCGGGTCTCCATGACGATAATGGCACCGGTGCGATTTTGCGAGAGTTCTTTAACCGCATCGACCACTTCATCGACAATACTGTCAGATTTGGGCAAACTATCCCGAGAGGATTGAAATAAGCCGGAGAGATCACCCCGGCCGAGTTGTTCGAGCAGTTGCCGAAACTCAGACTGCAACGTCACCGCCATGGCGACGGCTGAAATAATGGCAATTTTATCTAAAACAAAATGCAGCAAACTCAGGTTCAGGGCATTTCCCACCGCTGCTGCCACAATCAAAAACACTAACCCCTGTACCATCCAGAGGGTGCGTCGCTCGCTGACCACAACCAAAATCGTGTAGGTTAGCACAAAGACTAACCCGATGTCAATAATGACCCAGGATTGTTGAATCAAGCGCCACAGCGCGGGCTGAGTTTCGCTCGAATTTGCTAACCATTGCTGCCACAGAGATTCCATTGAACTCTGGATATTCCTCGTACTGCTCGCTACCCAAGTCCATCGTCAACGACCCGTTCCCGAGTGGGTGACTCGGGACGGGATAACGGATTAACAGCCCGTTACCAGCCGCAGCGTTAGGGTCTAGGAGTCTTTGCGACTAACCGTTCAGGTAAGCAATCCTGGCGCAGTAGATCCTCGTAGGTTTCTCGCTGTAAAATCAGGTTCGCTTCTCCGTCACAGACCAAAACCGCAGCGGGGCGGGGAAGTCGGTTATAGTTGGACGACATACTGTAATTGTATGCCCCGGTTCCCATTACGACGAGAGTATCTCCGGCTTCGGTAGCCGGAAGTTGGGCATCAGCGATGACAACATCTCCAGATTCGCAATGTTTGCCGGCAATGGTCACCGTTTCGCTGGCGGGGGCGCTCATGCGGTTGGCCACAACAGCACGATACCGAGATTGGTAGGTGATGGGCCGGGGATTGTCCGACATTCCTCCATCTACCGTAATATAGTCTCGCACCCCAGGCACGGTTTTGCGAGCGCCAATGCTGTAGGCGGTGACACAGGCGGTACCAATGAGCGATCGCCCCGGTTCGCACAGCAAGCGCGGTAAGGGCAGATTAGCCTCACGACAGGCCCCGCTGAGGCGATCGCAGATGGTTTTCACCCAAGCATCAATACTCGGGGGATCATCGTCTTCGGTATAGCGAATCCCGAGTCCTCCACCGACGTTTAACTCCGTCACGGGCACATTATACGATTGCGCCCGTTGCAGCCAGGACACCATCACTTCGGGTAAATCATGATGGGGTTGCAATTCAAAAATTTGCGAGCCAATATGGGCATGGAGACCCACACAGTTGAGACTCGGCTGTTGCGAGACAAACTGCAACACCGCATCGAGGGAGTCGGGGTCAAAGCCAAACTTACTGTCAATGTGGCCCGTTTGAATGTACTCATGGGTGTGACATTCAATACCGGGAGTGAAGCGCAACATCAACCGCACAGGGTTAGGGCGATCGCCCATTAAGTCCACCAAGATGTGTAAATCCTGCCAGTTATCGGCCACCACTGTGATCCCGGCCTCAATCGCCTCCTTGAGTTCCTGAACCGATTTATTGTTGCCATGGAGATACAGGCGCTCTGGGGCCACACCAGCGTTCAGAGCCGTGTAAAGTTCCCCACCACTGACAACATCGACTCCTAATCCTTCACTAGCGACGATGGCGCAGACGGCTAAACAACTCCAAGCCTTCGAGGCAAACAACACCAGACTCTCGCCGTCATAGTATTGAGCAAACGCATCTCGATATTGACGACAGGCTGTACGCAGGGTCGTTTCATCCAAAATGTAGAGAGGAGAACCGAAGCGATGCACCAGCGTCGGCACATCACAGCCGCCAATTTCTAAGGCATCATTGTCTCCGAGACGGGTGGTGATAGGGACGAGGCTTTGATTGGGAGACGATGAGGCGATCGCCTGGTCCAGAAAGCTGCGACCAGATTGGGGTTTGTCAAGAGAAGGAGTCGAGACCATAAAAATGAGAGAGGGACAAGTAATACTGTAATGAGGGTTAAGGGATACGTAAACGTCGAGAGAGCTGCCGGCGACATCGAGGGCAGTCGCTCAACCCATCCCTTCTTAGTGTACGATCAAGGGCTACCAATGCTGAATCCTTTGTCAGTTCACCGGTGAGTTGGACTCTGGTGTTGTCTGGTGTTGTGTCTAGTGTTGTGTCTAGTGTTATCCGTCTTCGTTTGCTGTTGTGACTCGTCTGACGCTCCATTCCCTCACTGAGGCTCATCTCGGCCCCATTTTGGCTCTCGATCATCTTTGTTTCGGCCAATTATGGACCGAAGAGGGCTATCGGCGAGAACTCAATAGTCCCAACAGTATTCTTCTGGGCATCGAGGACTGTGAGCAGCCCGAGTCTTTGCTGGCCTTAGGCTGTCTTTGGGCCATCGTCGATGAAGCCCATCTGACCATTGTGGCCGTTCACCCCGAACAGCGCCGTCGGGGCCTCGGACAACTCATCCTCTCGGGACTGTTGCGGGCCGCGTGCGATCGCCAACTGGCCCGGGCCACCCTAGAAGTCAACGCCGAGAACCGGGCCGCGCGATCGCTCTACGCACAATTTGGCTTTCAAGAAGCCGGACGGCGACGGCGTTACTATGCCAATGGGGATGATGCGTTAATTTTGTGGTTAAGTGGGCTACAAAATGGCAATTTCTTACAGAAATTAGAGGAATGGGATCGGCAAATTCAGCAACGGATCGAAGCCTGGGGCGGAAAAATCTTAAGACGTTGTTAAATCCCCTCAAAATCCCGAAGCAAGCCCCATCGATCCAATTCCAAGAGGACATCTGTAGCAAGACTTGAGTCAGGTTTGCTATGCTAATTCAAGCACGACAACTAGCGCCTGTGGAACGGGTCCCCCGCCTTAAACTACTGTTCGGTATCGGAAGTAAGCCATGTTTGAACGATTTACAGAAAAAGCCATTAAAGTCATCATGCTCGCCCAGGAGGAAGCCCGCCGCCTGGGGCATAACTTCGTGGGTACGGAGCAAATCCTCCTCGGATTAATCGGTGAGGGGACCGGCGTCGCCGCCAAAGTCCTCAAATCGATGGGTGTGAACCTAAAAGATGCTCGCATTGAAGTTGAGAAAATTATCGGTCGCGGTTCTGGGTTTGTTGCGGTGGAGATCCCTTTCACCCCCCGAGCCAAGCGAGTTCTGGAACTGTCCCTCGAAGAAGCTCGCCAACTCGGACACAATTACATCGGCACCGAACACCTACTCCTCGGTCTAATCCGTGAAGGAGAAGGGGTCGCCGCTCGGGTTCTCGAAAACCTCGGAGTGGATCTCTCCAAGGTGCGCACTCAGGTGATTCGCATGCTCGGTGAAACCGCCGAAGTGGCCGCCGGCTCAAGTGGGGGTCGCACCAAAACCCCGACCCTGGATGAGTTTGGCTCCAATCTCACCCAAATGGCCGGTGAAGGAAAACTCGATCCCGTCGTGGGTCGTCAGAAGGAAATTGAACGGGTGATTCAGATTTTGGGTCGCCGCACCAAAAACAACCCCGTCTTGATTGGGGAACCCGGGGTCGGCAAAACCGCGATCGCCGAAGGTCTGGCCCAACGCATCTGCACCAACGATATCCCCGATATCTTGGAAGAAAAGCGCGTCGTCACCCTCGATATCGGTTTGCTCGTCGCCGGGACCAAATACCGGGGTGAGTTTGAGGAACGGCTCAAGAAAATCATGGACGAGATTCGCCAAGCCTCTAATGTCATTCTCGTTATTGATGAGGTACATACCCTCATTGGTGCTGGGGCCGCTGAAGGGGCCATCGATGCGGCGAACATCCTCAAACCCGCTCTGGCTCGTGGTGAACTGCAATGTATCGGTGCTACGACCCTCGATGAGTATCGTAAGCATATTGAGCGCGATGCGGCCCTAGAACGACGCTTCCAGCCAGTGATGGTCGGTGAGCCAACGGTGGATGAAACCATCGAAATTCTCTACGGCTTGCGGGAACGCTACGAACAGCATCACAAGCTGAAAATCGATGATGAGGCCCTCGAAGCGGCGGCGAAATTGTCGGATCGCTATATCAGCGATCGCTATCTCCCCGATAAAGCCATTGACCTCATCGATGAAGCCGGTTCTCGGGTGCGCCTGCTCGAATCACAACTTCCCCCAGCGGCTAAGGAACTCGATAAGGAACTGCGTCAGGTTCTCAAGGACAAAGACGATGCGGTACGCTCTCAGGACTTCGATAAAGCCGGGGGCTTGCGCGATCGCGAAATGGAAATCAAAGCCGAAATCAAGGCCATCGCCCAAAGCCGCAAAAACGAAACCGCCAACAGCAACGAAGATTCTCCCACCGTTGGCGAAGAGGACATCGCCCATATCGTCGCCAGTTGGACCGGCGTCCCGGTGAACAAACTCACCGAGTCCGAGTCCGAGAAACTGCTGCATATGGAAGGAACCCTGCACCAGCGCCTGATTGGTCAAGACGAAGCCGTCCGCGCCGTCTCCCGCGCCATTCGCCGCGCTCGCGTTGGCCTGAAGAACCCCAACCGTCCCATTGCCAGTTTCATCTTCTCTGGACCGACTGGGGTGGGTAAAACTGAGCTAACCAAAGCCCTGGCTTCCTATTTCTTCGGCTCAGAAGAAGCCATGATTCGCCTGGATATGTCTGAGTACATGGAACGTCACACCGTCTCCAAACTCATTGGCTCCCCTCCCGGCTATGTGGGCTACAACGAAGGTGGACAACTCACCGAAGCGGTGCGCCGTCGTCCCTACACGGTGATTCTCTTTGATGAGATTGAGAAGGCTCACCCCGATGTCTTCAATATGCTGCTGCAAATCCTCGAAGATGGTCGCCTCACGGACGCAAAAGGACGCACGGTGGACTTCAAGAACACCTTGATTATCCTCACCTCCAACATTGGCTCGAAAGTCATCGAGAAAGGTGGCGGTAGTCTTGGCTTCGAGTTCGACGACGACAAAACCGAAGCGCAATACAACCGCATCCGCAACCTCGTCAACGAAGAACTCAAGCAATACTTCCGGCCCGAGTTCCTCAACCGTCTCGACGAAATCATCGTCTTCCGTCAACTCACCAAAGAGGAAGTTAAGGAAATCAGCGATATCCTCCTCAAAGAAGTCTTTGCCCGTCTCTTGGAACAAGGCATTGATCTCAAGGTGACGGAGAAATTCAAAGATCGTCTCGTCGAAGAAGGCTACAACCCCAGCTACGGGGCGCGTCCCCTCCGTCGGGCCATCATGCGCCTCCTTGAAGACAGTCTCGCTGAGGAAATCCTCTCGGGACGGATTCAAGACGGCGACGGCGCTCTCGTGGATGTGGATGATGAGGGTAAAGTGGTGATCAAAAGCCAAGAACCTCAAGAAGACCTCTTGGTTACAGCTGACTAGATTCCTCTAGCAGCTACCACACTTTCGATACTTTGTCAACCCCTAACCCGCCGGTTAGGGGTTTTGTCGCGGAGTTTTATTACCATATGATAGGATGGGTTAAAGTCGGTATATGGACAATAGGCCCGGCAGGTGATTCAGCCATCACCCGGCGCTGTCAGCTCCAAGTACCCGGTAAGTACGAGTCAAGTACGAGCCAAGTCACAAGGAAAATCCAGACTAGATTCGGGGTTTTCTCTTGTTGAATGTTCCCTCTACTCCCATCAGCCCTATGACCTTCATCTCATCTAACCCCACCGACAAACTCCATGCTGTCGCCCCAGGCCACCTCAAACAGCAGTTGGAGTCCGGCGAAATCCTCCTAATTGATGTCCGTGAACCCTCTGAACACGCCGGAGAGAAGATTGACGGTGCGCAACTGATGCCCCTGTCTCGCTTCGAGGCGGCGGAAATTCCCAGCGATCGCCCCTTCGTTCTCTATTGTCAAAGTGGCAATCGTTCCGCTCAAGCGGCGCAAAAGCTCTTCGCCGCTGGCTTTGAACAGGTGAGTCACCTCGATGGCGGCTTGAATGCTTGGAAACAAGCCGGACATCCCACCCTCGTCAACAAAAATGCCCCCATTAGCATCATGCGCCAGGTGCAAATCGTGGCCGGCTCCTTGGTTCTCATTGGAACCGTAGTAGGGGTATTTGTTCCGGGCTTCCTCTTCCTCAGTGGTTTTGTGGGTGCAGGCTTACTGTTTGCGGGGGTCTCCAATACCTGCATGATGGCCCGGTTGCTGGCCAAACTCCCCTACAATCAGCGGGTGTGAGGCTCCGTCTGGGACATCCAACGGAAGACAATCATCGCCAAGCGATCGCTAAACCCTACTGCAAATGACAAGAGCAAAATCGCCTCATCGGTCATTGACAGTGGGGTTTGCGATTGAAACGGCGTCAGCAACGATAAGAGCGCATCCAAGACAAAATAACTCGCTCCCCCAAAGACAACCCCCTGAATGGGGCGTAAGAGCATCCATTGCGTCATCTCACGCAAGCGGCGAAAGGGATGATACAGGAAACGGGCTAAAATAGCCGCCAGACTGCCGAATAAACTCCAAACGAAAACGGGCCAGGGAATACCAATCAAGGGCAAGGTTTGCTCGCTCACACTCTCGACGACAAATCCATGGCCCCAAAAGATGACGGAGAGAACAACGAGAGCCACAGTACCCAGGAGATAGAGAATGGAGAAGGTGATAATGGCTCCGGGGAGGGTGCGATCGCGCCGCAGCAACTCCTCAATCACTCCCTGGCGGCGTTCAATCTCCAGAAGCGTTCCTAGCAGGGATTGGGCCTCATGGCTGAAGATATCAAACTCGCGGCTGTTTAGACTCGTTGGGGGCAGTTGTTCGAGTAATACGGCGATCGCCCCCTGCTGCATATCCGCTTCTTGTCGTAATTGGCGATCGCCCATCGCGTCAATTAGAGACGTTAGAGGGCGGCGATGACTCAAAGCCGGCGGAACCTGATGCCAAAATTGACGTTCGAGCGTCGTTTCCTTGAGAGTCACGGCGGTGGTTAACGCCTGATGATTTTCCGGTGAGGGTGCTTCCAACCACTGACGAGCCAACTCCTCTAAATCCCCGCCGATCGCAGCCGCAGCCACGGTGGATGTGGCGCGATCGCCTCCCTCTAAGGGAGCCGGTTCTCGCAAGGCGGCGAGATCGGCCAACTCAGCCTCTAGGGAGAGACAGCGAGTTAACCGTTGGCGGAGTGGCTCATCGGGGGGTGGTGACGCTTTAGAGGTGCCTGGAAAGGGAACTTGAGAGGTCGCCTCAGACGAAACTGAGGAAGGGGCTGAAGACAAGCGGCCCACTTCAAACCAGGGATGATGGCTGGGTGAGTCTTCCCCATCATCGACGGGTTCTTCTACATCTTCATCCAGATTCTCGGGATCAGACTGAGGTGGATCAAATGTCATAACGGGTCCAAAACAAGGTAGCCACGATTAGGAATCCAAGGGGATTGACTTGGCGATCGCCACCAAGGGAAAATTATCCGGATAACGGGCCTCTGTTTTAATCCGTTCTACCTCAGCCTTGGGAATCGCTAGACCTGCTTTCTGGGCGATCGTCTGCACAATCCCCGCCCGATCAACGACTCCCGCCACGGCATCAGCTGGGGTTAAAATCGTTAACTCCCGTAGCTGTGATCGCTCCAATTGCAAAATCGCATCCAACACCGTTGCTGTTTCCCGAAGTGTGACCAATTCCGAGATGGGATGAGCGATGGTTTCCAAGGTTTGCGTCTCCCAGCGCGATCGCTCAATCCTCCGGAGATCGTCCGGGTGAATTGCGCCACGATAGCGTCCATGAGACGCCGCAAAATAGGGTTGATGCTGAGATTGTCCCTCATATAGATCCGAGAGCAGGTAGCGATCGGTAAACTCACGAATCGTCATCTGGCCATCCACCACCCGAAACTGTCGTGTCATCGCCTCGCTGACGGGAGTATTGAGCAACAGTTCTTGTAACCGGGTGACGCGGCCATAGTTATTGGCATTTTGCAGGATAAACCAACCAATCAAGGCCATCCAGAAGCCTCCGGTAAATCCCGGAACCGTCAAGGCTACAAATAAGCCAAAGGCGATCGCCCCAGTCCCCAGAAAGACCCCCGATTGAGCGGCCCAACGAACGGCTTTGAAGCGATCGCCCGTTGCTTTCCAAATCGCTGCTTTGAGGACTTGTCCCCCATCAAGAGGTAGGCCGGGGATAAGATTAAACAGACACAAGACTAAGTTAATGGTGGCTAAATTACCGAGTAACACCGCCGCTGGGGTTGAGCCACTCGGCAAAATCGAGACGAGGAGCGACAACAGTACAAAGAGGGCAAAACTCACGGCTGGGCCAGCGATGGCCACCTGAAAGGCTTGTCCTGGAGTTTTTGACTCTCGATCAATGGCCGCAACGCCCCCAAACAGGAATAGGGTAATGGAGTTGACCTTAATGCCCTGAGTTTGAGCCGTTAAACTATGTCCAAGTTCATGGAGAACCACTGAGACAAACAGCAACACCGAACTGATAAAGCCAGCCACGAAGGGGATGACTCCACCCCAGTTATAGGTTTCTTGCCACGCAACGCCTTTGGCAATGGTGAATAAGGCCAAAATCAGGAACCAAGACGAATGAATATAGAGCGGAATCCCAAACAGCGAGATGATTCGCGCACCTGATTGCATGAAACTATCCTTTTAATTTGCTAAACAGCGTTGGTGGACCGGTGAATTGTCTGCAAGGTTGGCAACAACTCTGGCAACAAAGCACTTCACCCCGGATCTCACCCCTCTATTGTAGCGGTTGCAACCCGCCCTGGGCCGGTCATCAGTCGTCCAGTCTGAACCCGAACCTCAGAAGAGGCCTCGGTAGCGGATAAACAGTAAAATGGCGGCCCAAGACCCGAGAGCCACTTTAAACGCCACTAAGAGATTCATCATGGGGATAATTCCGCCACTGATTAAGCCTCCTAATTCTCCTTGGGGGAGTGCAAATCCCACTAAGGTCAGTGCTGATAGGAGGATAAACACTAAGACCGAGAGTTTTTCGGCTAAGGCGGCTCGCCAGCGTTTATAAATCCCTTCCATCCATTCAGCGTTGGAGGTAATGGCCACCAAGCCGATGGCGGTTCCTCCGGCGACTCCAGCAGCAAAACCACCACCGGGACTGAGATGGCCACGAATCCCTAACTCGATACTCACCAGCGCCGAGATGAGAGCGCCAAGTCGTGCTAAGACGATGGAGGGGCGATCGCGAAATTGATGGACTTCACTCAGGGGATGTTCGTTAGCCAACAGGAATTTAGACCCCATGATGGCGATGGTGAACACGACCACTTCAAAAATGGTGTCATAGAGACGATTGCGGAAGATAATCCCCGTCACGGCGTTGGGAACGCCACTATCGGCCACCACCAACTCCACGGCTGAGGGATCGAGGGCGTCTACGCTGATATTGGGAAGGAGTAAAAACTTCAGATAAATGACCGCCACGGCGGCTAAATAGACCCATTTCATACCTTACTTACTCCTACATCAGGTCGGTCAAAGGATTGCTCAGAAGAGTCCTCAGCAGATAACAACAACCGGGGGCTAGTTAGGACGAGATCAGTTTGCATTAACTCATAAATTCGACGAACTCGGGTTGTGACAATGAAGGGTTTGGGGTCTGCTGCAATTGTCCCCTCCATGGCGATACCCTCAATCGTCGGTTCTTGGTAGGTGGTTTCGGCGATCGCATGGATATCTTGATTGCGTAAGGCCTGATGTAACTCTTCAGGACTGGCATAGGTGACGAGTTCTAATCGTAAGTAGTAGCTGTCAAAAATGCCGCTCAATTCACGCCAAAGTAAGCCCCAAAAGCGATCGCATCGATCTCCTTTAAATTCCGAGGCCTCAACTCCTACTCGTAAGACGAGAGACGAACGCACCGCCACCGCATAGAGCGTAATGGCCAACATTGTCCCGACTAACGCCTCAGTTAAGGCCACATCAGCGGCTCCCAAAACGGCATAGACTAGGGCCGCCACCGCTCCTAAAATGCCTCGAATCACGAGAGCATGATAGGGGTTTTGCGATCGCACCAACATGACCGCCGTCAATGGGAGCAACGCCACAATAATGTAAATGTACCACTCAATCATCCTCAACAGTCCTCCGAGTACAGTAGGCCAACACATAGCCCAAAATTGTATTCCAAATTGCCAAAGAAATCAGGGCTAAAATCAACAGGGGTAACTCGCGAGGAATCTTTAACGCCAGTCCCACCACAATACTCATCGAACCCAGAATATCGGAAATAGAAAGATTATGGAGTTTAAATAGGACTGAGCGCCGCCCCAGTAAGGGAAAAGTCCCCCAAAACCACAACACAAGTCCAAATCCGAGACAGAAATAGCTCAAAAAATCAACCATAAAACCCTCGACTTGATGCACTATTTGCCCGTTTAATGACATTCGCTAAAAGCATTAACGCAGCATTTCCCACACTGAGAATAATAACCCCAACCAAACCAATCATCCAATCGTTACGAGACACCGAAATTGCCAAAATAATAATTGAAGACTTGGTTTCAATACTCGAAAACGCCAACATTTTTTGCCAAATGTCATCTGCTTTCCAAGCTTCATAAATTGGCAGCAACAAACAGACAATCATCCCAAAAATTAAACCATCCATTCCATCCATTGCCGTTAACTCCGTTTTAGTTTATGAACTTCATACCAGCCATGTTCATGATATTTTGTCACAATCGTTTTGGGGGTAAAGGTAATCAGGAAAATATCCAGAAAAATCAAACCAGCGGTTCGTTGCGGTTTCACTTGTTCTAAGGTAAATTCCTCCTCAATGTGAGGACTCACAATCATTTCCAAGGCTTCCCAGTACGCTTGGGGAATGGCGACAATAATTTCACCGAAGACTCGCAGCCAATCCTGGAGTGAACTGGAGGTTTTGTGTAATCCCGGCAGGAAAAAACAGACCACCAGCCCAATAATAATATTAGCGGCACTGAAATCATCGGTCAGTAAAAACCAAATGGTTAAACGTAAGATTAGGTTAAGATAGCCAATCATGTAAACACCATCCAAAATAAGACAATTAACACCAAACTCATACTGCCGATGAGATTATCGAACTGTTCAAACATTCGGGGCAGTTTTAAATCTTGACGTTTAATGAAAAGCCAATATCCTAACCAACCCAACCCGATAACAGCTAAGGCTTTTCCGAGATTGGCGAGGCTGTAGGCTTGGAGATACAAGACATTCCCCACTAACAAGCTGACGATTAAAAGTAGGGCGGCCACGATTAAACCGGGCTTGAGATGCCCTCCTTGCCATTTGTGGGGAAGAAAAATAAACTTACCAAAAATTAGTGCTGTGCCAACCGAGGATACATTCATGAAGATCTCTGGCCAGTCTGACAGACTTTTGAGGGTCGAAACTTTCGCTGAAAAACCCAGGAAACCGGGACAACCGGACATGGATAAACCCCCGACGAGTAGAATCAGCCACAATCCACTGTACATTGGCTTTACCTGAAGTTCATCTAAATCTCGGGTGGGTAATGCACCGCTGGCTAAAAATAGAAGTGATTTGACTAATCCATGAGCGAGGGCATACACTCCAGCCACCATTGGTGCAACCATCATCCAACCCAATTGAGAAATCGTACTCAGGGCTAAAATTCGTTTTGCGTCTTTCTCAAACAGGGCATAGATAATGCCAAAAAAGCTGGTGCTGATGCCTAATATTTGCACAACAGGCAATAACTCATCCATCAGTAAGGCACAGCGCAATAGGGGAAAAACACCGGCTTTAACCACCGATCCGGAGAGGAGTGCTGAGACAGGACTTTCCGATTCGGAATGAGTTAGAGGCAACCATAACCCGGAGACAAATACG
This sequence comes from Phormidium sp. OSCR, assembly GCA_001314905.1. Lineage (GTDB taxonomy): Bacteria > Cyanobacteriota > Cyanobacteriia > Cyanobacteriales > Geitlerinemataceae > Sodalinema. Next base: position 15,658 of record LJZT01000098.1, read on the forward strand.
CCACCTTTACTTAACAAGCCCAGGAAAATTAGGGCAATGGCTTCAGGAGGGGCATTAGCCAACCCTGTAAAGGCAAAGGAATGGTTGGCTTGATAGACTAAAATGGCCCCAATCAGGTAAAAAAGCATTGAGGTATTGCTGACAAATAAGTAGCGCAAGGCGACCCAAAGGGCGCGATCGCTCCTCGGATATGAAACCAATAAAAAGGCGGCCACCCCAATCACCTCTAAGGCAACATATAGACTCATAAAGTCCGCGCATATAAAAACAGCATTGACGCTGCCATGTAGGATAATCGCTTGACTGTAAAAAAACGCGGTTTTATTCTGAAATGATGAATAGAGAATGACAGCTCCTGTCACCAACGCGTTGGTGAGAATGAACTGGCTACTGAGTGAGTCAACCCAAAAGCTGACACCAAAGTTATCTAAAAGTTGAAATTTTTGAGAGGTTTGGCTTGAAAAGAGATTCAGTCCATAGCCGAAGGACATCAGGACTGTTGCCAAGGCTAAATAGCGATCTAACTTTGGCAGCAGGTAGATGGTGAGTCCAATAAATAGGGGTAGTGCAATCCAAATAATAGTCAGAGACATCATGGCGTATTGTTGTCCTCGATTTCATTGGTTTCTAGGGTGGGGTTATGATGTGCGAGTTTCATCGCACCGACAAGCATTAACGCCTGAATGGAAAAGCCAATGACAATGGCAGTTAAAATCACTGCTTGAGGAACTGGATCGGCATATTGGAGAGGAGTTTCTTGATTGAAAATCGGCGATGAGAGTCCATCTCGCGAGGAGATGAAAACGTAGTAGGCGATCGCACCTGTACTCATCACATCCATGGCGATGATCTTCATCAACAGATTTGGCTTGACGATGATGCCGATGAATCCGATCAGGACGGTTGCTAAGATGCAGGCTTCTAACACGGAGGTTGTCAGGGGCTAAGGACTAAACTCAAAATGGTCTGTGTTAGAATCAGATTAGCACGATTTTTTAGTGTTGTCACGATGTGGCACTATAAGTTTTTGTTGTGCTTGGGCCTGATCTGGCTTATGGTGCGAGATGACAAGGTTGATGTTGATGCAATAGCGAAGAACGGAAGGATGCTAGGACCAACACCCGGTGAGACAGTACCGAGGATCTCTCCAGAGAAAGAGTCGGTACTGGAATTGTTCGGCCGACAGGCTCAGTTTCAACAGATTACTCAGACGTTAGCTAATGGTCACGATTTACTGATTGCGGGAGTTCCCGGAAGTGGTCGTCGAACCCTAGTGCGACGAGCGGCCCGGGATGTGGGTGCGAAGGTGATGGAAGTCGATTGTATTCGGGCCACCGATGGACGGCGATTTGTGCAACTGCTTTGTGAGGGGATTTCCCAGGGGGTGCAAAGCCAAGAGGCCACCGCCTTCCTTCGGGATTGGACGGGCCGTGAGGGACAACTCTGGTTTGAGTTTAACGAAACATCCCCGCGCAAACTCTCTCTACAACGAGATCCGGCCCTAACTCAAGAGCATCTTTGGCAAGCCTATCAGCAGTTACTGCAATTCCCGCAACAGTTGGCCATCGCCATGGAACGGCAAGTCATTCTCATTTTTCACGGGTTTCCCCATATTCGAGCTTGGGACCGTACGGCTCAATGGGAAACCTGTTTACAAGAGGCGATCGCCCGCCATACGACGGCCAATTATGTCTTAGTGACCACCTTGGCCGAAAACCGCAATTTCCATGATGATCCGGGTGGACTGACGACCGTTTGTCTGACTCCCCTGGCGGATGATGTGGTGGCCGCTTGGGCGCAATTGGTCTTACAACAAGTGGGTTTGAGTTTTGATCCGCGATCGCCGGCCCTAGAGACCTTCCTCAACGCCGTTCAAGGACATATCGGCGATGCGTCGATGTTAGTGGGTCGTTTACGTCAACGCCGCTGGGATCACGGTCGTTTAGATGATGTGGCGATTGAGGAAACCCTACAAGACTTACTGGCCGATTTAAGCAATATCTTTGAGTCGTTGTTGGTTCTTTTACCCGCCTCACAACTACAACTCCTCGAATCCTTGGCCCTCGATCCCACAGACAAGCCCCAAAGTCGCAACTATATCCAAAAACATCATCTCTCACGGGGTGGCTCGTTACAGGGAGCGATCGCCGGCCTACAACATAAAGGCCTTATCTATGGTCCCGATCTTGGCTACCGTCTCGCCTTGCCCCTATTCGCCCTCTGGATTCGCCAACGCTTGGGGTAATGGCACGGTTTCGGGCCTAGCAAAAAGGGCAACCGGTGAGGTTGCCCTTGTCAACTCAATGCCCTCAACAGTCAATGGTCAACGCCTTTGACACTCCCGCCGTTAAATCAAAGATTATAACGGGGGATTCTTGCTTCATGACTGTTTGTCTAGCCCCAGAGCATTTTTGCCCCGAAACCCCGTCC
>LJZT01000099.1 GCA_001314905.1 Phormidium sp. OSCR
ATCAGGTACTTCTTTTTGGTCGGACATTCTAGCTGGCGAGAACCACCAATCTTGCCTCTCGTGGCACACTTGGGTGCGTTGGCTCCACAATTCTACCACATATTTTTAGTCAAAATTCATCTCACCGCTAAGCCTTCGGCTCTAACGGGAGTCTTCTTTTGACATTTAAGATAAATTTTGCCGTATAGTTGACCAAAAAGGACACTCGGGATGTTGTGGTGTAGTTTTTGCCCGTATCATGCCAACAGAGTCCATGAGAAATCACCACAGAACCGGCCTGTCCTGATACGGAACGGGCCGTGCGGTCAAAACGTTTAACATCCGGCGTATCACACAGGGTTTGGCTTCCGGGGGCAAAAATCGGCGCCCCATTGGCTTCACTGAAATCTTCTAACATCCAAATGGCTTGTACTTCCAAGACGGGGCGATCGGGAAAGGGTGGTTCCATGGCCCAATAGGGATAATCCACATGGATGCCCATAGCTGAAGCCCCAGCATGGAGAACATGGGCCGAAAATCCCCCCAAGCGCAAACTGTCCCCTAAAATCTCTCGGGCCAGACCAAAGACTTGGGGATGTTCAACTAGGGCTGCAAATTTAGGATCTTGGTAGATTAACCCATAGACTCGTTGCCGCTTTTCATCCTGGGGACAATGGCGGGCTAACTCCAGAACCTGCGATCGCATCTCCTCGGCCATCTTCGGCGTCAGACCATCAGGAACCACCACATAGCCAGCCCCTGAGAGAATTTCTTGAGTTAGGTGGGTGATTTCGGTCACAGCAAACAGTACTCCCCACAATTGATAGGTCAGAATCAAGACGTGAACCCGTCTTAGCTTCGATTGTCCCACGACATCGCAATCAATCCATCCATCTTTGGAGCCAGAGGATTAGCGAGAGGAGTGGCTTTGGCCAACCCGTTGCACAAAGGCCGCTGTTTCGCGGACGAAGGCTTCGGGTTGTTCGTAGGGCATGACATTTCGTCCTGGAATGAGGGTTCCGTCACCATTAGCAAGCTGGCTGAGATAGTCGTTGAGGCGTTTGTCAGCGGGGTCATTTTTGCCCCGGCGACTAATCCCGGAGGCCTCTTCTCCAAATAAGACTTTCACCGGCTGCTGAAGTTGGCGGATATCGGGGCCGTAATCTTGCCGCCAAAAGCCGGCCAGGAAGGAAAAGACGGCATGACGGCTGGCTAAATCGGCGGCCCCTTGCTGTAGAGTCTTGAGCCAGTTAGCATCTACATCGTCGGCTTGGGCAAAGAGTTTGTCTTGGGAGAACGATCGCAAAAACGCTTCCCGGCGAGCATAGCGATAGAACCCCCAGCCTAAGGGAGTGTCAAAAAAGAGATTCCAGAGCAGTTGGTTTTGGCGGGGTTTAGCTTCTCGCGTCATCACTCCCCAGGCGGGTGGCCCCGATAAAACCAGTCCAGTGACCTGTTCTGGGGCCTGTTGAGCGAGTCGGAGGGCGACAGGAAATAAGGCCCCCTGAACAACAACAATCACGGGTTCTTGAATCACGGTATCGATAAAGGCCTGTAATTGTTGCGCCCAATCTTCGGGACGATAGGCAATTCGCGGCATATCACTCTCACCACAACCGAGCAAATCAGGGGCATAGAGGGGATTGGTTTGCCCCTGACGCTGCCATTCGTCGCTAAATCGTTGCCAGAAATGGCGCGATAAGCCGACACCGATGGGATGGATGAGCAGTAGGGGCTGGCCTTGGCTGGCATCGCTGCGGTGGACGGCGTAGGCACAATGGTAGTTTTGCCAGGAATAGGTTTGAGTTGGGGCGGTTTCGAGGGAAGGGGAGTTGGGAATGGCTGTGGCCATGGTCGCGATCGCTGGTTTGGATAAGGTCTAGTTCCATGCTATACAATTAGGGGCGAACAGCCGTTCGCCCTTACCTAAATTACAACTCAGTCACAACTGTGCAAAATCACATCGGTCAGGTTAGCGGATGAAGCTCACCCCACCTGCCTTGGGCGAGGTGGGGGTGTCAGTGCTAACCTGAGACTGTTTCAAAATTGTTTTTTGGGCTTAAGCTTTGAGAGTCAAAGGTTTGAGAGCCAACCAAACCATCCTCGCGGCTCAATGACAATCAATCATGTGTATATGACACAACGTTGCTGCGATAAGTTACCCCTATTAGGATTTGACCCCGGCCGCGATAAATGTGGTGTGGCGGTGGTTCAAGGCATTGGTAAGGTTTTAGAGGCTCAAGTGGTGGCCAGCGATCGCGCCCTGGAGACGCTACACACTCTATGCGATCGCTTTGGCAGTACGACGCTAATTATTGGCGATCGCACCACCTCGCGCCAATGGCAAGACCGTATTGCTCAAAACCTCCCGGAGTTAAGACTGGTGAGCGTTAATGAGCATAACAGTACCTTAGCCGCTCGCGATCGCTATTGGTCGATGTATCCGCCACGGGGATTAACACGCTTAATTCCGCAAGGATTGCGACTTCCACCTCGGCCAATTGATGATATCGTGGCGATCTTGCTAATTGAACGCTATCTTAACCCAGATTAAATGCTGCTCATGAGTCCCAGTCCTAAGGTTAAAACGACCCTGATTTCTGTTGGAGTCGGTTTAGTCGCCATGGCGATCGCCTTCTCGGTACGCTCTCGCAGTCTCACGGAAAATCTAGCCGGGGAGACTCCCGAACCGGTCGATTCTTCCTGGCGACAAGAACAACTGCGCAAATCGTCTCTGAGTCAGCCCTATTTGAGTGCGATCGCCGCCGGCCAAGCCAGTTTAGAAGCCGAAGACTACGAGGCGGCGGTGAATGACTTTACCCGAGCGATTAACCTCTCTCCCGACAGTACCCGAGGCTATCACGGCCGGGCGATCGCGCGCCTGAAAACCGAGGACTATGACGGGGCGATTACAGATTTCACGCGGGCCTTAGACCTCGACCGAGATGATGCCCGCACCTATACTAATCGCGGCAGCGCCTACAGCGCCCTAGGTGACGCTGAGGCTGCCCTAGACGACTACAATCGGGCGATCGCCCTAAATCCTGACTATGGGGACGCTTACTTCAATCGCGGTAGTCTCTACTTTGAACTCGGAGACTACGATCGCGCCCTCAATGACTTCACCGAAACCTTAGTGGTTGAACCTGAGTCGGCTAAAGCCTTCTACAATCGGGCCATGGTTTACCTAGAACTCGATCGCCTCAACAGTGCCATCGCCGACTTAGAAACCGCCGAAGCGCTCTTTCGTAAACAAAACAACTTTGCGGCCTCAGAATATACCCTCGAAACCCTCAAAGACCTAAATCGTCGTTAGGGACAGCCGGGCCACTTCAACGCCGGTGAGGATGAGTCGCCTTAGCGGAGGGGTCAATAGCCCCTATGATAGAAACAGTGGCCATTTAGAAATTTGGCACTTAGAAATTTGGCACTTAGAAATTTGGCAATTTAGAAATTTGGCATGGGAACTGTCTGGGAACTCGACTTCTACTCTCGTCCCTTGGTGGACGAAACGCAAAAAAAACGCTGGGAACTGCTGATTTGTGAAAGTCCGTTATCGGTCTCGCGATCGCAGTCGGATCTATTTCGCTATTCCCAATACTGCTCAAGTGGCAATGTTAACTCAACCTGGTTAAAAGATGCCTTGGCCCAGGCCATGGCCGAAGCCCCCACCCCACCGACCAAGGTGCGCTTCTTTCGGCGACAGATGAACAATATGATCGTCAAAGCCTGTAAAGATATGGGGCTAGATGCTCAAGTCAGTCGGCGGACCCTAGCCCTGTACCAATGGCTTGAAGAGCGCATGGTGACGGTCTATCCTCAAGATCCCTGCTATGAAGAAGCCGCCGTGCGATCGCCCTCGGTACGCTATGAAATCCAAGCGCCTCGTCCCCTCCCGGATGCGTTAGAGGGCAACAAATGGGCTATGGTGAGCCTCACCGCTGCCGATTTTGCGGATTTACCCGATTGGAAGATTGATTTTGGTGAATCGTTTCCCCTCGAACTGCTAAATCTCGATGGCGATTGCGTAATCCCCGGACTTGTCATCTACTCCCCCCGCGCCTTCCCCATCGCCGCCTGGATGTCGGGATTGGAACTTGGTTTTATTAAGTTTGTCCCCAATCCCCGGCCGCGCTTGATTTTGGAAACGGAAGATGACTCAAGTTGGGTCTTAGCCGATCTCACCAATGAAAGCAGCGTCAAGGATGCAAAAACCTTTGAAGAGCGCAAAGAGAAGGCGGGAGGAGCGCATTTCTTAGCCGTTCAGTCCTCGCCGCAGGTAGAAGCCTTCGCTGGCTTTTGGCTCTTACCCGAATTGAACCTACGGTAACGTTGCAACCCTTAAGACTCTCGCGTCCGTCATGATCGAACAACTCCTAGATTTAGCCTTACAAGAGGGTGCTGAAGCGGCCGAGGTCTTTCAATCGCGATCGCACACCCGTCCGGTCTATTTTGAAGCCAACCGGCTCAAACAACTCGAAAGTGTCGAATCGGAAGGTCTCAGTCTCCGGGTGTGGCGTGAGGGTCGACCGGGCCTGGCGGTGGCCTATGGGGAGGTTGCGCCCAAAGACTTGGTCCAGCGCGCCTTGGGGATTAGTCGCCTCAATCCCCCCCAAGTTCCCGATTTACAAGACCCGTACCCAATGGGGAATCTGGATGTGGGCCAGACGGTCTCTGTTGAACAACTCTTGAGTTGGGGCCGCGACAGCATCGCGCAAATCCGGGATCTCTATCCCGAAACCCTCTGTACGGCGGCTTGGGAATGCGACCATGAACACACTCGCTTAGCCAATACCGCTGGACTGGACTGTTCTTATACGGACATTACCTTAAGCAGCGATATGACCGTCGAATGGGTGCGCGGCGATGATTTTCTCACGGTCTCCGATGGGGAAAGCCAACGCGATCGCCTAAACCCCTCGGATATCACTCAACCTATTCTACAACGGCTCGCTTGGGCCAAAGAGAATGTCTCTTGTCCGAGTGGACGATTACCAGTGTTGTTCACCGCCAAAGCGGCCGATTTATTTTGGGGAACGGTTCAGGCAGCCCTCAATGGCAAACAGGCCATTGAACAGTCTTCTCCCTGGAGTTCTCGGCTGCATCAGCAAGTCCTCTCGCCCCGATTGACGATCTCTCAACAACCTCAGTTGGGACCGTATAGTTGTCCCTTTGATGATGAAGGAACACCCACTCGTCCCCTGACCTTTGTTAAGGATGGGGTGTTACAACTGTTTTATTGCGATCGCCGCATTGGTCGGTTAATCGGCAGTGGTAGCACCGGCAATGGCTTTCGCCCAGGACTATCGAGTTATCCCACCCCCGGACTGTTTAATCTGATGATTGAACCGGGTGACAGGTCTTTGGAGGATCTGATTGCTGAGTTAGATCATGGCATCATCGTCGATGAAATTCTCGGCAGTGGCGGCGGACTCTCCGGGGATTTTTCGATCAATGTTTCCCTAGGCTATCGCGTCAAAAACGGACAAGTTCTCGGACGGATTAAAGATACGATGGTTTCCGGGAATGTTTATACGGCCTTGCAGAATATCATCCGCTTGGGCAGCGATGCCCGTTGGCATGGCTCCTGTTACACGCCCTCTATTTTAGTTGATGGTTTATCCGTAACCGGTCAATAACAGTTGATTCGTGATTATACCAAGCCTGTCTCTCCTTAAGACTCTCGGGTTAAGACTCTCGGGTTAAGATTCTCGGGAACCATTATTAGGTCCAGACGATGGCAAATCATCTCCCAAAATCGGTCCTAGGGCTTCCGATAAGGCTTTCGGGTCCATAAACACAACCTTTGAGTTTTCACTTTGACTCAACTTAAAACTTGAGTCTACATAGCGTTGTGTCATAAAAAAGTGCAGAATTTCTCGGGCATTTTCACGAGACTCTAAGGCACGGGCAATATACTTCATATATTCCGCTGTTCCCTCAGCTTCTAAAATTGAGGCGCGTTTTTTAATTTCCGCCGCCCGTTCAATTTCCATGGATTCTAACACCGTTGCCGAAGGATTAATTTTCTGAATATCAACCCGCAACACCTTAATACCCCATTCATGGGTTTCGTCTTCAATCTGTTCTAATAAAACTTGGTTAATTTCTGATCGCGCCGTCACGGTCCGATCTAATTCCCGTCGGCCAATTTCGGCCCCAATAATGGTACTGACACGGTTTTGTAGGGCCGCAGCCACGTCTTCAATTTCATAATAGGCCATCTCTAAATTGAAGATACGCCAGTACACCACGGCTAACACCTCCAAAGAGACATTATCTTTGGTAATGGCTAACTGAGGTTCAATGCGACAAAACTGTTCTCGGGTGGTATCTTCCCAAACAATACTCTCGATGACCGGCGCAACAAAGCTTAACCCGGCGGCTAAGGTACGATTATATTTCCCCAAACGCTCGACAAGGGCGAGGTTCCCCTGATTGATAATGCGGATACCCACCGCCACATAACCGATGGTGGAAAGGACGATAACAGCCAGAATAGAGTTCATAGACGATAATCAGGGGCCAATCGGTAAAAGGTCAATCAAGACCCGGTGGGGTGACGGAGACGGCGGAGAGTGGGATATCATCGATGGGGAGTCTGTTAAATACTCCCAAACTCATTGTGACACTTTTGAATCCACTGGATGACAGCCGATGATGAATGATTACGACTCCCTCTATGTTGGTTTAGTTCGCAATCTTTCTAAACGAAAACGTCAAGCCCTATCTGAAGAACTCGAAACCCTCATCGAAGCGATTGAAAACGAAGGCTATACCTTTGCTGATCTCATCGGTGCGGTCCGAGATATCTTGCGCCGTCGCAAGTCGGGAGGCTATTGGACTGATTGTAGCACTGACCTCGATCGCGCCTTTGAGTCGGCCCAGCGAGCTCAGGAGAAACGGGAGGAACGGGAATTGCGAGATCTACGGTCCGAACGGGAGGATGAGCGCGATCGCGTTGAGGATGATGACGCGGACTGGCGGGAACGGGATAATCCCCTCGTGGGTTAGGTTGGCGTGATGGGATACACCTCGCCCAAGATTCTAGCGCTTGAGGGTCAAAAACTTCTCTAAGGCTTGCACCATGCGAGGTGGCCAGCGGCGTACACCGCTGACCCAGTCAAGATTGCGATATCGGCCATCTAATCCCGCAGCGGCCACCCAGTTACTCTCGGCTTCCCCTGCTTTCCCCATCTCCCACAAGACGGCGGTTAGGGCGGCCCGCATATCGGCAAATTGAGGGTAGCGGCGGACGAGATTGCGCATTTCCTGGAGGGCTTCGCTTGACTGTTGCACTTGGTACAAGGCGAGGGCATAATTTGCCCGGGCTAGGGCGAAGTCGGGGGCTTGTTCGATGGCCTGGCGGTAGTCGGCGATCGCTCCGGGCCAGTCTCCTTGTCCGGCTTTGGCGTTACCGCGATTGTTGTAGGCGGCTACGTCGTCTGCCGATCGCGCTAGGACACGGTTATAGTCGGCGATCGCCTCGTCCCAGCGCCCTAGGGCTTCGTAGGCGGTGCCTCGATTGAGATAGGTATCGGGGAACTCGGGGGCTAATTCGATGGCGTGATTGTAGTCGTCAAGGGCAGCATTGAGCTTATTTTGACTGACTCGGACATTGCCGCGATTACTCCAAAGTGCGGGATTTTGGGGAACTTGCTCAATTAGGGCCGAGAGGAGGGCTTCGGCGGCTTCAAAGTCCCCCCGTTGTGCGGCGTCTCGGGCGCGATCGCTCACGTCTTCGAGTTGTTGTAAATCGGCACTACTGATGGACGTGTCTGCGATCGCAACGGGGATTCCCCAAAGCAGCAGGGTTAGGGCCAACATTAACGCCAAAACAGGGCGAAGTCCCCCTCGAAAACGGTTTCCCCAATGTTGACGCCGATGTTGACGCCAATGTTGACACCAATGTTGACACCAACGACTTACATTTGAACTCATCGAATCCCCCCAAAATACACAGTGAACGGCAATCATCTAACGGCAATCATCTCGATGAACCGGCAACTCGATACAAATTTCGGTTCCCGGTTGGTCGTTCTCGTTGAGGTACAGTTTACCGCGATGGCCCTGAACGATCGCTTGATAACAGGTTGATAAGCCTAAACCGGTGCCAGATCCCACGGCTTTGGTGGTGAAAAAGGGGTCGAAGATGCGATCGCGAATTTCTCGGGGAATGCCTGGACCATTGTCGGCGATGCAGATGCGAACCCAGTCGTTGGATAATACCTCTGTCTGCAAGGAAAGTTCGTCATGTTGTTCGTTATGTTTTTCACCAGTTTTGTGATCTGTTTCTAAGGCATCTAGGGCATTTTCAATGAGGTTAAAAAAGACTTGATTCACTTGTCCCGGATAGCAGGCGACTAACGGCATTTCTTTGCTATAGTTTTTATGGATTTTCAGGTTAGCATGAAAGCGGAGCCGCAACATAGCTAAACTACTTTCGAGACATTCATGTAAATCCACGGGTTTGATTTCGGCTTCATTGAGGTGAGAAAAGGTTTGCAGCGATCGCACGACGTTATGAATCCGTTTACTCCCTTCCCGCATCGATTTTAGCATTTTTGGGAAATCTTCTTGAATATAGTCGAAGTCCAATTCTTCTTTAAGGTCAATTGCGGCTTCGGTATCCAGTTGAGCCAGTCCTTTCACTAGCTCTTCTCCATATTCTTGAACATAATGCAGGTTGGCAAAAATGAAATTGTTAGCATTATTGATTTCATGGGCAACACCAGCAGCCATTTTGCCTAAACCGGACAACTTCTCGGTTTGGATTAACTGTAATTGCGTCGATTGCAGGCGATTTAAAGTCGCTTGTAATTCTTGGGCTTGAGTTTTGGTTTGATTGTATAATTCGGCCTGTTGAATCCCGATGGCAATTTGTTCGGCTAGTTGACCCAAAAGGCTAATTTCTCCCTCTTGCCATTGACGAGGCTGTTCACAGGCTTGTGCAAGTAATAACCCCCAAAGATAAGGGGCGGAGTCTTCCGATTTTGTGGCATTGGTGACAATGGGAACAATCAGGTTTGCTTTGACTGAAATACTGCTCAAAAACTGCCGATGACAGTCATCTAATTCAGGATCGATACTGACGTCATCAATCGCCCGCACTCGTCCTTCTAAATACAGTTGACTATGTTCACCACCAAAACAGTCATCACAGGTTTTTTGGTGAATAATCGACCATTTGGGGTCTACAACATCCTCAACCACAACATCTCCATCCCAGCCTCCCTCCGCTGCATGGATAAACTGATACACGACGACGCGATCGCTATTTAAAATACTGCGAATCCCGCTCACAGCGGTTTGTAAAATCTCCTGTACATCTAGGGTTCCTCGAACCCGCTCTGTCATCAGTCGCAGTAGAGATTCTCGTTCAACCTGGGCTTGAGATTTGGCAAAGAGTTCGGCTTGTTGAATGGCGATCGCCAACTGATCGGCTAATTGCAACATGAGATGACTCTCACGAACTCGCCAATGACGGGGACTGCGACATTGATGGACAATCAAGAGACCCCAAAGCTGGGGCAAATCTCCCTCTTGATTTTGTCCAATTAAAATCGGGACAATAAGATTAGCTTTAACATCTAAGTTTCTCAAAAAGTTGGCATGACAAGCATCTAAATCCAAGTCTGTCTCGATATTATCAATGGCGCGAACTCGCCCTTCCCGGTATAAATGGGCATATTCCCCGGAAAAACAATCATCGGCACCCATGTCTCCTAACACCGATGTCCAGGAGTCTGTAATATCTTCGACAACGACTCGTCCTTTCCAGTCATCCTGAAATTGATAAATGACCACTCGGTCTGCTTTGAGAAGTCGTCGCGCTCCTTCAACGGCTGTTTGTAAAATGGTGTTAACGTCTAAGGTATTACGAATTTTATTGGTGACGAGACGTAAAAAGGCTTCTTGGGCGGCTGCTTCCTGGCTGGTGTGATAGAGGCGAGCGCGATCGATGGCAATTCCTAGCTGACGGGCCACCCCTTCGAGGAGTTGTTCTTCCCAGGGTTGCCAGTCTCGGTGGCGATCGCATTGATGTAAACCAATGATGCCATTGACCTCCCCTTGATAGCGAGTGGCTATGGCAAGCATTGACTTGATTTGCAGCGTTTTAAGGGCTTTACGAGTGGCGCAGCCTAAGCCGGGGAAATCAGCCATGTCCCGTTCGCTGAGGGGGCTGTCCTCGGACATGAGAACCTGAATGTGGGTATTGTCTTTAGCGTCGATTTTGAGTCCGAGTTGGCTGGGATAATCTCCATTGATATATTCTCCTCGGCTAACGAGGGTTTCGCGATCGCCCTCTTCGCGAACCAAAACACTGGCGCGACTACAGTTTAGGGTTTGACACAGAAGCCGACAGGCGGTGTTGAGGATATCGTCGAGTTCGAGGGTGCTACTGAGTTCAGTATTGATTTCGTTGATCAGGTTGGCCAGTTTGACTTGACGTTGCAGATCAAGGGTGGCGTTGTCTGGGTTGGCGTTGTCTGGGGTGGGTTGAGTCGTTCCTGGCTTGCGTTGTAACTCTTTCTCGGAACTCGGGTGCGTACCGGGGCGATCAGACTTGGATCCTTTATCTCGGCGTGGGTTGGTGGAGGGAAGGGAGAAAGACATATAAGTTCGCGTAGGGGTAGGAAAATCGAGATTCCGTTCTGGTAAATGCCTCGTTAGAGGAACAAGTTTGTTTAGGCTTGCATCCTGAGGGGATGATGGCGCAGAAAAAATATCAGGGTCGAATGCTGGGAAAGGTATCTTCATTGTCCTTAAAAAATTGTTAACTTGCAACTGGTGTCAGGGGTTGGACCAGTTGAGGATTAAGGATCGGTTAACCTTTGCTAGAACTGAATTGGGCGCAAACCGGACAAGATTTTGAGAGAGAATGAGGCTGGAAAATTAGCCATGATGAGATAGAGCAAGAACGATGGCAGAGTTCGGTTTTGAGTCCCAGTCTTGGTTAGCTGTCGCTCTCGGAAACTCCCGTAACCATTGGGCGCAGTTCGAGTCGGGGGCGATCGCCGCCTGGGGTCATAGTCGTCATTTACGGGCTGCTGAAACGGAGGTCTCGCTGGCCAATTTACCCTGGTGGTCTTGCTTGAGTCCCGAGGTTCCCTTGGTTGTGGCCGGCGTAGTTCCCGAACAGTGGCAACGCTTACACCAATATGTGCCGCCAAGGACCCCGATTTATAATTTGGGGTCTTTGCCGTTGCCCCTGGGGGGAGTTTATCCGGGCTTTGGGCTGGATCGGGGTTTGGCAGCGTTGGGAGCGGGACAACGCTGGGGGTTTCCCCTGTTGTTGATTGATGGGGGGACGGCGTTGACGTTTACGGGCTTTGATGAGGGACGATCGCTGGTTGGGGGCGCGATTTTACCGGGGGTAGCCCTACAATATCGAGCCTTAGTCGAAGGAACTGCCTTAGATGAGACCGGGGGCATCATGGGGGCAGATCTCCCCTCTCGTTGGGCGTTAGAGACCGGTGAGGCGATTTGCAGTGGCATTCTCTATACGCTGTTGGCTGGGGTTGAGCAGTTTATTCAGCAGTGGCAACAGCGGTTTCCCGAGAGTGCCATGGTTTTGACGGGGGGAGATGGAGCTAGATTGGCGGCGGGGTTGCGGGCGATCGCCCCCCAGGTGGCGGCTAAGGTGGTACTGGATGAGGAGGCGCTGTTTTGGGGGATGGCGGCGATGGTGGGTCAGTTGGATGTTACTCGTCGGGGCGATCGCAGTTAGGGGGTGGCTCCTCCACCTGGGAAAATTCTGCGGCTTTGAGATCCTCAAGAGTCACCCAGCCTCCGACGGGAAAGGGGAGCGGGGTGCAAGGGGTCAGTTGCAGCCATTGGGGAGAGTCGGCATCGGCACGACGTATGGTTTCAACGATAAAGACTTGATTGTCGCTGGGGAAGCTACGGGGTGGAGCTGTGGTGGTGGGGTTAGTGTAGAGGTCGATGGGATTGTCCAGACGTAAGATGTCACCCACGCCTATGGGGGTGGGATCTTGCAGTTGGGCAGCGATGCCTTCATCTTCGGGGAGGTCTTGGGATGAGTCTTGGGATGAGTCTTGGGATAAGGGTTGCGGGGCCGGTGGCTCGGGTTGATCGGGACGGTTACGCTGGTTGAGGGCATAGGCGAGACCGGCGAGCAGGCCCGCCAGGAGAATAAGTGTCAGGGTGATGGGCAGGCTGTAGGAGCGACGGGTTGGGGCAACCCGTAGTTCGGTGGTGTCGAGGTCGGCTGAGGTCGGGTCTGAACTGTCGGATTCGTCTTCATCTCCGAGAAAACCAATGGTTTCATCACGGTCTGGAGGTAGGGAACGAGGCAGCTTTTCGAGAGAGTTGAGCAGATCTTGGGAGGAGGGAAGGGTTGGGGACTTTTTTTCGACGCTTAGATGCAGTAGGGAGATGGTTACGTTGTCGTGACCGTTTTGATTGTTGGCGATGTCAACGAGTTTGCTGACGGCTTGGTGCAGGTTGACGCCGTTGTTGAGGAGGGGTTGAATTTCCCGTTGCCAAATCCGCTCGACGCGATCGTAGTCACTGAGTCCGTCGGAACAGAGGAGACAGATGCAGTCTTCGTCGATGACAAAGTGGCTGGTGGTGGGGTGGAGGTTGTTGGAGGACCCCATGCCTAGGGCTTGGATGAGGGAACCGGCGGCGGGTCGTTGCAGGGCTTCTTGATAGAAGGCGTAGCCGAGGCGGACTTCCCGACTGGCAACGTCATCGTCGATGGTGATGGGATAGCAGTTATGGCGGGTGATGAGGTAGGCGCGACTGTCGCCGATGTGGGAGATGTAGAGGTCTTGTTTTTGAGCTAAGGCCATGACGAGAGTGGTTCCCATGCGTTGTCGGCCATGGCGTTGTTCTTGGTTGTTGCGATCGCTGATGGCATCGTTGGCTTTGAAGATGGCTTCTTGAATGCCGTTGAGGAGGCGATCGCGGTCGGGCCGGCGATGGCGATCGCGAAAGGGGCGCAGGTGTTGTTCAACGATGTGAATGGCGAGGTTGGAGGCGATGTCTCCCCCTTCATGACCGCCCACGCCGTCACAGACGAGGGTTAGGGGGTATTGTTCGGCTACTCCCCGTTGGCCGCTGACGGGATAGCAGGCGTCTTCGTTGCGGGCGCGACTGGGACCGCGATCGGTGCGGGCGGCGACTCGATTGTGGTAGTGGTAGCGATCGCCGACTTGTTGGATGGCTCGTTCGAGGGCGGTAATGAGTTGGTTTTCGTTCTCGATGGTTCCTTGGCTGAGGCGATCGCACAATTGTTGGAGAAACGCTTGTACTGGGGGGGCGGTGCGCTCAATCAGGCGACTCCAAAAGCGACCGAGACGTTTGAGGGTTTGGGGATGATCGTCGGCGGCGAGGTGGGAGAGGCGAACCATGCTTCCTTCGACTCGTAGGCGATCGTAGTCGAGCAGACTCGACGCCACTCCTTCTTGACAGCAGGGTTGCCAGAGCCGGGCGATTTGCCAGAGCCAGTTGAGTTGACGTAGGGGGGAGGCATCGGCCCATTTTTCTATGAGGCTCGGTTGCAGGATCCAAACCCCTGAGGGGCCGCAACGGATGGGGGCTTCGTCGAGGAGCCAAATGGAACGGCCTTTGAGTTGTGAGGGGGCGCCAGCTCGTCCGTAGAGTTGGGGGACGTGCCAGCGGTAGGGAAACAGGCGCAAGTAGGCTTCGAGTTGGGGGGGGACGACTTCGGGGAGGTCGGGAAAGTTACCGGGGTGGGTATCGAGGACGACGCGATCGCCTTTGTGCCAGTAGCGATCGCCCCACACTTCGCCTAAGTCTAGGTCGTCCCAATCTCGGCTGAGTTGGCTATCGTCGGGATCGCGCAGTACCGTCGCCCAAAGGTATCGTTTGGGAAGCGGGGTTCGACAAACTTGGCAAAACTCATGGCGTTCGTCATTGACAGCCTGACAGGTGGGATTGGGGCAGTACAACTTTGCCAAGTTTTCTTCCATGAGGCTTGTTCAGGGCAAATAGTTCGGCGGCGGCGTCCATCACCGCTTCACCATTGTAGCTCTCTCTCGGTAATGGGTTAGTTCCCAAAACTGGATTTTCGCGGCTACTCCCATCTTACCGCTGTTGGGGGTCTCACCCATCAGGGTCTTTTTAGGGACTTAGCACGGTCAAGGGACGACCGGCTCGGGTATTGAACAGTTTAGGCGGCTCCCGGATTTTTGTCACAATTTTTAACAGAAAAAGGGGAACAACGCCTCGGATTGAGCCGTCGAGGTTGGGGCCAGGTTAGGGTTTGGGTTCACTCACTCTGGACGTTCTGATGTCCCTCGGCCGTTGAACCATTGATTAAAGGGATTGAGCTGTTGGGGCGATCTCTCGGGGAAGGCACAGGCTAGGATGGGATAGGTTGCCCGGTCTTGATTGCTGATACGATCGCTCCTTGACGACTCCGTTGTCGATTCACTCCTTGCGGGTTAAGAACTGTTATGCGTTATTCCTCTTCGTCTGTTTTTCCCTCTCGCCTCGTGGTTCTCGATGCTGGGGTTGACTCGGTTCAGTCTCTGGTGGCTGGAGTCCGGCCTGGGGTGGAGGTGCTGGTTCTGCGGGATGATAGGGAGGGTTTGGGACAAGTCTCGGAGGCGATCGCGGCCCAGCCGGGGTTAGCAGAATTACATATCATTGCTCATGGTTGTCCCGGTTCTCTGAGGCTGGGGAACGGTTATCTGAATTTGCAAATGCTGAGGGAGAATCCCTCGATTGTACAGGCTTGGGGTGAGGGGAAAGATGACTGGGCGATCGCCCTCTATGGCTGTCAGGTGGCGGCTGGGGATGCGGGAGCAGAGTTTATTGAACGACTACATCACTTGACAGGGGCGACGATTTCTGCATCGACTCAGGTGGTGGGTCATGCTGAGTTAGGTGGTACTTGGGAGTTGGATGTCCAGCAAGGTCTCGGCCCGGTTCCTGGGGTTGTGATTGATGAGTCGGTACGGCGATCGTATGCAGGAAGTTTTCCGACTTTTCAAGTTGATGCTGATACCCTTTTAACGGAAGACCTTGCATCCCCAAACCTCGTTTTACCGTTGCCCGACAGGAGTGATTTGGGAGCCGCCGTCAGTTTAGATTCCACAGCTCAAACATTCTCTTACAACCCTAGAAATGTCAGCGGTTCAGATCCAGATATTTTTAGAAAGCTTGCTGAAGGTGACATAGAAGATGACAAATTCACCTATCAGTTTGTCAATGGCAGTTTACAGACAGAAGAAATCAACATTGAAGTCATAGGAGTCAATGACGCACCCGTCGCCTCGAATTTCTCCGTAGGCGTTGGCGATCCCCCCCTTCTCAAAACAGAAACGTTTGAAGTTGACGACACATCAAATAGTAAGTCATTACGTCAAAACGCAACGGATATTGACAACGATGATGACGACCTCGTTTTCAGCGGAGCTGACACCAGTTCTCGGGGAGCAAGCGTTACTATTGATGACGATGGAACCTATACCTATGACCCCACCGGAGTTGATGAAATTCAGCAAATTCCTGATGGGGAGACCATTACCGATACCTTTCAATACACCGTAGAAGATCCCGGTGAACTGACTGACAGTGGAACCGTCACCGTGCAAATTCGCGGTGAAAATACACCGGTCGTCGCCAACAACGATCCTGGCGAAGACGAAGAAATTAAAGTCCGGCCAGGAGAGTCCGTCAGCATCCCCGTATTGGAGAATGATAACAACATCGAAGGTGGGCCGGTTACCATTCTTGATTTTGATGGGAGTACCGAGAACGGAGGTAGTATTAGCCGCAACGGTGACTCACTGGTCTATCGTGCCCCGAGTGACTTTATTGGGGAAGATACCTTTGACTATGTTGCAGCCAATCTAGGGGGAAGTGACAGCGCCACAGTCACGGTTACCGTCAATAGCAAGCCCAACGCCTCTGATGTCACCGCCTCTAGCCAATCAGCCGCACAACCGATTCGGATTGCCGTCCTAGACAATGATAGCGACCCCGACGAATCGTTTGGGGATACGATTAGCGTCAAAAGTACCGATGACACCCCCCGACGGGGTGGCCGTCTCAGTATCCTCAGTACTGGGGAAATTCTCTACACCGCTCCCGATGGCTATAACGGCCCCAACCGCTTCCAATACACCATCGAAGATAGTCTCGGAGCCACCGATACCGCGACGGTTATTATCAACCCACCCCAGGCTCAAGATGACGCCTCCCGCACTCGCCCTGATGAAGCTCTGCGGATTCCGGTTCTTGACAATGATGAGGTCTTTAGTAATGTGTCCATCGTTGCGTTTGAGACGGAAGGACTCAATGAAGGCTCCATTACTCGGGATGGGGATCAACTGGTGTATGTCGCGAAACCGGGATTTGAGGGCTTTGACTATTTCGATTACACCATTGAAGACATCGACGGGAATCAATCAACTGCAACCGTTGAAGTTTTAGTCTCTCCAGATGTGCGCACTCCTGAAGAAGAAAACCCAACGCCGCCGGACAATCCGTTCGGCAACCTCGGCAGTACCGTTCGCATTCCTCCAGTTCCCGATCGCAATCCCAATCCCACCGTCGATCGCCAGGAAGTTCCCGCCGATAGTGAAGACTTCGTTCTTGTTGGCGATGCTAATGCCAATACGCTTGTTGCCCGTGATGATGTCAATAATGCTCTGGCGGGTTTAGAAGGCAATGACAATATTTTTGGGGGAACGGGGGATGACACCCTCTTTGGCAACCAAGGAAACGATTTTATTAGTCCCACTGGGGGCAATAATCTCATTTTTGCTGGTGCGGGTGACGATTATATTGAAGCCGGCCCCGGTAATGACACCATTTATGGCAATCGCGGCAATGACCTGATTAAAGGCAGTTCCGCTGATAATTTGATCTTCGGTGACTTTGGGGTGAACCGTATTGACGGCGGTTCCGGTAATGACACCATTATTGGTGGCGTTGATCCCGATATCATTACCGGCAATGCAGGCAATGATATTGTCGCCGGAGGCACCGGGAACGATACGGTACAAGCAGGGGATGGCAATGATTTAATCTTCGGCAATGAGGGCGACGACGTGCTAGATGGCAGTCGCGGCGATGATACTCTCTTTGGGGGACGTGGCAATGACACCCTCTATGGTAGTGCCGGGAACAACCGCCTCAAAGGAGATTTAGGCAATGATATTCTCTCCGGTGGTAGTGGTGCTGATTCCTTTGTTTTAGAAGTGCCTGATGACGGTTCGGTGGATCTGATTCTCAACTTCAATTCTCAACAGGGCGATAAGCTTGTGGTTCAGGGTGGCTTTAATGCCTCGGATATTATTGTTCAACCCAGTGGCGGCAATAGTCTGATTCGCATTGCCAACACGGATATCACTTTGGCTGTCTTGCAAAGCACGCCTTTCGATGCGATCGGTGCTGAAGATTTTGTCTTTGAGTGATGCTTAACTCGGGGGTTCGATTATTATTGTTCAACGCCCCCAAAAAACTATCCGCTCTCACTTGTGAGTACGAAAAACGCACAAAAAAGTAAGAGCGGTCTAGCGGATCTTCAAATTGGAACCTGACTGCCGGAAGGAACTCTAAGTTCGTTTGTCTTCCAAAGCACAATACAGCGCCCAAAGGGCAAGCGATTGCTTAGAGAACAGCCCCGGCACACAGCCGGCAAAGTCCAATTTGGAGACCCTTGCAACTACTACTATCTTGCATGGACATCACCTCCAAATCGCGAAACAACTTGAGAACACGAGGTTCTCACTGTTGTTAGGATAACACAGGTTTTTCAAGATGGGGGACAATTGCAAATTGATCATGAACAATGATCACAGGACTGTTAGATGATTGAGTTCCCTGGCTTGGCTGAGATCCTAGATGCAAAAACCCCCCCGCAAGGAGACTTGTGGGGGGGAAAGGGTCAAAGAATTTGACCTTGGGTGATGATGGCTGAAACTTACAGCCAAGCCTAGATAGCCAACTTTAGAGAGCGTTACCGCGAGGTAGAACTTCCTCGGGGAACTCAAAGTTTTGGTGAGGTTGGTCTGTCGGAGCCATCCAAGCGCGAATCCCTTCATTCAAGAGAATGTTCTTGGTGTAGAAG
>LJZT01000083.1 GCA_001314905.1 Phormidium sp. OSCR
ACATGGCTCGTTCAGCCATTCTCGATGTATTGACGGTGCGCTTTAATCAGGTTCCTGATGAGGCGAGCGATCGCCTCGGGCAAATTCGTGATGTCTCCCGCCTCCGACACCTGTTACAACAGGCAACCGTTGCCACAACCATCGGGGAGTTTATGGCGGCAATCGGGGACTAATCTGGGAGAGAATGACACGCCACTTACGGATTGCTTCTACGTTTGTTCGATTCCCTGTTCCGGTGTTCCGATATTCCCTGTTCCCTGTTCCCCATGGATTTCACCGTCGCCATTTGTACCTATAACGGAGAACACCGAATTCCCCAAGTCTTAGACGCCTTAGCCCGACAGCAAGGAACCGAGTCTATCACGTGGGAAGTGTTAGTAGTCGATAATAATAGTGGCGATCGCACCGCTGAGATAGTTCAAAACTACAACTGGAAGCATCTCGCCCCCGAAACTAGCCGTTTACGATGGGTATTTGAACCCCGCCAGGGAACCAGCCACGCCCGCCGTCGGGCCATCGAAGACGCCGCCAGTCAGGAGTGGGTGGGGTTTCTCGATGATGATAATTTGCCCGCTGTAAACTGGGTTCGCGAGGCGTTTCAATTTGGCGTTCAGCGCCCAGAAATTGGCGCATATGGCGGCATCATTCACCCTAAACTCGATGCCCCCCCTCCTGACTATTTTGATGCCGTTAAACTGCGTTTAGCGGTCTATCATCGTGGCGATCGCCCCTTTTGTTATGCCCGAACCGCCAAACCCCGCCTGGTTCCCGCCGCCCCCGGTTCGGTGATTCGTAAACGGGCTTGGCGAGAGTCGGTTCCTCCAACACTCCGCCTACAAGGGCGAGATGAGGCGGGGAAAACCTTTGTTGGGGCTTGTGAGGATTTAGAAACCCTCTTTTATATGCAAAATAGTGATTGGCAAATTTGGCATAATCCCAAAATGGAGATTTGGCATCATCTACCGGAATCTCGTTTCCAGCGAGATTATTTACTCAAAATCTCTCGCACAGCGGGGTTATCCAATCATGCTTTGCGAATTGCCCGGAATGGGGCTAGAGTTCAGTGGTTGATGCCTTTGTATTTCCTCTCCGATGGACTCAAGTTAGCTAAGTTTTATTTGAAGCATCGTGGCTGCTTGGATGATGATATTGTAAACGCCTGTGATTTACAAGAGCGAATCGGTCGTTTTTTAAGTCCGTTTTATGTGTAAAAACGCAATTTGGTCTTGATTAGATGAAACTCGCTTATACAACCCTGTATGATGTCCGCGATCGCCGCACTTGGCCCCCCACTCAGTTAGGCTTATGTCAGGCTGGCTTCTCGATCGCCCAAACCCTGGAACAGTTGGGTTTCAATATCGAGTATGTGGGGAACTTGACGAAACCGCGATCGCTCGTCACCAAACTGAAATGGGAATTTTATAATAAAATCAAACAGCGAGACTATTATCGTTGGGCAGAACCGGCAATTGTCCGAAATTATAACCGTCAAGTTCAACGCCAATTAACGGACATTGACTACGACGTGATTTTAGCAGCCGAGAACTGTTTACCCATCGCCACCCTCAAAGCCAAAACGCCACTGGTTCTTTGGACAGATGCCCCCCTCTCAGCGTTAATGGACTATTATCCCTATATGAGCAACCTGTGCCGCGAGACTCGCCAAAATATCTACAAGTTTGAGAAACAGGCAATTGACCGCTGTTCTAAGGTTATTTATGCCTCGAATTGGGCGGCAAATCAAGCCATTTCAACTTATAATATATCCTCATCTAAAGTTGAGGTAATCCCCTGGGGTGCGAATTTGCCAGAAATGCCCAATGAGGCGGAAATTGAGGCGGCGATCGCACAACGTTCCCGAGACATCTGTCAGTTATTATGGGTTGGTGTAGATTGGACTCGCAAAGGGGGAGATATCGCCCTAGCCGTTACAGAATGGCTCAATCAAAATGGTGTACCCACTCAGTTAGCAGTTGCGGGAATTGTCCCCGATTCTATTTTGGAACAATCTCCCCAAATTCGCTATCTTGGCTATCTCGATAAAAGCAATCCTGAGCAATATCAGCAACTTAAAGACTTGTTCCTAAATTCTCATTTCTTTATTCTTCCCGTTCAAGCTGAAAGTTACGGTCATGTCTTTTGCGAAGCCCAAGGATTTGCCCTTCCTTGTCTCACGCATCAAACTGGAGGAATTGCCAGCATTATTAAACACCCAAAAACAGGCTGGTGTTTACCCAAAAACAGCCCTATTGAACGCTATGGAAAGCTCATTTTAGAGACGTTTAAAAACCCAGGACACTATCAAGCTATCGCTGAAGCTGCTTATCAAAACTATCAAGCCTCTCTCAATTGGCAAGCCGCCTGTCACTCGTTGATTAAACTTCTTGAAAATCTATAAAAATGGCACAAAAAATGGTGCAAAATTGGGTTTTAGGATATCGAAATTGGGCAGGGCAACCACAAGGGATTGCCCCTACAAATTCCAATTTAATATAAACTGTTTTAATTGCCTCCAATCCTAAAAACTTACAAAAAACATTTTTTTAATGGGTGCATCTCAGTTAGGCAAGTTTGAACCCACCCCGCGCTATCGCGCACCCCTCCCAGGAGGGGAAATATTTGAAAAATCCCCTCCTGGGAGGGGCAGTGGGTTATCTGAAGTGATCGCATGCATTGAGATGCACCCTTTTTAATACCATATACTTTATTCACCTAAAATAAACCATGAAAATTGCCTATATAACCGAATTTAACCTCAATCAACTCAACCCTAAAACCCTGCCCCGCAACAAACTTGGACATGGACAAAAATGTAAATCCATCTTCGATGCCCTCAGCCGCCATCACAACGTTATCTCTGTCCATAACCTCGACAAACACCGGGAACAGACCGCCCTATTGCCCAAACTCAAACGTCGCTATCATAACCTTTGGCAAAACACCTATCTTCCTTGGACAGAACCTCAATTTAACCGAGACTATGGGCGACAACTTCAACACCAATGCGATCGCCTCAACCCCGACCTTATCCTAACCTCAGATAGTAACCTCATCGCCTATCTAAACACCTCCAAACCCATCGCCCTTTGGACCGATACCCCCTACGCCGGCCTGATTGACTTCTATCCTGGCTACCAACATCTTTGTTCAAGCAGTCGCCGTCAATTATATGACCTAGATAAACGAGCCTTTAACCGCTGTCGGGGTCTATTTTTTGCCTCTCAATGGGCCGCCGATATTGCCCAACAGACCTATCAGCTTCCACCCGAAAAAATTAAAATCATTCCCTTTGGGGCTAATCTCTCAACCGTTCCCAATTCGAGTCAAGTTGACCATTGGCTGCGATCGCGGCCCAACCCACCCTGTAAACTGCTCTTTATCGGCGTAGATTGGCAGCGTAAAGGAGGAGACATCGCCCTAGGAGTCGCCCAACATCTCAACCAACGGGGGTATCCCAGCGAACTCACCCTCGTCGGCTGTCAACCTCCAAATTCCCCACCCTCTTTCGTTCATTGTGCCGGTTTTCTCAACCGCCAACAGCCCCAAGACGCCGCCAGTCTCGACCAACTCCTAGCCCAATCTCACTTTCTCCTACTTCCCGCCCAAGCCGAATGCTACGGCCATGTTCTCTGCGAAGCCAACGCCTTCGGGGTTCCCGTTCTCGCCCGGGATGTAGGGGGAATCGCCACTATTATCCGTCAGGGAGTGAATGGGCAACGATTTGCCGCCACAGCATCCATTTCTGACTATTGTGACTACATTGAAGCCATTTTCGACCAAAAACGCTATCAACACCTGGCCCAATCCGCCCGCCAAGAGTTTGAAACCCGCCTCAACTGGGAAGTAGCCGCCAGCAGCTTGGCCCATATCCTAGAGGGGTGGGTTTGATGGCAAAATGGTCAACACTGTTTGAATTAGGAATGTTCCATGACCCTGCTTGCATCTGTTCAAGATAGCCTTCGTCGCGGCCAAGCCCTGAAAATTATCACGGGATTGACTAACTTTAACCGCGACTCCGTAGCCCGTACCGTCAAAGCCGCTCATCTCGGCGGGGCCAGCTTCCTCGATATCGCCGCTGATGCGGAGTTGGTTCGTCTGGCCAAATCCTTGACAAATTTACCAATTTGTGTATCAGCCGTTGACCCCAACCAATTCCTCGAACCCGTTGCGGCTGGGGCGGATTTGATTGAAATTGGTAACTTTGATGCCTTCTACGCCCAAGGTCGTCGGTTTGAGGCCCCCGAAGTCTTGGAACTGACCCGGGCCACTCGCGCCCTACTGCCCCAAATCACCCTTTCCGTGACCGTTCCTCATATCTTGCCCTTAGATGAACAGGTGCGTCTCGCGGAAGCCTTAGTTGAGGCGGGGGCGGATCTGATTCAAACCGAAGGGGGAACCAGTAGCCAACCCCATCATGGCGGAACCCTAGGCTTAATTGAAAAAGCAGCCCCCACCTTAGCCGCCGCCGCCGAAATTTCTCGGGCCGTCTCGGTGCCAGTTCTCTGTGCATCGGGGATTTCCAGCGTGACCGCCCCCTTGGCCATTGCCGCTGGGGCCGCCGGTGTCGGTGTGGGTTCGGCTGTCAACCGCCTAGAGAGTGAGATTGAAGCGATCGCCGCCGTACGTGGCCTCGTCGAAGCCCTCCAAGGGGTGAACCGCCCCAGTTTACGAGTCTAAGCGGGCAGAACCCTAACCCCCTCAGGCCCAGCTAATCCTCAGGAAACGTCGAATTTGTCGGCGTTTCCTGAGTTTTATCAAAATTTTTTATCCGCAAGATTACTGAATGTTATCAGGCGCGATCGCCCCCTTGGTGGGGGATTGCCCCAGTTAATCCTTCAACCCATAATCCCCAATCACAAGCCTGGGCAAAATTTAGCCGTCAAAATAGATCGCCAAAGTGTGAAATATATCTTAAGATTGGTGTATTCGATGGGCTAGTTCACGAGAGACTAGCTACAAAAAGCAAAATTTAACAGGAAAAAGGAGAACTTTTATGGCATTAGTCCCCATGCGTCTGCTGCTCGACCACGCAGCGGAAAACGGTTACGGTATCCCCGCATACAACGTCAATAATATGGAGCAGATCCTGGCAATCATGGAGGCTGCCAACGAAACCAACAGCCCCGTGATTCTTCAGGCTTCTCGCGGTGCCCGTAAGTATGCCGGCGAAAACTTCCTCCGTCACCTGGTGATGGCTGCGGTGGAAACCTATCCCCACATCCCCATCGTGATGCACCAAGATCACGGAAACGGCCCCGCCACCTGCTACTCGGCTATCCGTAACGGCTTCACCAGCGTTATGATGGATGGTTCCTTGGAAGAGGATGCCAAAACCCCCGCCAGCTTTGAGTACAACGTCAACGTCACCAAAACCGTGGTTGACGTGGCTCACTCCGTCGGCGTCAGCGTTGAAGGTGAACTCGGTTGCCTCGGTTCCCTCGAAACCGGTAAAGGTGATAAAGAAGATGGCCACGGTGCAGAAGGAACTCTCACTCGTGAGCAACTCCTCACCGATCCCGACGAAGCGGTTGAGTTCGTTGAGCGCACTCAAGTTGATGCCCTCGCCGTTGCCATCGGTACTAGCCACGGTGCCTACAAATTCACCCGCAAACCCACCGGTGAAATCCTGGCCATCAGCCGCATTGAAGAAATCCACAGCCGTCTCCCCAACACCCACTTGGTGATGCACGGTTCCTCTTCTGTGCCTCAGGAATGGTTGGATATGATTAACCAGTACGGCGGTGCTATCCCCGAAACCTACGGTGTGCCTCTCGAAGAAATTCAAAAAGGTATCAAGAGCGGTGTGCGCAAAGTGAACATCGACACCGACAACCGTTTGGCGATTACGGCGGCGATTCGTGAAGCGGCTGCGAAAGATCCCGCTAACTTTGATCCCCGCCACTTCATGAAGCCTTCGATCAAGTACATGAAGCAAGTCTGTGCTAAACGCTATGACGCCTTCGGTACGGCTGGCAATGCTACCAAAATCAAACAAATTCCTCTCGATGAATTTGCGGCAAAATATGCCAGTGGCGAATTGGCTGCCAAAACCAAGTCTGCGGTTTCGGCCTAGTTTCACTGAGCTAGTTTCACTGAGCTAGTTTCATTGAGCTAGTTTCACTGAGCTAGTCTCATTGAGTTTCACGGAATTATGGGGTTAGCCATTAACTCTAACTAAATCATCAGAGGGTAGTACAATTGTGCTACCCTTTTTTGCTGCGAAGGCTAAGCTGCCCTAGGCTTGACAGGATTAGCCGTTAAACACTATAAAGTCTCAATAAGCAAAGCTAACTCTTAGTTAACCGTCGGGGTCAATCTAACGCTGAGTTAGGGGGTTTGAGGCGGCTAGGTTAGTCATTTGGAGAGAAATCCCGTGGCTGTCGCCCTTAAACCGCTCGCTCCCGACTCGATGACTAATTACAATTATTTTTAGTGTTGCTCGCCTCAACCTCCAGTCATGCCCCGCACGATCGCCCCTCTATGACAGACACCATTCTCCAGCTTGATCGCTTAACCAAACATTATCCCCAAACGGCTGTTCCCGCAGTGGATACCGTGAATTTGTCTTTGAAAAAAGGGCAAATTCTCTCTCTCTTGGGACCCTCAGGCTGTGGTAAAACGACCTTATTGCGCTTGATTGCCGGCTTTGAACGGCCCAATAACGGTCAAATTATCTTAGAGCAACGGGCGATCGCCGGCCAGGGGCGCTGGGTTCCCCCGGAAAAACGTAATCTGGGCATGGTGTTTCAGGAATATGCCCTATTTCCCCATCTCAAAGTTGCCGATAACATTGCCTTTGGCCTCAAGAAACGGCAACTCAAAGCCAGTGACATCAAACAGCGAGTGGCTGAGGCCCTGAGTTTAGTTGAACTCGATGGACTGGGGAATCGTTACCCCCACCAGCTTTCGGGAGGCCAACGACAACGGGTGGCCCTAGCCCGGGCGATCGCCCCTCGGCCCGTGTTGATGCTTCTCGATGAACCCCTGAGTAACCTCGATGTGCGAGTGCGTCTTTATTTACGCCATGAAATCCGCGCCATTCTCAAGAAAACAGATATGACAGCGGTGTTTGTCACCCATGACTGCGAAGAGGCCATGTCCATCTCCGATGTGGTGGGAGTGATGCGTCAAGGACGCTTAGAACAACTCGATACCCCAGAAGCCATTTATCGCCAACCGGCCTCGCGCTTTGTGGCTGAGTTTGTCACTCAGGCGAATTTCTTGCAGGCCCGTCGTTGCGGGAGTCAGTGGGAAACTGAACTCGGACGCTTTTCTGTCGCAGCCACCGGAGATCTCTCGGAGGATGTTGGCGATGTGATGATTCGCGAAGAGGATCTCAAAGTGCAGCCCGATGAGTCCGGAGAGGTTCAAATCCGCGATCGCCAATTCTTGGGCCGCGAACATCGCTATTGTCTGCAAATGCCCTCAGGCCACTGTGTTCACGCTCGCAGTCACGAGATCCTCGGCTTACCCGTTGGCGCACGGGTTACGGTTGAGATTCCCGATGATGCGGCCCGGGTGTTTCCTCCGGCCCATCGGGAGTTAACCGCCTCGGCAAAATAACCCCTAAACTGTGGGGAATGGCTCGGGGACTGCTATCACTCGACGAGAGTCGTTCAACTCCCTGTACCCACAGTTGCGTCGAGCCACCGCCATCTAACATCATCACCCCATCAGCACCCAAAGCCCGCAGCACCCGAGAGGCTCGCAGTTGGGTGGCTTCAGGGGAGTTGAAAATCCAGAGGGTTTCTGAAATGCCATCTTGGTTGCGATCGCCGACTCCCACAAACGTCCGCCCCACGGCCCGTTTAATGCCCTTATCGGCCCATTCGTCTAGGCCCACCAAGAGATTGGGAATTGGCGAAAACAGAGGATTCTCAGGATAACCGACTTCGGGAAACGGCAAAATCTGGGCTTGCTGGCCCTGGATAATCAGCATTTGCTTTTCTCCGGGATATTCTCCTAGGCCTGCATAGCCACCACTGTAGATAATCCCCTCAGCTTTAAGGGGAAAGGCCAATTGCACAGGCTCAGAGCCGAAAAACTGACCATTAGTCACCGAAAAAGCGCGATCGCCCCAACGTTCCTCTAAATCCTGCCAATGGACTTGTATGGGCTGCGGCTCAATGGCAACACTGACCCCAGTATCATATTGGGGGGAGTTGCCCGAATCATCAGCCCCCTCTCCCCAATCTTGCACATGACGGGGGTCGAACAGTTGCAGGGATACCCCAGCACTCAAGTCCAACTCCTGCACCCAATCGATGCCATTGCCATAAAGCCGGACTCCCGCTTCCTGGCGGATCACCTTAAACTTATAGGGGGGATCTGTTGACAAGGGAGTGGTTGCCAATAGGGTTCCCGAGAGAGTCAGAGCGATGAAAGCTGTCAATTGGGGTCTCTTTGTTTTACTGTGGTGAGAGGAATCGCCCCTAAGGTGATCCTCAATGGTTCCGAATCTCTCGATTGTAGGAGAGTTGTTTTGAAACACGCAACGCGGCCGAGTCCCTCGTCTGAGTCCCTTCCCTCCAGCATGGTTGACGACATTCCCGAAGCATTACGCGATCGCCCCCTCGAACGCCCCACCTCGACTCCTAACCCAACCCCAACAGCGGCGGGGAGTCCCCTTCTCCTCTTAGTCGCCACCATGGCCAGCGTCGCCCTAGGGGGACTAGGATGGTATTTGTGGCAATCTCCAGTCCAAGTGGCCCAGACAGCCCCCTCCGCCCCCGACACCCCCCCGTCTGAGACAACTGACGAGAGTTCGAGCCCAGAGAACCCCGATCTCTTGGGACATCTCCCTTATGAAGAAGCCGCCCCCGAGGATCTCAAAAGTATTGTTTCGGACAATACCATTAAACTGCGGGCCGCTGCCGCTGATGCCTATTTAGAAATGGAAGGGGCGGCCCGGGCTGATGGGGTTTGGTTGATGCCCCTCTCGGGCTTCCGTTCCATCGAAGACCAAGAATATCTCTTTTTTGAGGTGAAAGCTCAACGGGGACAAGCCCCGACACAACGGGCTGAAGTGAGCGCCCCTCCGGGACATAGTGAACATCATACCGGCTATGCGATCGATATTGGCGATGCCGATGTTCCGGCCACTCACCTCTCAGAAAATTTTGAGAATACCGCCGCGTTTAAGTGGTTGCAAGAGAATGCCGCTTACTATAGTTTTGAGTTATCGTTTCCACCAGATAATCCTCAGAACATCGCCTATGAACCCTGGCATTGGCGTTTTGTGGGCGATCGCCATAGTTTAGAAACCTTCTATAAAGCCCGAGAACTGTTTGAGGATGGGGAAAACGAGGAGTTAAATTAAAAAAATGCAGTCATCAAACCCCTAATTTAACAGGCATCAAACTTGTCATGGATGAACAATTCAAAGAACATTTAGAATCTGTAAAACGTCAATTTGAACGCTCTCCATATCCTCGACAACCCCTCGACCAAACCCCAAAAGATAACCCCAGTTATCTCTATAAACATCATTTTGCCAGTGCCTATTATCATCGCAATCAACACATCATTGACCCAAAAGATACCCTAATTTTAGATGCCGGCTGCGGCAGTGGCTATAAAGCCCTAGCCCTCGCCTATGCCAATCCCGGCGCGAAAATTGTCGGCATTGACTTCTCCGAAGAATCCGTGAAGTTAGCCCGAACTCGCTTGGACTATCACGGTATTGAAAATGTCCAGTTCGAGGCGATGGCCATTGAAGACCTTGCCAGTCTGGGGATGGAGTTTGATTACATCAACTGTGATGAAGTTCTCTACTTACTCCCAGACCCCGAAGTGGGACTCGCCGCCCTCAAATCGGTTCTCAAACCCCAAGGAATAATTCGCGGCAACCTCCACAGTGCCTTACAACGGGTCAACTACTTCCGCGCTCAGAAGCTGTTTAAGATGATGGGCTTGATGGAGGATGATGTCACCGATGAGATGGCGATCGAACTCTCTCAAGAAACCATGGAAGCCCTGCGGGACTTCGTCGATCTCAAAAAGCGGGTTTGGTCTGCCAAAATTAAAGGGAATGAGGAGGCTCTATTAGCCAACTACCTGTTACGAGAAGATCGTGGCTATACCATCCCGGATCTGTTTGCCCTCCTAGAGAAGACCGGACTGGAGTTTATCAGTATGGTCAACTGGCGACAGTGGAATCCCTTTAACCTCTTTGTCGATGAGGACAAGTTACCAGCGTTCCTGGGGATGAGCCTACCCGAAACCTCCATCGAAGAACGACTCCATCTCTACGAACTCCTCCATCCCGTTCACCGTCTTCTGGATTTCTGGGTGGGACATCCCAACGACGGCCAGGACTGGACAGCCCCCCAGGACTGGACTGAACAGCAGTGGCGCACGGCTGAGGTTCATCTACATCCCTTGCTGCACACCCAGGCGGTACGCCACGAACTCGAAGCCTGTATTCAAGAACATCGTGGCTTCGCCATCAGCCAGCACCTCTCCATCCCTGGTGTGGCTCAAGTCTTAGTCGAAAGCGTCACCGCAACCTGTTTACTGCCCTTGTTCGAGCAACCCCAGCCTATCTCTACTCTGACGGACTTCTTTCAGGAAACTCGTCCCCTCAACCCGGTGACGGGCCAAGCCACCTCCCCCCAGGAGGCGTTTCGCGCCGTGCGGGATTTACTGCAAAGTCTCGAATCCCTATCTTTTGTTTTCCTGAGCCAATAAGACAGCAATCCTAGACCGGATAAGACGTGGAACCTTAGACCCTCAGACGAGACCCTCAGACGAGATCCTGAGAAAAAAAATTTTGGCGGGGGGTGATCGCAAATCTGTTCAACCTGGGTAAGTTATATCCAGAAGCGGGAAAAAGCATTCACCCCAAGCCTGAAGGAGAAGCAACCATGAAAACTGAATTTCAAACCAAGTTCATCCAACACCTGAGCAACCGCAAAGGGAAAGACGAAGGTTTCACTCTAATTGAACTTCTTGTTGTTATTATCATTATCGGTATTTTGGCAGCCATCGCTCTGCCTTCATTCCTGAACCAAGCGGCGAAAGCCAGACAGTCCGAAGCGAAAAACGCCGTTGGTGCTGTGATGCGTCAGCAACAAGCCCACCGTCTCGAAAATGGTGCGTTTGCAACGGACTTTGAAGAACTCAAAATCGGTCTGCCCACTCAAACCGACAACTATGAGTACACTATCGAAGATGGTGATGACGAAACTCGGGTTAACGCAACTCCCATTGAAGATCAAGCCAACGTCTTGTTAGCCTATGTCGGTGGCGTGTTCGTGACTGAGACTGGTCAAACCGCTGCTGGTGCATGTCAGGGAGAAGCTCCTAACGAAACCCCGGCTGTGGATCAAGGCGGCGACCAAGGCACTGAATGTACGACTGGTGAACGGATGAAATAGAGTCTTGGGCTATTGCCTGAGTTCCATCACTTAACGAAAACGCGATCGCCTCTTGTTTCGAGGCGATCGCGTTTTGCGATGACCCTAAAAATCACCCCAGATATCGATGGCCCCCTAGAAATTCCTACCAGGAATCTGCCACACTAGACTGTGCCACCTGTGATGGAGTTTCTGCCGGCGATGACAGACGAGACGACCTTTCCTCAACCCGATCCCAGTACCCTCGCCGCCTTACGAGAGGGAGACTATGAAGGGGCGATCGCCATCCTGGAAGATCAACAAAATTTCGCCTATCTTGGGATTGCCCATTTCCTCAGTGGGGATGAGATGACGGCCCAACTCGTCTGGATGGCCCCCTTGATGGAAGGGGAGGATGAGACGGCCTGGACTCATCATCTCACTCAAGTCTTAGCTCAAGAGAGTTTAGCACTTGGCGACCCCAGCTTAGCTTGGCAACTGCGGCAACAGCTACGGCAGTTTAGCCCCGACAATCTCAGCAATCTTCTACACCTGATTCAACTGTCTGGACAACTGAATCTCTGGGACGATGACGCTCTCCTAGAAGAGGCCACCCTCCTCCTGAACTCAGAAGCCTCACCGCCTCACAATCTATTGCAGCAAACCTGTCAGACTCTACTGTCGCAAAACAGCTGTCCCCCTGCAAGCGAGACGTTTCTGAAAACAGCCCTCTCTCGCCTCCCTGAGAATTTCTCATTACTCCTAGGAATGGCTCGATTTCTGCAAAATCGCTGGCAAAATCTGGCCAGTCTCGACTATCTCCGCCAGGCCGAAGCCTACGTGGAAACCCCGAGTCAAGAGATTCTGCGATCGCACCTGCTATTACGGGGACTATTACGCTCAGGAGGACGTTGGCATCAGGCCCAACAGGCCTTTGAGCAACATCGTCAGCACCTCGAACAGCTTATTTCTTCTGAGACTGAGTTATCCCTAGAATTAGCCTCGCAACTGATTACCGCTGGGGGGATGATGGCCTATATCGAGGATGATTTGCCAGGATATCGCCAACTCCGCCGCCAGATTGGCACTCGCTGTCAGACGGCTATCCAACAGCATCTGGCCCAAGTCACTCATCGCTATCAACGCCAGTCCCCGATCAGTTCTGGCGATACCCTCAAAATTGGCTATCTCTCGGAATGTTTCCGCCAACATTCGGTGGGGTGGCTGGTTCGCTGGCTCTTGCAGTACCACGATCGCCAACGGTTTGAGATTCACCTCTATTCTCTCTCTCAAACGGGCGATCGCCTACAACAGCAGTTTGCCAATGATGCAACGCTTCAATTTCACCCTCTCCCCTATTCCGGCTTAGAGGCCGCTGAAGCCATCCACCGGGATAAGATTGATATTCTCGTCGATCTCGACAGTATCACCTCCAATGCCGGCTGCTCAACTCTAGCCCTGAAACCCGCTCCCATCCAAGTTTCCTGGCTCGGCTGTGATGCAGCGGGCCTACCAGCGGTAGACTATTTTTTGGTGGACTCCTATGTGTTAGGAGATGAGGCTGAGCAGCATTACCCCGAAAAACTCTGGCGGCTACCCCACAGCTATATCGCCGTCGATGGCTTTGAGATGGGGATTCCCAGTTTAAGACGCGATCGCCTCGATATTCCCACCGATGCAGTCGTCTATTTCTGTTCCCAAAGCGGCTATAAACGCAATCCCCACGATAGCCGCCGCCAACTGCAAATTTTGGCCCAGGTTCCCAATAGCTATCTCTTAATTAAAGGGGTGTATAGTGATGCTACCTCCCTACAACAGCAGGTTCAGGAGTTGGCTGAGGCGGAGGGGGTGGACGGCGATTGCGGTTCCCGCACGCTTCGCGATCGCCTCCGCTTCCTACCCGTGACTCCCTCCGAGGAGATTCACCGGGCCAATCTCACCCTGGCCGATGTGGTTCTCGATACCTACCCCTACAATGGAACCACCACCACCTTAGAAGCCCTCTGGGCCGGGATTCCCGTGGTGTCTCAGGTGGGGCAACAGTTCGCCAGTCGTCAAGGCTATACGTTACTCAAAAATGCCGGCGTTGAGGCGGGGATTGCTGTCAGCGATGAGGAGTATGTGGATTGGGGGGTGCGTTTGGGGCGAGATGTTTCCTTACGTCGCCAGGTTTCACAGCAACTCCTGCGCAATCGTCGCACGGCCCCCCTCTGGAATGCGCGTCAGTTCACCCGAGAGGTCGAACAAATGTATCAATCTATCGTCAATCATTATCATTAAAGGAGTTCAAGCGGGTGAGTGAGGAACGAGGATTTCCAGTGCTGTCGGTGATTGAGTTGATCGAAGCCGGCCAGGTTGATGACAATTTGTTTAAGAATTGTATTGAATACTTGTCAAATAACAAAATCAGTGATAAGGAGAGGTCACAACTGTTAACCGTCCTCTGGCCCTTGGATTTTGCCCAGGAGGGGGTGAGTGAGTTAATTCAAACCACCGTAGAGACAGCGCCACCTCGATCGCCACTACTGCGCCAGTTTTTTCAATTGGCGGCAGCGGATTTGCAAGGAACACAACGTCCTAATGGGAGTTTAATTG
Organism: Phormidium sp. OSCR; assembly: GCA_001314905.1. Classification (GTDB taxonomy): domain Bacteria; phylum Cyanobacteriota; class Cyanobacteriia; order Cyanobacteriales; family Geitlerinemataceae; genus Sodalinema. The sequence goes on from LJZT01000083.1 coordinate 13,932, forward strand.
AGATCGCCCGACTTTGGCATCAGTTACAACCGGACAATATCCCGGTATTAGTGGCGTTGATTAATCTTTATCAGCAACAGGGCGAGTATGAACGGGGCAGCCATTACGCTGAGATATTTTGCGATCGCGCCCCGGATCTCCCCAAAAAAATCGCGGCGCATTATCTGCTACTGCGTTGTCTACTCACCACTGGGGACGGCTTTCAACGGGCGTTAAGGGTTCATCATACCCTAGAAAAGTTAATCGAGGAATTAGTGGCAACACAGCCCCCTTTGCAACTCCCCGATATTATCCAAGGCTTCGCCGTCACCTCCTTTCTTCCCTATCTCGAGGATAATCCCCAAAAACTCCATCGCTTGCGGTGTCAGGTGTCGGGATTTCTGCAAGGGAAGGTTCGCGAACAGTTCGGATTCAGTGAACCGCCGCCAAAATCGGGCCAATTGCGACGAGTTGGCTATCTCTCCGCCTCCTTGCGCCGCAACTCCGTCGGTTATTTGCTGCGTTGGCTTCTCAAGTCGCATCATCCCCAGTTAGAGGTGTTTGCCTATTCCCTGCGACAGACGGGAGATGGGATTCAACAAGAGATTGCTGAGTCGGTGAGCCATTTTCGCGATTGTTCTCAACTCCAGATTCCCCAAATTGCCCAGTTGATTCGCCAGGATGCGTTAGATCTGCTGATTGATCTCGATAGTCTCACCTCCTCGAAGGCGACGGCGGTGTTAGCCCTGAAACCGGCCCCGGTTCAGGCGACATGGTTGGGGTTTGATGCCTCGGGGTTGCCGGCGATTGACTATTTTTTGGTCAGCGATCGCCTCCTGCCGGAATCGGCCCAAACCTACTATGGCAGCCAAATCCAGCGCCTACCGGGCAGTTTCATCGCTGTGGATGGCTTTGAGGTGGGGGTTCCTACACGACGACGAGAGGATTTGGAGATTCCCGCCGATGCGGTGGTGTATCTGAGTTCCCAAACCGGGGCTAAACGACATCCTGAGAATGGGCGATCGCAACTGCGCATTCTCAAACAGGTTCCCAATAGCTATTTTCTGATTAAGGGCCTCTACAGCGATCGCCATTCCCTAGAAGCCTTTTTCAGCGAACTCGCCGAAGCTGAAGGCGTGAACCCCCAGCAACTGCGCTTTCTCCCCGATGATCCCACCGAAGCCAGTCACCGGGCCAACCTCAGTTTGGCCGATGTGGTGTTGGATACGTTCCCCTATAATGGCGCCACAACCACCCTCGAAACCCTCTGGATGGGGATTCCTGTGGTGACGCAGTTGGGGGAACAGTTCGCCAGTCGTCATAGTGCTGAGTTTCTGCAACAGGCAGGAATTGCTGAGGGAATTGCCACCAATGCGGCGGAATACGTCGATTGGGGGGTGCGTTTGGGCTGCGATCGCCCTCTACGAGAGGATATCGCTTGGCGCTTACGTCAGTCTCGCGCCTACTCCCCCCTCTGGGATACTGAGCAATTCGCCCGCGAGATGGAAGCGGCCTTCACTCAGATGGTCTCCTAGTAATGGTGTCCCACTCTAGCCACTCAGTATGATGGACACTCCGGCTGCGTTGCTCTCTAGCCACTCCGATGTTAAGTGGTTAAATTGGATGGGATAACCTTTTTCACTTTAGTCGGAGATGAGTCGGTTGGAGTTTAAGGATGACGTTAGTGGGGCCTTAGAGCAAGCCTTAACGGAGTATGAGCGCGCCTTACAAGAGCTTGAAGAGAGTGAGGAGCAGGAGCGATCGCCGGCTGCTGATACCTGCTTGCAGCTTTTACTACTACGGGACAAAATTCAAACCCAAGTCAGCCGAGAGCATCCCCCCTCCACACAGGCGGCTCTGCGGCTGATTTCCCTCGATGAACGCCTCAGCGAACAGGGGGGACTCATTGCCAAAACCCTGCCCTTAGACAAATTTTGTGACCTAATTGATCCCCCCGAGTCAGCCTGGTGGTGGTATATTCAGCCCCCCGAGGAGATTCACCCCTGGGATACCTTTAATTGGCTCTGGGAACTCTTAACGGTTCCCATCCTGACCTCAAATTTTGCCCTAGTTGCGGCGATTTCCTCTCGCTTCTTGGCGGGTGGCCCTGATGCGATCGGGGCCTTTGCCACCATCGGACAGGGCCTGATTGCTCTTTTGGCCGCTGGTGCGCCCTTGAGTAAAGTGGGCCAACAGATCATCGAGCGATCGCTGACGGGGTTCAATCTGCCCAAATATTTATGGCATGAAGCTAAATTAACACTGGCTCTGGCTGTTTTTTTGGGATTATTGGGATTCCAAGCCTATTTACCCAACATCGCCCGGTTTTACGTCCGACGGGGGATCGCCGCTCAACGGCAGTTTCAAACCACCCTCGCCTTAGCTCAGTTCCAACGAGCCTTAGAACTCGATCCCAACAATATGGAAGCTCATTTCCGCTTAGGAAACATTTATGAAGACTTACTCGAATTTGATAAAGCCCAAGCTGAATATCGGGTGGCGTTGCTCGGAGACTGTATCGAAGCCTATAATAACTTGGCTCGTCTTTATATTGTTCGGTCTGAAGATTATACGGGAGCGGCGACGTTATTGAGACAGGGACAGTTAAAACTCGAAAATCGCGACAATATCGAGATTAAATACTGTTCGTCAGGGAGTCTTCAGGCGATCGAATATGTCTTTTTAAAGAATCTTGGCTGGGCGCGGTTGAGGCAAGATCGACCCCTTGAAGCTGAGAGCGAACTCAGGAAAGCACTGGAGATTAACCCTCAAGCGGCCGCCCCTCACTGCTTGTTAGCCCAGGCTTTAGAAGCTCAAAACAAAGAGCCTGCGGCGGTTTTAGAGCAATGGCAACAGTGTTATGCCTTGGCTCGGGGACTGAATCCTGAAGAAGATACTTGGCTGGATCTGGCCCGCCAGCGACTGTCTCCAGCGGAATCTGAGGACGCTGATTCGTCTGCTGCGCCCACTGAGGAAATCGCTCCAGATGGCTAAGGGTTAACCCTGATTCTACAGTCGTTGCTCATTTTTTAGGGATAGTGGAATCCATAACTGTATGGCGTGACTATCCTCTAAAAATCAACCTGAGACTTAACGTGACATTTGTTATTTATCGGTTATAACAGAGGGTGAATTAGATGGAACGTTCTCAGACAATCCAAGCATTTCGCTCAGGCTTCGGGTTGTCTCGGACCCGAAACCAGCCCAACCGAGGCGGCCCGAGATAAGGCGTCTCTCCGTCGATGATCATTCTGGCTACAGAATGAGTTTGAAGTTTTTGCTCGTTTTTAGTGAAAAATTGCTTAAAAAGGTTGACAAAACACCAATAATGTTGTATAGGAACTTGGTATTCGCTTCGACTTTACTGGCCTTGGGGCTTTCAACACCGCCCCAGCGGGAGCTTCAGAGTTTTTACTGGTGGACGTGAACGGTTCAGCCCAAATCAAACGTTCAGGACAATCCCAATATCAATCCGCTCGTGGAGGAATGCGCTTAAACATTGGCGATCTCGTGCGGACAGCAGGGGGCGCTCAAGTCCGCATTCGCTGCTCAGACTTGACGACCACCTGGACGATGAATTCCAATATCGAGCGGGGTGTGGTTTGGGGCTGTCCTCCTGATGGCGGCTTCAGCTTGAGGGTGGGACGCCAAAGCGATAACACCCTCGGTGGTATTGATGCCAATCTTCCCTATGTCACCACGCCGCGCCGCACCGTGATTTCAGACTCTCAACCGATGCTGCGTTGGAATCCTGTGGCTGGGGCCAGCCGCTATACCGTGCAAGTCATTGGTTCTGATGTGAACTGGGAAACCGAGGTCAGCGGGACTCAGGTCCAGTATCCTGGAACTCCCGCCTTGACCCCAGGAGTGGACTATCGCGTCATCGTTGAAGCCGATACCGGCGCCTCATCCCAGCTCGATGTGGGGTCTGAAACGGCGACGTTTGAGGTGTTGTATCCCGAGGATTTAGAACTCGTTGCTGCCGATATTGCTCAGATTCGCGAACAAGGCTTTCCTGAAGAAACCGAAGCCCTAGCCATTGCCGATATTTATATTCGAGACGATTTACTCGCCGAGGCGATCGAGATATTAGAGCCGTTTGTGGCCTCGGGAACCCAAACCCTAGAGGTGTATCAGGTTTTGGGAGATATCTATCGTTATGTTGGTTTGAACCTGTTAGCCGAGGCGCGGTATGAACAGGCGATCGCGATCGCCACCGCCAACGAGGAGATTCAAGGACTGGCCGATGCTCGCTCAGGGTTAGCCGAAGTCAAAGTCCTGTTAGAGCAACCCCAGGCGGCGATCGAACTGCTCATGGAAGCCCAAAGCGGTTACGAACGCCTCAACGACACCGAACGCATCGAAGAATTACAAGCTCGGATTGAGGATTTAACATGATCAAGCCTCAACCTGGGGGCTGGGTTCGACTCGGGTTCGTTGTTTTGACAACGACCCTTGTCAGTTCCCCCCCCTGTTTACGCCGCATCGGAAGGCAGGATTTCCCCGACGGTTAAGGGCCTCTCCCGGACTTTAGATGAGCCGTTCCTGGCGCAAATCATACCCGATCGCACTTTAGGCGGTGACGCCTCCATCGTGACTCCCGATCTTGACAGTGCCACCACCCTGATTGAAGGTGGGGCCATGCGTGGCTCAAACCTCTTCCACAGTTTTCAAGAGTTCAACGTCAATAGCGCCGAAGCCGTCTATTTCCATAACCCAGTCAACATTGAGAACATTCTCACACGAGTGACCGGGGACAATCTATCCAACATCGATGGGGTACTCGGTGTCAACGGTGCCGCGAACCTATTTTTCCTCAATCCCAACGGCATTGTTTTTGGGCCAAACGCGACGTTAGATGTCAACGGGTCATTTTTTGCCAGTACCGCCAATAGCCTGGTGTTCCGAGATGGCAGTCGATTTAGCGCAACCGCCCCCGAATCGCCCCCCCTGTTGACCGTCGGCGTTCCCGTGGGCGTGCAATTTGGCAACAGTCCGGGGGCTATTGAGGCAACTGAGGCCGTTTTGGCAGTTCCCGAACAGGCAACCCTGGCCTTGCTTGGGGGTGCGATCGCCCTTGATGGCGCTCAACTAGAAGCTCCTGGAGGACAAGTCGCCCTCGGAGGCGTCAGCGAGACGGGAACCATTACCTTGTCCTCTCATCAGTCAGGGCCGATCTGGCAACTGAGCGGATGGGAGTTTCCTGACAACCTGGGGCGATCGCCAATTTCCCTGACTAACAATGCCTATATTACCGTCGTTGACAGCATTGGCGGTGAGATGGCGATCGACGGCTCCGACATTACCATCAGCAACAGTTTAGTACAGGCTGGCATTGCCGAAGGATTGGGAGTTCCCGACACAGACTCAGGAAATATCGAACTCAACGCTACCGGACAACTGACCCTGTCCAACAGTTCCATCATCAATCGCGTTGCAGAGAATTCGGTGGGCAATGCAGGCGATATTCGCGTCGTCGCCAACGTCGTAGAGATGAGCGATGGCGCTCAGTTAGATGCAAGTACCTTTGGACAGGGAGATGCAGGAACGGTCACAGTTGAAGCTACTGATCGTGCTGTTTTCTCTGAAAGCGCTGTGTTCACCGACGTTGAGGAGACTGGACGAGGTAACAGTGGCAATGTCAGGGTGACAGCTAACATCGTAGAAATGAGCGACAACGCTCAGTTAATTACAAAGACCTCAGGTCAGGGAGACGCCGGAAACGTCACTCTCACAGGCGAGACAGTGAGAGTCAGCCAAGGGGCGTTCCTCTCTTCAGAGACCTCAGGTCAGGGAGACGCCGGAAACGTCACTCTCACGGGCGAGACAGTGAGAGTCAGCCAAGGGGCGTTCCTCTCTTCGAGTACCTTGGGTGAGGGAGGCGCCGGAAACGTCACTCTCACGGGCGAAATAGTAGACGTGCGAGATGGCGCGTTTCTCCTTTCAGAGACCTCAGGTCAAGGAAATGCCGGAAACGTCAGTCTCACGGGCGAAATAGTGGAAGTGCGAGATGGCGCGTTCCTCGGTTCAAGTACCTCAGGTCAGGGAGACGCCGGTAACATCACTCTCACGGGCGAAATAGTGAGAGTCAGCCAAGAGGCGTTCCTCTTTTCGGGTAACTTGACTAACTTGGGTGAGGGAAATACTGGTAACGTTAGTCGCACAGGCGGGACAGGAAATGCCGGTGACATCACTCTCACGGGCGAGACAGTGAGAGTCAGCCAAGAGGCGTTCCTCTCCTCGAGTACCGAGGGTCAGGAAAATGCCGGTAACATCACTCTCATGGGCGAGACAGTGATAGTCAGTCAGGAGGCGTTCCTCTCTTCGAGTACCTCGGGTGAGGGAGATGCCGGTAACATCACTCTCATGGGCGAGACAGTCGAAGTGCGAGATGGCGCGTTCCTCGATTCGAGTACCCTCGCTGAGGGAGACGCGGGAACCGTGACCGTAGAAGCCACTGACCGGGTAGTGTTCTCCAATGGACAAGTATTCACCGATGTTGAGAGAGACGGACGGGGCAACGCCGGGGACGTCCGCGTCACGGCCGGGATTGTAGAAGTGCGGGACAACACCCAACTGTCTTCGAGGACTTTTGGCGAAGGAGACGCAGGAACCGTGACCGTGGACGCCACTGACCGGGTGGTGTTCTCCAACAACGCCACCGTATCCACCAATGTTGAGGAAAACGGACGAGGGAACGCCGGAGAT